>JBFLWJ010000018.1:13372-58706 GCA_040757835.1 Actinomycetota bacterium
TCAACGCCGTGGTGGGACCCGACCGGGAAGTGGCGGTGATGATAGCGTCCGAAGACCCCATCGTGGCCGAGCGCCCCATGTACTTCGACTACCTGGGCAAGTGGAGCGGGGGACACGACGTCACCGGGGCCGTCGCCCCCCAGACCTCCTTCTTTTTCGCCGAGGGCTACACCGGGGCCGGCCTCTTCGACGAGTACCTCTGCCTCATGAACCCGGGGGACACTCCCACCACCGCCCACATAACCTACATGTTCCCGGACGGCACCACCCAGCCGCAGGACGTGCCCATCGGCGCGACCACCCGCACCACGGTAAGCGTCAACGCCGTGGTGGGACCCGACCGGGAAGTGGCGGTGATGATAGCGTCCGAAGACCCCATCGTGGCCGAGCGCCCCATGTACTTCGACTACCTGGGCAAGTGGAGCGGGGGACACGACGTCACCGGTTTCACCCCTTGACGCAATGAGGGGTCGTATGCTCGTTCTTTGGTCCGTCCAGTTGCTTGACTAGGTATGTGCCCGCATGATATTTTCCCACTGAATCGCAGGTTTTCCGAGCAGTTCCGCCTAAGGCCACATGGCTACGGAGAGCTGCCGACAGGGTCAGGTTGGAAACGGCCTCGCCTCCCGTGCTTGGAAAGGAAGACCTCAGCTGCTTGCTGGAGGAGTTAACGCCGTCAACAGGCGTTTTTCTCTCAGGTCAGCTCTCTTCTCACTGGCGCGCGGCGAGTTCCCCACCACCGCTCTTCCGGAGGACCATCACGCTGGGAATGACTTCGCCGGGAAGCGAGAGACGAGGAGGTCCATCATGAGAAAAACGCTGATAATCTTCCTGATGCTGGCCCTGTGCGCGGGCACGCTGTTCGCCGTGCTGGCCGGCCCGACCGCAAGACCGGATGTCGCCCTGGCGTCACCCGACCCCCACACCCGGGTCTTCACCGAGACCTACCTGAAGTCGATGCCCACTTTCTCCGGGCATTACACCCTCACCAAGAGCTCCTCTCCCTATACCTATTTCGAGCAGGACTGGAAGGGAGTTGACCTCTCGTACCTGCTGGAGACGGAAGTAGGGCTCGCACCCGGTACCACCGGCATCAAGATCCAGGCCGATGACGGATTCGGGCGCAGCCATACCCTCGACGAGATGCGGGGAAACAGCAACCCACGCGGCCTCAAGACCCTCCTCGCCTACATGTACGCGACGGCCAGCGCCGACAACCCCCACGCCCCCGACCCGGTCGGGGCGCCATGGGTCGCGCCGTTGACCCCGGACACACTGGTGAGCAACGCCGACGGCCCCTTCCGCTCGGTGTTGCCACAGACGATAGAGGGGCCAAGCTCTTCCAACACCGCCTATTCGCCTCCCGGCACCGGTACCGCGGGCAACTGGAGCAAGTCCGTGAAGCTGGTCAGGGCCATCGAAGTCCTGCCGCTGCCGGCCGGCATGACGGAACTCTCGGCAGCCGAACTCGGCGCGCTCCCCGACGACCAGATCCTCGTCTACGGCAATATCCAGCCCCAGTCCATCACGGACGTCTCGCCGCAGGTGGGCATCGCCGGCACCGAGGTGACCATCACCGGCTACGGCTTCGGCACCACCCAGGGGACCTCTTACGTGAATTTCGGCGGCGTCCAGGCCACCAGCTACACTTCCTGGGGCCCCCAGGAGATCAAGTGCAGGGTGCCCGCGGAAGCCACCGGCAACGTCCAGGTGACCGCGATGGTCCCGAACGGGGTCACCAACGCCGTCCCCTTCATCGTCTTCTCCAAGATGTACACGGAGACGGCCCTCAAGGCCATGACCCAGAGCGGCGGGCATTACACCTCCCAGAACGCCGCCACTACCTACCGGGAGCAGGACTGGCTGGGGGTGGACCTGCAGTGGCTGCTGGAGACCGACGTCGGCATCCCCGCCACCGCCACTGGCATCAAGATTCAGGGCGGGGACAGTTATTATGCCGCCGATCTCACCATGGCCCAGATGCGGGGCAACTCCAACCCCCGCGGCTTGAAGACCCTCCTGGGCTACCTCTCCGGCACGCGCATCACCAACCCGCTGGCCCTCAACGGCCTCATGGACGGCACCGGGGGCTTTCCCTCCGTGGCCCCGGTGACGCCGACCACCTACGACACCGGGCCCTTCCGCTCGGTGATGCCGCAGGCGGTGGAGGGCCCGGGTTCCACCAATATCAATTACAACCCTCTGGGCAGCGGCGATTCCAACGCCTCCGCCTGGGTACAGAACGTCCGGGCCGTCGAGGTCAAGCCGCTACCGGCCGGGATCTCCGAGCTCACCGGCCCGGAGGTCGATGCGCTGCCGGACAACCAGGTCCTGGTGTACGGCTACATCTTCCCCGACCTGACCATAACGTCGTCCGCCACCGCGGGCGGCACCATCACGCCCCTGGGCGCAACCACGGTGCCCTTCGGGGGCAGCCAGCATTACGACATCGCAGCCAGCACCGGCTACCACATAACCGACGTAGAGGTGGACAGCTCGAGCGTGGGCGCGGTGACCACCTATGACTTCACCGATGTCACCGCCAACCACACCATCGATGCCTTCTTCGAGATCAACAACTACACTATCGCCGTCTCGGCCGATCCCACTGAAGGGGGCACGGTCAGCGGCGGCGGCGGCTTCGACTACGGGACCCCGGTCAACCTGCAGGCCACACCGAACCCGGGCTGGTACTTCGTCAACTGGACCGAAGGGGGAGCGGAGGTCTCCACCAACGCGGACTACTCCTTCACCGCCGAGGCCGACCGCACCCTGGTGGCCAACTTCAAGCCTTACGCTGAGATCACCAATGCAGCTCCCACCGCGGGCAAGACGAACACGCTGGTGACCATCACCGGCGTCGGTTTCGGTGATACGCAGGGCACCTCGTTCGTGAGCTTCGGGAGCGTGAACGCCGCGTACATCGAGTCCTGGTCCGATACCCAGGTTGTATGCAAGGTGCCGCCGGGCTCCGCCGGCCTGGTCAACCTCACGCTCACCACCGACAAGGGGACCTCCAACGCCGTTCCCTTCAGCGTGCTGCCGTTTATCTCCAAGGTGGCACCCAAGTCGGGCGTGGCCTGGACGGTGGTCACCGTCAGCGGGAGCGGCTTCGGGGACACAAAGGGCACGTCCTTCGTGAGGTTTGGGGGTGTCCAGGTAACCAGCTACGTGTCCTGGTCGAACAACGAGATCGTGTGCAAGGTACCGGCCGCGGCCTACGGGTCGATAAACGTCGCGGTGGAGACGACTGGAGGCCGTTCCAACCTCATGCCCTTCAAGGTTGTGCCCCGCGTCACCAGGTTCTCTCCCATGTCGGGAGCCCCCGGGACGGTGGTGACCCTCACAGGCAACGGCTTCGGGGACAGGCGCAAGACCTCGACGGTGACCTTCGGGAACACCCCGGTGACCCAGTACGTATCCTGGTCCAACAACCAGATAAAGGTGAAGGTGCCCGCAATGGCCGCGGGCCCCACCCTGATCAAGGTGACCACGCCGGGTGGTACCTCGGTGGGAGCGGTCTTCACCGTGAAGTAGAAGGAATGCCAGGGGCCCGGCGGCGGTACGGGCCAGGCCCCTTTAACCGGCCGGAGCCGAGCATGAGGCCGGGGGAGCTAGCCCCCCGGCCTCTTTCTACCGGGTCTTCTTATTCTTGAAGATAACGGCTATTGTCTCGAAGCTCGTTTCTACCGAAATGATAATGAGTCGAGAAGCGGACGGCCGTGAGGAGAATCCAGCTGAAAAGGTTACCGACGATCCTGGTCATCGCCATGTTGGCCACCATGCTCGCTGTTGCGGGTTGTGGCAGCGCGAATGACCGCAAGCCACGAGCGGCCAGGAGGGCCCCACCCTGGTCTTCTCGGACCCGGAGTTGCAGTTCCAGCTCATGCGTGCCCTGGGGAGCATCGCCTGCGGACATGCGGACATAGGCGAGTGAGTTTCAACCGCGGAGCGCATCACCGAGGGCGACGTGAACAGCTGGTACGAGGAGTGGTACGCTACGGCGGAGCGCGTGCGGGGCATCGCGGACGATGGCATGGCGGCGGGGCACGAGGTGAGCGCCCGCGAGGCCTACCTGAGGGCCTCGACCTATTACGCCATCCGAGTTCTACCTGCACGGCGACCCCACCGATCCGCGCATCAGGGAGAGCATCGCGAGGAACAGGGACTGCTTCGCCCGGGCCGCGCAATTGTTCACTCCCCCATGGAGCCCGTCAGCATCCCGTACGAGGACACCGCCCTCCCCGGATACTTCTATGCCGCTGACGGCACGGGCACTTCCCGGCCAACCATCATCATCCAGACCGGGTTCGACGGCACCCAGAAGGAGCTCTACAGCGGGGGAGCGGCGGCCGCGTTGCGGCGCGGATACAACTGCCTGACCTTCGAGGGTCCCGGTCAGGGGGAGGCATCCGCGAGCAGGGCATACCCTTCCGTTACGACAGGGAAAACGTGATCGTGCCGGTGGTCGACTACATCGTGTCCCAGTACAGATGGGCGCCTTGCTCCTGGCCCACCAGCGCATCTTCGGCTGGCTGGACGTGACCTTCGCGCAGCCCTGAAAGAGAAGGTGGCACGGGCCGGGGTCGATCCTAGACGTGCCGCTGCGAGAATGCAATAAGGAGGGTCCTGGGGCGGACCCCCCTTATTGTGTGGGAGGAAACCTAAACCTGGTCTTTTACCAGGCCGAGTATCCCGTCGAACATGTCCCTTCTATCTGGCCCTTCCAGTACACGGCGCGCTCCGCCACGATGGGCGCCGAGGAGCGCACCAGGGTGGATACGTCGGTCGTCTCGCCCACGTCCAGACCTACGTTTACATTGGTCCTTACGCCGGCGGGCACCGGCAGGGGCGCTCTCTCGATGGCCCCGTTCTCCGTCTGGTAGGTGATATAGACCACCGCATCCGATGGCCCTGGGTTCTGCAGCAGCACCCAGGTCTCGAAGCCGCCGGTGGTACAGCCCTCGGCCAGGTAGGACCTGAACTTGGGGCTCAGTTGGCCATGGGCGACATGGCCGCTGGCCATGCCGTTCCAGTACATCGCGCGCTCGGCGATGACGCCGCCCCCCTCCGAGGCCACCCTTGTCGATACGTTGAAGTCGCTTACGTGTTCGACCAGGTTGAAGGAACGCCGCGTGCCCCCCGCGATGGGTATGTCCTGCCACTCGGGGGGCTCCTGCAGGCCGGTGCTGGTCATGAAGGACAGATCGACGGTGACGTCCGTCGGGTTGGGGTTCTGCACCAGTATGTAGGTGGTGTAAGGGCTACTGGTCGCGCCCTCGGCCAGGTACCACGTATCTGAAGGCGCATTGACGCCGAACTCGCAGGTGCCGCCACGCTTGTTGTCCCAGTATATGGCGCGCTCGGCGATTATCGGCTGGTCCGACTCCAGCATGGTGGAGACCTCGACCAGACCGCCGGCCCCGTCCGCGGCCAGGTTTATCGTCTTGCGGGACCGGGCCGGCACCTCTACCGGCGTGCCCGGTAGGTCCCCGTCGCCCTTCATGTAAGTAACGTCCACGTTGGCTGCCACGTCGCCGGGGTTCTCCAGCAGCAGGTAGGTCTCGAAGGTGCCTGAGGTGCAGCCCTCGGCCAGGTACCAGGTATTGGAGGGGGCGTTGACGCCGGAGGCGCAGTGGCCGCCGCCCATGCCGTTCCAGTACATGGCCCGCTCCACCACGATGGAGTCACCGTGATAGCCCTCGACCCGGGTTGAGAAGGCCTTGCCTGTCCCGATGGTGTTCACCGGGTTCACGGTGGTGCGGGAGCGGGCTGGTACGTCCAGGATCTCCTGCTGTGGGGTCTCGCCTTCGATAAAGTAGTCCACGATAACGCGGGTCTGCCAGCTGTTGGGGTTGGCGATGGAGATATAGGTCTCGAAGCCGGCGCCGGTGTAGCCCTCGGCGAAGAACCACTCGTTGGGCACGTTACCCGCGTCGATGTCGCCGCAGACGATGATGCGGTCGGTGGGCACCACGGTCTCGTCCACGCCCGGGTCGTCCCCCAGGGGCAGGACATGCACCTCGCGCACCCACTTCAGCCACCTGCTCAGGGTATAGGGGTTGGCCTCATAAGCCGGTTTTATCAACTGTAAGGGCCCGTCGTCGTCCGGTTCGGGCCCCAGGTCCGTCCCGTCCTTGTTCCAGCCCAGCATGAACTTGAGCCCGTCGTCGCCGTAGGCGCCCCTGATCTCGTCCAGGGTCCAGGTGTCCTTGAAGCCCCAGCCGTCGGCCGCGAAGAACATGACGTCGGTCGCGCTGTCCTGCAGGCCGATGACCTCATCGAGCAGGTAATCCACGGGGATGCCGGTGCAGACCGTCTCGCCCGTGCCGCCGCTGCTGTCCTCCCAGGCATAGGTCGCGGCGACCGGTTTGATGGATTTGAGCTGATCGACGGTGACGGTCTTGCGGTTTCGGATGTTGCCGTAGACCACTATCTCACCAGGGGGGATGGCCTCGTAGTCAAGGGCGGGTATCCCCGGCGGCACCGGTTGCACCTCGAGGGCCCTCACCCACATCACCGCCTTGTTCCAGTTGGGGGTGCCGGTGCCGGCGGGAGAGTCGTAGCTCTCGTTGCGCGGGTCCGGTCCCTCCACCTGCTGGGGGAGGATGAGCCGGAAGGGCCCTCCGTCCTCATGGGTGAGTTCGTTGCTGGCGGGGAGGGGGTCAATCCACGGAGCCCCGGTCGCGTCCGGCGCGTTGGGGTTGTTCTCGCTCGGCTCCCCGTACATGTAACCGAGGAGGGTGGGGAGGCCGCGGGGGTTGCCGTTGCCCCGCATCTCGTCGAGGGTCAGGGTAACGGCGTAGCCGTCCTCCGCTATGACCTTGATACCGGTGGTGCCGTCCTTGAGGCCCACCTCCTGCTCAAGCAGATAGGAGAGGTCCACTCCCTTCCAGTCCTGCTCGAAGTAGGTGAAGGGATCGGAGTTCTTGGAACAGGTATAGTGGCCGCCAGCCAGCTTCTCGGAGATGCTCACGATGTCGCCGTCCCCGTTCAGCGTCTGCTTATACTGCTTTATGGATTTCAGGTCCATCTCGGTGAAGGTGCGGTAGTTGGGGGAGGAGCCGGAAACGGCGTCCGCCTCGAATCCCACCTCTTCCGCCGGCGGTGAAGAGACCGCGAGCAGGGGCGTGCCCAGGGTAAGGCAGAGCAACACACCCAGGAAAACGATAATATATCTGCGCATTTGCATTCCTCCCATTCCGTCTAGCTCCCACCAGAGGGGCCCTGATGTCCCCTGCGCCCCCCCACATATGAAAAGCCGTCCTCCCCGCGCAGGAAAAGGACGGCTTGAAACAATGGGGGCGTCCCCCATGCGGAAGGGACGCCTCGCTAAGGCCGTATTAATGGTCTCCCTTTCCAAACACGGGAGGCAGGACCGTTTCCAATCCTACCCTATCGGCAGCCCTCCTTAGCTTGCGCCTTAGGACAGACTGCTCGGAAAACCGTACGGTGCCTGTTTACCATCAAAGCCGCATATTGTCAAGCCGCGCTCGCTGGTGTTTGCCCTTGCTGTACACCCCTCCTGCCCAACCAGGAGAACTCGGGTAAGAGGCCAGCGCATGCACGGCTCCATTACTTGACAATGAGGCAGGCTTCTATAAGAGTTAGCGGTGTAGGCGCTCTCCGAGCCCCTCGGCCTAAAGCGGGAGCCATGGTGGGGGGCCGATAGGGTCCGCCGGGAAACGGGCGGGCCTCCCGTGCTCGGAAAGGAGGGTGCATGGGCAGAAAGCCGCTCATGCTTTTCGTTCTGGCCGCGGTCCTCATAGCCGCTTCCATGACCCTGTTCTTCCTGCGCCAGGTGGGCGCGGAAGACCATTTGGCAGTCACCTACGAAGAGGTGCTCTCCCTCCCCGCGACCACCGCCGTCTACCACAGCATCAATAACTGGCAGACGGTGGAGGACACCGGTTTCACGGGGGTCGACCTGTTCGAATTCCTGGAGGAGCAGGGGATAGATGAGGACGGGGCGGAGGTAAGACTCATCGCACCCGACGGTTACTTCTGGCCGGCGGTCGGCACTACCCTGACCCTTGGGGAACTGAAGGAGCCCAACGCGGCCGGTCTCTATCCCCTGCTGGCGTGGGAGATGGACGGCAACGTCCTTCAGCCGGAGCCGGACGGTTCCGGGCCGCTGCGGCTGGTGATGCCGCAGTACTCCGAGGACGAGGTCAACAAGCCTTCCTGGGTGTCCAACGTCAGGCTCATCGAGATCGGTCCCGTGGGCGAGGAAGTGGCGGTGCCCGATGCGGCGCGGGTGCCCGTGGACGAGGTGTGGATATACGGCGACGTCCCCACGGCCTATCCCTTCTCCGCGGTCTATCCGGTCATCGCCCTGCTGGCCGGCGTCCTGGTCCTGGCGGCGGCCATCCTCGCACGCATGGCGGACAAGAAGAGGAAGCGGGATGTCTCACAGGTCGTGGCCGCCGTGGTCCTCGCCGCCGCGCTGGTGGCCGCGGCGCCCATTGCACTGCCGCATGGCAGCGTCTGCGAGGCCGGCCCCGGGAGCCGCATCTTCTCCATGGGGGAGCTGGCCGCCATGCCCGCCTTCGCGGGCCACTACACCTTCCTGAAATCGCAGGAGCCCTTCACCTATTACGAGGCGGACTACAGGGGCGTGCCCCTCTCCTACCTGATCGAGGAGAGGATGAGCCTCGCCCCCGGGGCCAGCGGCGTGAAGGTGATCGCCAGGGACGGCTACGAGGTCTCGCTGAGCCTGGCCGATGCGAGGAAGGTATATCCTGGAGGGCTGAAGGTCATCATCGCCTACGAGAAGGACGGCGCCCCCCTGGTCGGCGATGAGGGGCCCCTGCGGTTGATCGTGCCGCAGAGCGTGCCCGGCAGCAAGGACCAGGGAGGCGAGCCGAACACGCCGCTCTGCGCCAGGATGGTCTACGCCGTGGAGGTGGAGCCAGTGCCGGCCGGAGAGCGGCCCCCGGGGGAGAGCGAGGTCCCCGCGGGATCGCTGGCGGTCTACGGCGCGGTGAGCGAGCCCGCCCCTCAACCCCAACCGGCCCCAACGCCGGTGACGCCGCAGCCCGCCCCCGTCAGTCCGGGTGACAACGGCCAGGAGCGGGAACAGGCGCAGCCGGATCCCGCCGCGACCGCTCCCGGCACCACCGCCACGGCGGTATTGGGCGGGAACGCGGCGCTGGCGTTCGGCGCGAACTGGATGGTGCTGGCGGCGATACAGGCGCAACCGCTGAAGGCGGTCATGCCCCTGCTCTATCTCTTCTGGCGGGAGGGAAAGCGATGACGAGAAAGGCTGCGCTCGCACTTGCGGTCCTGCTGCTCGCGGGATGCCTTGCCGCTTCTCTCTGCGGCTGCGGGGAGGAGAAAAAGGCCTCCCCCTTCCTGGAGAGCGAGAAGCGGCTGGAGGGGATGTACGAGGAATGCCGGACCATCGAGGTCTCCGATACGGCCGGCGAGCGCCCGGACATCGACACCGAGAAGATCAAGTCCCTGCCGGTGGTCGACGTGAGGACGGTGCTGGTGAGGTCCAACGGCATGGAGGAGGAGGGCGTATGGACGGGAGCGCGCCTCTCCGATGTCCTCGCCAGCAGCGGTGTCGCGGGGCCCTTCACGGAACTGAGGATGGAGGCATGGGACGGTTACGTGGCCAAGGTGGGCTACGAGATGGCCATGCGGCCTGATACCATCATCGCCTGGGAGGAGGACGGCGCCTCCCTGCCCGAAGAACAGGGACCGGTTAGGCTGGTGGTCGGCAGCGAGGACGGTTTCTACTGGGTCCACCGCATCACCAGGATGGAGATAGTGCGGTGAGAGGTAGGGCTTTGCGCGTGCGTCCCGTCCTGGCGCTGGCCTTGCTGCTCGCGGCGACGGTCGTCACGGGCGGGGTATGGGGATGCGGGTCCCCGGCCGTCCCGGAGGAGGAGCGCAGCGAGCTCATACTGGCCACCACCACCAGCGTCCTCGATTCCGGCCTCCTGGACGTGCTGGTCGAGCGCTTCGAGGAGAGGTACCCCTACCGCGTAAAGGCCATCGCCGTGGGCAGCGGCGCCGCCCTGCTCATGGCCAGGCAGGGGGAAGCCGACGTGACCATCACCCACGAGCCCAAGGCGGAAAAGGAGTTCATGGACGATGGCCTGGGCGAGAGCCGCCGCGAGGTCATGTACAACGATTTCATCATCGTGGGGCCTTCTGCCGATCCCGCCTGCATCAAGGGCATGGACGACGCGGCGGAGGCCTTTACCCGCATCCATGAGGCCGGGCAACCCTTCGTCTCCCGCGGCGACGCCTCAGGCACCCACGCCATGGAGATGAGCGTATGGGAGCGGGCGGGGATCCAGCCCGCTGGCGACTGGTATAAGGAGAGCGGCCAGGGTATGGGTTACACCCTGAGGACGGCGGAAGAGGAGCGCGCCTACACCATCACCGACCGCGCCACCTTCATCGTACTCGACGAGGCGCTGGACCTCGAGATAATGGTGGAGGGCGACCCGGGGCTGCTAAACGTCTATTCCATTATCGTGACCAATCCCGAGGTCTATTCCGACACCAACATCCAGGGAGCCCGGGACCTGCAGGAGTTTCTCTTCGAGCCGGATACCCAGTCGTTGATAAGGGATTTCGGCGTGGACACGTATGACCAGCACCTCTTCTACGTCTTCGAGTGAAGGTCCGGTATTTCTCGCGAGACAGCGAAGCGGAATGCAGAACCTGCCCGGCCGGATCCCTACCGTTTTAATTGGTCTCTCAGGGGGAAAATAAACAGGGTGAAACGAGAAGCAAGACAGGAGGTAGAGTGATGAAGATCAGCGCCAGGAACGTCATCAAGGGAAAGGTGAAAGCCGTGACCCCCGGAGCCGTGAACGCCGAGGTGGCCGTGGAGCTGCCCGGCGGCGACGAGGTCGTGTCCATCATCACCAAGGCCTCGGCCGATGCGTTGGGGCTGTCCGAAGGCAAGGACGTCTACGTCATCATCAAGGCCAGCAACGTGATGATCGGGGTCGACTGAGCCGGCGGGGCGGGCTGACCGGGGGCGCACGGGGCGGAGGTTGGAAAGACCGTCATTGTAGAGACATGAAAATAATGGCAGGATGATCTCGCATTGAAAGGTGTTTGAAACCTGCTGGCTTCTGTTATAATATTCGCGTATTGGTTTTCAGGTTAGATCTTTCGTCTTCCCGAGGAGACCGTATCCTCGGGATTTTTTTAGGCGAAGGAGGTGAAAGTTTTGAAGATATATGTGGGAAACCTCAGTTACACGACCAGTTCAGAGGGACTGCGGGAGGCGTTCGAGGAGTTCGGGACCGTCGATTCCGCCGAGGTGGTGATGGACCGCAATACCAACCGTTCCCGCGGGTTCGGGTTCGTGGAGATGTCCAGTGGGGAGGAGGCGCAGGCCGCCATCTCCGCCCTCAACGGCAAGGACGTCGACGGGCGCCCGCTCAACGTGAGCGAGGCCAGGCCCAAGAGGACCGAGTCAAGGGGCTCAGGCTCGTACCGCTATTGAGAGCATAGCCCCGCGCCTCAGGGGCAAGGGGAGCTCGAGATCAAACAAGCGGAGGTCGCGTATCTCCGCTTGTTTTATTGTGTGGAAGAATGCGGCATGTATCTCCCCGAACCGTTTACCGCCATCACTTCCTGGGTATCCTCCCACTAACAGGCCGCTTCGCATAACGCCTTAGAGGTATGCCCGCGGGGCTATAGAAAGATTTCGCATAGAACGGGCGGTGACGATCTCCAGGGAGAGGAGCACGAGATGGCTGCGGTAGATACGGTCAAGGTCGAGGGCGACAAGCTGGCGGCGGTCCTGGCCGCCCTGAGGAAGTCGTTGGATAAGACCAGGAAGTACTTCATCGGCACCACCATCTTCTACGTGGTGCTCATCGCGGCCTTCAGCATCCTGGTGGCGACGGTCAAAGACGAGAAGGCGAGGGGGGCCGACATCGGGATACTGATCCTGGTGTCCCTGGGTTTTCTGGGCCAGTGGATATCTGAATTGCGTGGACTGCGTGGCTCAGGTTTCAGCATCGCCGGCTTCCTCAACCTCTACCACTTCCCCCTTGCCGGGAAACTTGCGGAGCTCGAGGACGAGGGGAGGTGGGAAAGCCGGGAGGAGCGCCTGAACCGGGCCATTGAAGTGCTCGAGCACCAGGCGGAGGCCGAGAAGGCGCACCGCGCCTGGCCCAACCGCGCCCTCAGCCTGGGCGTGATAACCATCGTCGATATCCTCATCTGGCTGGTGTGGGACAACTGGGTGATGGCCCTCGTCAACCAGGGAATCGCCATGGTCGTCAGCATGACCCACATATCGATGGGGCCCACGGCTTCCATCAAGGCCCTTGAAGAGCTGGGCGGCGCCAGTGAGTGAGACCATGCAGGCCGAGGAGAGGATGCGGGCCGCCATAGCCCTGGAGCCGGTGGACCGCCACCCCGTCTTTCCCATCCTGGTCACAGCGGCTCCCCGCCTCTACGGCATCACGCAGGGCGAGGCCTGGATGGACCACGACAGGGCGCGGGAGGCGTTGATCTGGTGCTACCGCGAGTTCGGCTACGACATCGGTTCCAAGCCAAATTACTACTACCCCATGCTGCCGGGAAAGTTCTGCGGCGCGCCGGTGCGCAACCTCATCCCGGGAAGGCAACTCCCGGAGGACGCCCTCTACCAGATAGACGAGCGTGTACTCTTCCCGCGCGAGGACTACGACAAGATCGCCGCCCTGGGCTGGAACGCCTACTGGGAAGAGTATTACGAGTCCATGAGCGGCAAATCGTGGGAGAAGCTCGTGGCCATGCAGGAGCTGTCCAACCGCTTCTACACCGAGGACATGGGGATCTGCGAGGCGGAGGGCATGCCCGTCTTCATGGGGGTCGCCGTGGACTCGGTGATGATGGCCTTCTCCCTCTGCCGCACCCTGGTGGAGTTCACCCGGGACCTCCACGAGGTGCCCGACAAGGTGGAGGCGGCCATGCGCGCGTCCTGCGGCGACCTCATCGCCAACGCCGTCCGGGTCTGTGAGGGCAACGGCAGGAAAGCCGCTTTCATCGTGCTGGAGCGCGGTTCCGGTTTCTACTATCCCCTGGAGGTCTTCGAACGCTTCGAGTGGCCGTTCCTCGCGGCCTACGTCGATGCCTTCGTCTCCGAGGGTATCCTGCCGTGGCTGCACTTCGACACCGACTGGGGGATCAACCTGCCCTATCTCAAGAAGCTCCCCGCGCGTAGGTGCGTGTGCGACCTCGACGGCATGACCGATATCTTCCAGGCCAAGGAGTTGCTGCGCGGGCACATGTGCATCAGCGGTGACGTGCCCGCGGCGCTGCTCACCCTGGGGAGCCCCGACGGCGTCAGGGCCTACTGCCGCCGCCTCATCGACGAGGTAGGTGACGGCGGGGGGTTCATGCTCACCACGGGGTGCGAATGCCCGGTGAACGTCAGGGCGGAGAACCTGCGGGCCATGGTGGAGACGGGAAAGACCTACCGCGGAAAGAAGGGCACCGCGAAGCTCCCCGCCCCGGCTACGGTAGAGAAAGGGGTGGTGGAGGTAGTCATGCCGGAGGGGGCCATCGCCGCGGCCTTCGCGAAGCTGCGCTACGGCGAGATAGAGGACCTGGTGGACCTGGCCGTGGGGGAGAGGACGGACCCCTGGCGCATCCTGGAGGAGTGCCGGGAGGGGATGGAGCTGGTGGGGGAGCTCTACAGCTCGGGCGAGTACTTCCTCTCGGAGCTGATCATCTCGGCCGAGATCTTCAAGGAGGTAATGGCGCGACTGGAGCCCATGCTGACGGAGGACGGGACCGCTTCCATCCTGGGCGCGGCCGTCATCGGGACGCCGCGGGGGGACATCCACGACATCGGCAAGAACATCGTATCCACCCTGTTGCGCGTGGGCGGCTTCGAGGTGCACGACCTGGGGGTGGACGTGGAGCCCGACGCATTCGTGCGCGAGGTGTCGGAGAGCGGGGCCCGCGTGGTGGCTATGTCCGCGCTCATCACCCCCACCTTCGATTCCATGCGCGAGGTGGTGGATTCCCTGGCCGAGAGCGGTTTGCGGGACGGGTGTTTCGTGATCATCGGCGGCGGCCCGACCACCTCCGAGGTCAGGGACTACGTGGGCGCGGACGCCTGGACCCTCAACCCCAAGCAGGGGGTAGACCTCTGCCGCGAGTTCATAAATACCCGTTCTCGATAGTGTGCATCGCACGTGTACGTATCGAAGGTAAGTCTCGGGTCACGACCGCTCCAGCATCTCCCGGGCCAGGTCCTCCCGGGACCTCTTCCCGGCGCGGTCCGCGACTTGCTTGCAGGCGGGCGCAGGCAGTTCGAAGGCCAGGCGGTCACGCAACCCCTCACCCAGGTTCCTGGTCTCCACGTCACACCCTTCTTGAGATAAGACGCCGCAGATCACCTCGTGGGAGCGCTCTTTCTCCCCCCGTTTTTCCAGCAGCAGGGCCATCTGGGCCATGGTATTGAGGGAGAGGGGTACGGCGCCGATCTCCTCGGAGACGGCCAGGGCCTCGCGAAAGCGGCTTGCCGCCTCCACCGGGTCATCCTGGTCCATGGCCAGTTGGCCGATGATGCTGAGGGTGCTGGCCATGCCGCGACGGTCGCCGATCTCGCGGAAGTCCTCCAGGCCCTGCCCGCAGAGCTCCCGTGCCTCCTCCCTCCGGCCGAGTTTGCCGGCAACCTCCCCCAGGTTTACCAGGCCGATGGCGATACCGCGGCGGTCCCCCAGGCGCCGGTCGATAGCCAGGCTCTCCTCGTAGTGGCGCTTGGCCTCCTCGTACTCGCCGAGGTAGAAACATGCCACCCCCAGGTTGTTGATGCTGATGCTCATGCCCCGCAGGTCGCCGAGTTCACGGTAGATCTCCAGGCTCTCCAGGTAGAGCTTCCTGGCCTCCTCGTAGCCGACGACGGAGTGGATGGCCTGGTTGAGCAGGGCCGTAGCCACCCCACGCCGGTTGTCCAGCTCCCGGTAGATGTCAAGGCTCTCCCGGTAAAGTCCGGAAGCGCGCGCGTAATCGCCGGTGCGCTCGGAGAGCATGCCGGAGAAGATGAGGTTGAAGGCAACCTCCTCCTGCATATCCAGTCCGCGCAATATGCGCAGCCCCTCATCCAGGAGTTCCGAGGCCTTTTCGTGCATACCCATGCGCAAGGCCAGGCATCCCTGGCGGGTGACGGCCCTGGCCACCAGCTCCTCCTCGATGCGCCGCCGCAATCCGCCTTCGCCCGCGGAAGCGCGTACCGCGGCGACCAGCTCACCCAGCAGCTTCTCGCCCTCCTCCAGCCAGGCCTTGATGTCATAGAATAGGTAGAGGGATGATACGCTGCGGTTCAGCTCTTCCAGGCACATGCCCTGTACCGCCATCTTCCAGGCCTCGCGGATGTTCTCTATATCGTCCTCCAGCGCGGCCAGGGCTTCGACCTGGCGCGCTCGCAGGTATTCCGATTCGCAGGCCTGCAGCAGGCGGAGATAGTAGCTGCAGAAGGCGTCTCTCACACGCTCCTCTTCCGCCGCGCCCTCGCCGAGTTTCTCGCCCGCGTAGGAGCGCAGTACCCCGTGCATCTCGTAACGCCCGCTGGATCCGCGCCGCAGCAGGGACTTGTCCATGAGGGCGGTGATCAGGGCCAGCGGGGCACCTGCCACCTCTTCGCCCGCCTCGCGCCGGAAGCCGCCGCGGAAGACGGACATCCTGGCGAAGGCCAGCCGCTCCTCCGGCTTCAGCAGGTTCCAGGAATACTCGAATGCCACGCGCAGGCTGCGGTGGCGCTCCGGGATGTCGCGCAGGGTGGTGGAGAGGAAGTCCAGGCTGCCGGCGATCTCCTCGCAGATCTCCTTGAGGGGGAGGAAGCGGATCCATGGCGAAGCCAGCTCGATACCCAGGGGCATGCCCTCGAGGAAGCGGCAGAGGTCCCCGATGAGTGGCCTCTCCTCCATGGTGAAAGTGATCCCGGGATATACCCGGCGGGCGCCGTGCAGGAAGAGATTGATGGCGTCGAATTCGTCCGGAGCCGTGAGACTGAAACCGCGTTCGTCGTCGGGCACGTCCATGCCCCCGACCTCCAGGATCCATTCGCCCTTGAGGTTGAGCCGCTCCTGCGAGGTGACCATGATCTTTGCCTGGGGCGCCGCTTCCAGGATGCGTGCCAGGAGCAAGGAGCCCTCCTCGATGAAACGCTCGAAGCTATCCATGACCAGCAGCAGCTTCTTCTCCCTCAGGAAATCGAGGAGCTGGGCCAGGGCTTCTCCCTCGGCGTAGAAGGAGAAGTCGAGGGAGACGGCCAGCGCGGAGACAAGGTGCTGTGGCGACGACAGTTGCGAGCCGGGAAAGAAATAGGCGCCATGGGGATAACCGCCCTCCGCTCGCATCGCCGCCTCCAGGGCCAGGCGGGTCTTGCCTATGCCCCCTGGTCCCACCAGGGTCAGGAGTCGGCAGTCCTCCTCTCCCAGGAGAGAGGCGATCTCCGTAAGCTCCTTCTCCCTGCCGATGAATGCGGTGGGTTGCTGGGGCAGATGGGAGGCGCCGGGGCCGGGCGAGACCGCGCCACCAGGCGGCACGGTGACGGCGGCATCTCCCTCGAAGACCACGGTGCGGTTGCGGCCGCCGTGCTTGGCCTTGTAGAGGGCCCGGTCGGCCATGTGCAGCAGCTCGTCCAGCCGGCGGGAGTGGCGGGGGGATTCGGCGATGCCGAAGCTGGCGGTGATGGGTACGGTAAAGATCTCCAGGGTGCGGTCGGCGATGACGCTCCGTAGTCTCTCGGCGAAGCGCAGTGCCCCCTGGGAATCGGTGCCGGGGAGCAACACCAGGAACTCCTCGCCCCCGTATCTGAAGCAGGCGTCGTCGCCCCGCGCCGCATCGGTGATGAAGGTGGCCATGGCCTGCAGAACACGGTCGCCGGTATCGTGCCCGAAGCGGTCGTTGACGGACTTGAAATAGTCGATGTCTATTATCAACAGGGAGATGACGGTATGGTTGCGGGCCATGCGGCCGAATTCGTCCTCCAGGCAGTGGCGGTTGAAGAGTCCCGTCAGCCGGTCACGCAGGGCCTGCTGTTCCAGGCGCTGGATACGCGAGTGGTACTGCTCGAGGTAGTCGCGCATCTTGTCCTGCAGCTCCTTCTCGTTGACACGGTCGAGAGCCTCCAGGAAAGCCTCCTCCAGCCTGTCCTCCTCCAAGGTCACCCCCGCGGTTCAGCAGTAGTCTCCTCCCGCTCATTGTAGCAAAAGGGAAGCAGGTCATTTTGCGGCAGGGACACAGCGGTCACCTCTGCATGAAACGGATGAAGCGGTTGAGGATGATGGCGTGCTCCGGGCATAGCTCGTAGCAGCAGTAGCAGTTTATGCACTTGGCGCCGTCGAAGGCCGGCACCTTGTCCACCTCGATGGCTCCGACCGGGCAGTTCTTCTCGCAGGTACGGCAGGCGGTGCAGCGCCCCGGCTCGGCGCGCAGGGCACGGTGGGCGACTAGCCTGAACATCATGGCCTGGATGGGCGCCGTCCAGGCCATGCGGGGCACGGTGGAGGGCTGCTTGAAGTGGGCGATGGGCCCTGCCGGTCCGCGCACATCGATATCCTCCAGGCGCACCGGGCCCAATCCGCGCTCGCCCGCCGCGACCAGCAGCGGCACCTTGGCGGGGTCGATACCCATCATCGTGGCCACCACCGTGTCCAGGGCTACGCCATTGCGCGAGGCGAGCATCTTGCCCTCCTCGCGGATGTCCTCGCAGGAGGGGCCGTTGCCCTCCATCACCGTTATGGCGTCCATGATCACCAGGTCCGGGACGCGTAGCTGGTAGATGTCCACCATCAGTTCTCCAAAGTCGCGGAAACGCGGGGCCACGGCGTGCATGCGCGCTTTCTCTCCGCCCACCAGGAAGCCGAAGCTGTTCTTGACGGCACCGGTGATGATCGTGCTCACGTGGGTCTTGAACTTGGGGACGGAGATGAGGACGTCGCAGTCGAGCACCTGGGAGGAGATGGAAGTGCTGTCGAGGAAGCGCGACGCTATTGTCACCTTGCGGGGAGAGGCCGCGAAGTTCACCAGGCGCTCTCCCAGCAGCTCCTCCAGGCCGGTGCTGCGCCACACCTTTTCGACGCGGCCGTAGCCGCGCACGCCCGGGTTGTCTCCCACCTGCACCCGGGCGCCCCTCTCCTCGAGCACGTCCACCAGGGCCCGCACGAATAAGGGGTGGGTGATGATGGCGCTCTCGCCGGGCCAGGGACCGAGCATGTTCGGCTTCACCAGCACATTCCTGCCCTCGAGCTCGAGGGGGAAGGTGTCGAGGACCTCCCGCATGCGCCGCGCCAGCACCCCGGCGTCGTAGCTCGCCTCCAGCGCCAGCACCGTTTCTTTCTCCGCCAAGTCCGACCTCCCTGACGTTTGGTCGATTGCCGCTGCTGCCCATTATTGTAATGGACTAGCGACGGGTATGGTCTACATATCTACCTGCCGATGGGGAGCAACCTCCTGAACTTCGTGGAGAGCTCGTCCAGGCGGGCCATCTCCAGCTCGGAGAGCTTCAGTTCGTTCGCCTGCAGGTTCTGTTCGACCTGGCTGACCTTGGTCGCCCCCGGGATGGCCACCACCGTCTCGCCGTAGAAATTAACCAGCCAGCTCAGGGCGACCACGGCGGCTGTAACCCCGCTGGCGGCGGCGATCTCCTCCAAGGCCTTGATGAGATCGCGGCTCCGTTCCATGCGCATGCGCATGAACATCCGCCTGCCCGCCGGCCGGCTCTTGAGCAGCCCGGGGTCCTT
Organism: Actinomycetota bacterium; assembly: GCA_040757835.1. Classification (NCBI taxonomy): domain Bacteria; kingdom Bacillati; phylum Actinomycetota; species Actinomycetota bacterium. The sequence goes on from JBFLWJ010000018.1 coordinate 32,095, forward strand.
ATGGAACTTGCCGGTGAGCACCCCCATCTCCAGGGGGGACCAGGCGATGAGGGTCATGCCCAGCTGACGCGCGGCCTTGAGGGTGCCGTTGGTCTCGATGTGGCGGTTGAGCAGGCTGATCTTGACCTGGTTGGAGGCGAGGGGGATACTCCTGGCGGCCAGGGCGGCATGGGCCCGTCGCATCATGGGGGAGGGAAAGTTGCTGATGCCCACGGCGCGTATCTTCCCCGCGTCGACCAGGTCGGCCATGGCCTCCATCTGGGCCCTGACCGATGACAGGGCTATGGGCTGGTGGATCTGGAGCAGGCCCACTGGATAGGGCCGCAGGCACTCCTGCCTGGCGGCGATGTTCCTGCCCAGGGATGCAGCCGTGCGCATGAAGGGCATCCACTTGGTCGCCACCAGCACCTCGCCCTCACCCGCCCCGGCCTGCTGCAGGGCCAGGGCGAGGCGCCGCTCGGAGCGCCCCATACCGTAGGCCTCGGCGGTGTCGAACCAGTTGATGCCGCCGGCAAGCGCCCTGCTGATGATCTCGTCGGTGACGTCATCGGGCACGTCCTGCCACACCAGGCTGTCGAAACCCTTCCCCCCGGCCAGCTGCCAGGTCCCCAGGCCTATGGGCGTGATCTCGATTTCGGTGCGGCCGAGGCGCCGCAGCGGTATCTGTGCCAGCGCGGTTCTGGTCATGTCTCCGCCTTTCCCCGGTCCCCAGGTGGGGAAATCAGTATATATATCAGTACCATACGCGATATACTGCAATAATCACAGGGGACCGAGGCCCGGTCGAGCGATGCGGGCAAGCGTGAGACGAAATGACCGGAGGGGGATGGCCGTGGCGGTGAAGAAGGGCGGAGGCTGGAAAGCCAGGACCGGCGAGGCCTTGATCAAGGGCGCGTTGAGGATCCCCGGGATCGACCGCGTGCATCCCTGGCTGAGGCGCGGCAAGACCGACGCGCGCTGGCTGCCCATCAACGACGGCATCCGCATGCCCGACGACGTACCCCTGCCACTGGCGCTGCTCGAGCGCTTCATCGAGGAGGCCTCTCACCGCGTGATCATCGACTACTGCGGCTGCCGCAAAGGCTTCGGCTGCAAGCACTATCCAGTGGAGATAGGCTGCCTGATGATGGGGGATTCTGCCCTGGAGATCAAGCGCTTCCCGGGACGTGAGGTGGGGGTGGAGGAGGCGAAGGAACACGCCCGCCGTGCCGTCGAGGCCGGCCTGGTTCCGGTGGTGGGAAAGGTCAGGGCGGACAACTACATCTTCGACGTCAAGGACCGCTCGCGCATGCTCACCACCTGTTTCTGCTGTGAGTGCTGCTGCGTCACCCGTTATACCCGCTACGTGCCCCTGAAGTCGCTGGACCCCCTGCAGCCGCGCCTGGAGGGCGTAAGCCTGACGGTCACGGACAACTGCAGCGGTTGCGGCAAATGCGTAAAACACTGCTACATCCAGGCCATCGAGGTCAACGGTGGCCGGGCGGTGATAGGCGGGTACTGCCGCGCCTGCGGCAGGTGCGCCAGCGTATGCCCGGAAGGCGCCATCGAGATCCGTATCGACGACCCCGACTTCATGGAGAAGGCGTACAAGAGCATCCGTTCACACGTAAAATACGACTGAGCTGCAGGTCCCGCATGAGGCCCCGTTCATATCCAGGGCTCGTCTTCGGCCTTGAAACCGCCCCCGGCAGTGATTTTTTCCGGAGCTGTTCCCAAGAGGCCGCGTTATAGGCAATAATCATGGGGTAGGTCTATGCTGTCTCGACACACCAGTGAACATATTTTCTCTTTATCATGGGGGATGTTATGTATAAAAACGGCTGGCCGCGTGACGGGATCGTCGACGAGTGGTTCGAGGGGGCACTGGAGACGACCTATGCCTGCAGGTACCCCAACCTGATGGCCATCTTCCAGGACGGCCTGGCCAGGTACGGGGACGAGGAGATATTCGTCTTTCCGACCCTGGGGGAGCGCTTTACCCGCAAACGGCTCGACGAGGCAGTCAGAAAGGTCGCCGCCTCGCTCATCGAGGACTACGGCATCGAAAAGGGCGACCGCGTGGCCATGATCCTCCTCAACAACCCGGAGTTCTGCATGAGCTATCTGGCCATCGCCGCCGCCGGCGCCATATCGGTGGTCGTCAACGCCAGGCTGGAGACGGAGGAGCTGGGATTCCAGCTGCGAGATTCGGGCGCCAGGGTGGCCATCGTGGAGGCGGAGCTCTACGAGAGGGTGAAGCCCCTGCGCGAGCGCCTGGAGGGCCTCGAGTCCATAATCATCACCGGCAACGAGGGCACCGACGGCTGCCCCCCCTTCACAAGCCTGCTGGCCAGGGAGGCGCCCCCCCACATAGAGGTCGAGGTGAGCGAGAAAGACATATGCAGCATCTGCTATACCAGCGGCACCACGGGCAGGCCCAAGGGGAGCATCATCACCCACCGCAACGTGGTCTCCAACGCCATGGCCCAGCTCAGCTGCATGCCCTACCTCATCCCGGAGGAGTATTCCATGGACGAGATCTTCAAGATAAAGCAGATGATCTCCGTGCCCCTGTTCCACGTCACCGCCCTGCACACCCTCTTCAACATCTGCCTGCTGGGGGCGGGGGCCGTGGTCATGCCCATCTTCCAGGCCGACCAGGTCATCGAGGCCATGGTCGCGGAGGAGGTCAACTACTTCGTCGGGGTCACCGCCATGTTCTGGCTGCTGCGCATGCAGCCCAATTACCAGAAGCTGGTGGAGGCCGGGCAACTGCGACTGATGTTCCAGGGCGGTTCTCCCATGCCGCCCGAGTTGGGGGAACTGATGCTCAAGGATTTTCCCAACGCCAAGATAGGCAACGGCTTCGGCATGACCGAGACCACCTCGGTGGGCGCGGGCTCCATCCTGCCGCCGGAACAGGTCATCGCGCGGGGGTCGTCCATAGGCTGGCCCACCCCGCCCACCCTCTTCAAGGTGGTGGACGACCACATGCGGGAGGTGGCGCCGGGCGAGGCGGGGGAGCTGCTCATCAGCGGCGCAGGGGTGTGCCGCGGCTACTGGAACCTGCCCGACAAGACCCGCGAGAGTTTCGTCATCGACGCGGAGGGGCGCAGGTGGCACCGCTCCGGGGACGTGGTGGTCGTGGACGAGGAGGGCTTCTATACCATCGTCGACCGCAAGAAGGACATGATCCTGCGGGGCGGCGAGAACGTGTATTCGGTGGAGGTGGAGAACCTCATCAGCATGAACCCCAAGGTGCTGCAGGTTGGGGTCATCGGCGTCCCCGACCAGGTTCTGGGGGAGAAGATCAAGGCGGTGGTGTTCCCCATGCCCGGGCACAGCATAACCGCCGAGGAGGTCCTGGAGTTCTGCAAGGGCAAGATCGCCGACTACAAGGTGCCGGACTTCGTGGTCATCTCGGACACCCCCCTGCCCATGAACCCCGGGGGCAAGATCATGAAACACCTGCTCAAGGAGATATGACCATTAATGGGGTCAGGTCTTGGATCTTGGATACCGCGGTACGTTGCCTGATCGCACCAGCGGTTTTATGGGGCGCATGCAAGACCTGGCACCAACCCGAGGTGAAAAGACCAGGCGCGCGTGGTAGGTAATGGGAAGCGGGGGCCAGAATCCCTTCAGGCCCCCGAAGCATGGCCACGTGGATAGGTCAGGGAGAACCGTGATCGAACCGCGCTTTTCTGCGGTCAGTCCATTCAGTGAGGGTATGGCGGCCGTTAGGCTCGACGGTGGATACGGCTATATCGATATTAGATGAAAAGGAAGGATACCTGGATAAGAACGGCAAGCTCTCCATCGCGGCGGTCTGCGAATACGCAAACTACTTTTCCGAGAGTCTCGCCACGGTTACTTCATCCGGTATATGCGGATATATCGATACCTCCGGCAACATGATCATCGAGCCGCAGTTTGACGAGGCCGGCGATTTCCACGAGGGGTTTGCTTACGTGGAAGAGGGCGGCAAGTGCGGTTATATAGACACCACGGGGAACATGGTCATCGCACCGCAACCATAACATGATGAACGGATCCTGACCCCGCCCTACGGAGAAAAGACCACAGCCCCATGGCAAGTAGTGGGAGACGGGGCCAGGCAGAAAGCCTGACCCCGCCGCTACGTGGATAAGGTCTCGGCCTCGTTACATGAAGATACTGCCTAAGGAGAGGCCGAAAGCCATATCGCCTTCGAACTTGATCTTGCCCTGCATGAAGGCCGTGGGTCCGTTGAGCTCCCCCGTCGCTATCTTGGCGAGGTCCGCGGACGAGCCGGCTATCCTCAGGCTGGGCTGGGAGGCGCCGTTGAAGACCGCCTGGATCGGCATGGTCCAGTCCCCGGGCATGTTCACGTCGAGATCGACCGTGCCCTTGGTCTGACTGACCGCGTCGTACTGCTTGCGCCCGGTGAAGGACGAGGCCAGCTCCACCAGGGGCCGCACGAAGTCGTCCGAGAGGACCACCTCAAGCATGGGGCTGTCGATGGCCCCTTCGGTCACGGTGATCTCCCTCGCGTCCTTGATGGATATCCCGAACACGAGTGTCTTCTCCCCGTTGATGGTCACCTGGAGCTTGAACTCGGTGCCGTCCATGTCCGGCATCGGTTTCTCCGCCAACCGCTTCCCCACCAGTTCCGGGACGTAGGACTGCAGGTACTCCTGTATCCCGATCGTGTTTACCGCCATGTTCGCTCCCCCTTTCAGGTCCTTCCCTTTCCTTCCGACAATAAAGCCCGCCCCGCCGCTCCTGCCGTGGCGGATGCGGGCGCTATTCCACCCGTCCCGAGCCCGCGTACCAGGGATCGTTGTGCCTGTCAGGCTTCGCGCCCACCGGCTCGCTGTAGGCCAGGTCCCTCTCCTGCAGCCGCCGCAGCGCTCTCTGCGCTTCCCTGGTCTCCAGCGCGAGGGACTTGGCCACCTCGTCGGCGCCCGCCCCCGGACATTCGCGCAGATACGCCAGGACCCTGTCCGCGTCCTCCTTGATCTTGCAGACCGCTTCCCGTCCTTCGTCGGTGAGGCCGATGCTCTCCAGGGACCGCTTCTGCTTCCTCCTCTCCAGGAAGTCGTCAATGTCCTCCTGGGTCACCACGTACCTCTTGCCGACGCGGGCGGCGCGCAGCTCTCCCTGCCGGATGTAGTGGCGGACCGTCTGGACGTTGACCCCCAGGCTTTTGGCCACATGATAGGTGTTCATATAGGTACGCAATGGATATCTCCCATATACCTAACGTTGTTTTACGTTGTTTCACGTTATGTTACGTCTATCTAAAGAATCTGTCAAGTTGTGTCTCTAGGACAAGAGGTCCGTTCAGAGAGGAGGTAAGGAATCAGGGAATCCGGCAGAACGCTTTCAGGCGTGCTGGATGGAGACGCTCGAGATATCGTTTGGGCGGCTCTACAGCAAACGGATCAGGAGTTCACCAGGGAGAGGGCGCGGATGGCCCGGGGCATGGATGGGTAGGCGAGCACGCCGCCCGCGAGCAGGCGCTTCTCCAGGCGCCGCCTCATCTCCTCGAAGAAAAGGTCCTCCTCGCCCTGGGCACGGGAATAGAGCACCACCACCACGGGCTTGCTGGACGTTCTCCTTATGTCGATGAGGATGTCCATGGCCGCGTTCAGGCCGTCCTCTCCCCCCAGGCCGAAGGCGAAGTTCACCGCGATGTCGAAGACGAGGATGTCCGCGGACGGGTTGGCGGCCGCCTCGCGCATGGCCGCCTCGAACACCGGCAGATAGATAAGCGGCGCCCCGATGTCCAGCGGGTTGCCCACCGCCGCGCCGGGAGCGTAGAGGATCTCCTGCAGGTTGGAAAGGTTATCGCCAGCCAGGGACGGCACCTCCAGTCCGGCCTCCTCGGCCAGGTCCGCGGCGTAGGTGCCGAGGCCGCCCCCGCCCCCGCTCAGCATCAGCCTCTTTCCCGGCCTGCGGCCCGCGAGTTTCAGGGCCAGGAGCACGTCGCAGATCTCGTCCACCCCCGAGACCTCGATGGCTCCGCTCTGGCGCAGCGCGCTGCTCCACACCGCGGCGGACCCGGCCAGGGAGCCGGTGTGGGAGACCACGGCGCGGGCTGACGACTCGCTCTTGCCCACCTTCCAGATGACCACCGTCTTGTGCGCCGCCGCCTCCTGCAAGGCCTCCAGCAGCAGGCGGCCGTCGGAAGTCCCCTCGAGGTAGGCGGCGATGATCTCGGTCTGGGGGTCCCGCGCGAAGTAGCGGATGAGGTCGATCTCGTCCAGGTCGGCGCCGTTGCCGTAGCTGACGATGGCCGAGAAGTCGATGCCCAGCCCCTTGCACTGGCGTCCCACGTGCACCGAGAAGCCCCCGCTCTGGGAGATGAAAGCGACGTTGCCCGGCACGGTGGAGAAGTCGTGCCCGGGCAGCAGGGTGACGCGGTTGCGCGGGTTGTAGATGCCGAAACAGTTGGGACCGACGATGCGGAAGCCGCCCTCGCGGGCCAGGCGGAGCGCCTCACGCTCCAGTTCCTCACCCGCCTCTCCTATCTCCCGGAAACCTGAGGCCATGATGATGACCCCCTTCACCCCCAGGCCGGCACAGTCACGCAGGATGTCCATGGAGCGGTGGGCGGGGATGGTGGTGATGACAAGCTCCGGCACCTCGGGTAGCGACCGCAGGCCGGGGTATACCTTGTGCCCCATGATCTCCGTCTCGCCCGGGTTGATCAGGTAGACCGGCCCAGAGAAGCCGTAGGCCATCTGGGACATGGTGAAGAGGGAGCCGAACTTGACCGGTTTCGCCGACGCCCCCACGATGGCCATGGAGCGCGCGTTGATGACGGCGTCTATCTCCTCGAAGTCGAAAGGCAATGCTACCACGTCCTTTTTCCGGCGCTCATTATATCACCTGCGGGAGCGGGCCGTTGAGTGCCGCGGACGGCACGATTGCCAGCGCGGTGCGGTCGGTCGGATATATTTGCGCGGTGCGGTGATATAATCAGCTCATGGCTGGAAAGAGGCTGAACCTGGTGGACATGACGGGCCCGGAAGTCGACTCCCTCGACCGGGAGAAGACCCTTTTCGTCATGGCCCTGAGCCCCATCGAGGTGCACGGCCCCCACCTGCCCCTGGGGACCGACGTGTGGGTGGCCGAGGAGATACGGGACCGTGCCCTGGCCAAGATAGGAGAGCGCCACCCCTACCTGGACTTCGTGCTCTTCCCCTCCTACTACATGGGGAACGATACCATCCCCGGCTCCGTGGAGGTGGACAGCCGGGCCGTCAACCTCCTGCTGCGCGGCAACGCCGCCTTCCTCGCCGCGCGTGGTTTCAAATACCTACTGGTCACCGACAACCACGGCGGGCCTCGCCACCAGATAGGCACGGCCAAAGCGGTTCAGAGGCTCTACGATAAAGACGGTTTCCACATCATCGCTCCTTTCCTCTCTTTCTTCCGCCGCATGGTGGAGCTGGACCCCGTGCTCCTCTCCCGCCTGGGGGCGGGGAAGGGCGCCTGCGGCGACGACGAGGACAGCCATGCCGGGCTCAACGAGACCTCCCTCATGCTCAGGACCCTCCCAGACGTGGTGCGCCCGAACTGGAAGGAATTGCCACGCGTGACCATGAACCCCCGCCGCTGGCCCAACCTCCTGCTGGGCCCGCTGGGCAAACTGCTGGGGGCGCTGGGCGCGAAAGAGCTTGGCCAGGATATCAGCCGCACGGGCCTGATGCTCTCCTGGGTGACGGAGAAGGAGCCTTCCAACTATATAGGCGAGCCCCGTGGCGCCTCGCCCGAGGCGGGGGAGCGCATGCTGGACGCCTTCTCCGACGAGGCCGCGGACGCGGTGGACGCTGCGCTGGCCGGAAAGCCCCCCTACCACACCCCGCTCGGCTGGTCGCTGCGCGTCATCGAGCCGAGCCACTAGAAACGCTTCCTCCGGCTGGCCGCGCATCCTGATCTTCAAGCGCCATATCCTGCCGCGTCGCTATGGTGAAGGTAAGGCTGAAGGTCAAGGGGATGAGCGAGAGAGCTCCTTGAGCTGTACGGCCAGGGATTCGAACTCCTCGCGTGAGAGGTCGCCGGTGACCACGAGTTCCGTTTCCCCCAGGACGAGGCGCATCTCCTGGCAGTCCATGGCGGCGGTGTAAGTGGCGTTCGCGGCGTCCTCGCCAAAGGTCTCCTGCCCGGTGAGGTAGGCGCCCGATAGCGCGCCCATACTGGTGGTGTAGTAGGAGAAGTCCTCGCTGTAAGGGGTCTCCCTTATCTCCACCTGGCGTGTACCATTTCGCAGCACCAGGTACAGCTCGCGGAAGCCCTCGGGAAACTTCGTCAGCTCCTCGGATCCCGAGAGGTTCGAAGCAGCGGGGTCGCGCACGTAGACGGCCGCCAGGCCGAAGCCGTCTATCCGCGGCATCAGCGGCTCGAAGCCCGCCTCCGCCGAGGCGCCGGCGATGTCCGTCGCACGGCAGGCGCCGTCCCTGGTGACCACATCAACGCTCATGGCGGGACCACCGAAGAGGGGCAGGGGATCGGACGGGAAAGGCTCGTCAGGATAGACCGCGTTCTCGACATAGTCCTCGTAGCGGAAGGCCACCGCCCGGTCCTCGCTCAGCGAGATCTCCTTTCTGAGCGGCAGCCCGGTCGCCGCGTCCAGCCAGATGCGCATGGACGGCGTCAGGCCCGGCGCCGAATCCAGGCGGTAGGTGCGGGTGCCCTCCACGTCCTCCTCGCCGGTCACCTCCAGTTGGCCGCCCCTTATCAGGGATATCATCGACTGGAAGAAGTCGGCGTTCCCCACCAGGTGATAGAGGGCCAGGTAGTTGCCGGTGCAGCGCAAAGGGGGGACGCCCGCGAAGGTCTCGACCTGCAGGTGATCGGAGCCATCCCCGGGATCCTGTATGACGCGGGCGCGGTAGAGGTCCGTGCCCGCCTGGGCGGTGAAGTTGCGCAGCCGCGCCATCCCGCTCTCGTACTGGTAGAGGCGGTAACGGTAGTGATCGGGGAACCCCAGCTCGAACTCCTCGCGGTAGAGGCGGCCGGCGTCCTCGGTGGCGCAGGTATAGGAGATGGTCTCGACCTCGCCGCTGCGCCGGGCAAGCAGCTCCAACAGGTCATCGCGTGCGGAATCAGCGCCGCACCCCGCAGGCACCAGGAGAGCCAGCAGCGCTATGGCCAGCAGGACCACGAGCCTGCGCACCCTATAGTCACCTCCTCGTATGCGGGCATGTCCGGGTATGTCCCATATATCCTAGCAGAGGCGCGGCGCCACGGGACACCCGGACGTGCCGCTTGAGATATAATCGTGGGGGCGCCACGAGGCCCCGGGTGAGCGATCGAGAAGGAGTGGGACCATGAGATGGGAGAGCGGCAAGACGCGCAGCATCGAGAACGGCATGCCCTGGGTCGACCCACATATCCACATCATGCCGCCGCGGCGCATGGCGGGCCTGGTGCGCTGGGTGAAGAAGTTCACCCCGGGTTTTCCCATCAGTGAGGACATCAGCGCCGAGGATATCCTGGAAAGCGTCCGCGAGTCGGAGATACCGTTCTTCTTCAACCTCGTCTTCCCCCTGTGGGTGGAGGAGACCGAGGACCTCAACCGCTTCAACTACGAGCTGTGCGCCGGCATCCCCGAGGCCATCCCCTTCGGCTCCGTACACATCGACACGCCGGACAAGGGCGCCGAGACGCGGCGCTGCATCGAGGAGTACGGCTTCATGGGCATGAAGCTGCACCCCTTCGCCCAGCGCTTCCCCGCCTTCGGCCCGGAGATGCGCCCCATGTTCGAGGTCTTGAACGAGCACGGCAGGCCGTTCCTGGTCCACACGGGGTTCGACGCCTGGTACGGCATGTACATGGACCTGGAAGACATGGAGGCGGTGATACGCGACTACCCCGACATGCAGACGGTGGCGGTGCACTCCCTCTTCCCGCGTTTCCGCCTCGCCCACCGCCTGCTCACCGAGTACCCCAACTTCTGGCTGGACATGACCAACTCCATCTCCTGTATGCGCCTCTTCGAGGATATCAAGGACAACCGCGACGACCTGCCTCCCATAGCCAGCGGCCTCGAGTTCGAGGAGGTGCGCGACAACTACGACTACTTCTTCCGGCTCTTCGAGGACTTCCCGGAGCGCATCATGTACGGCACCGATTTTCCCGTAGGTTTCGGCTACCACCCCGCGCTCCTGGACGACCTGAAATACTTCGACCTGGGCAGGGAGGCGGAGGAGTGCATGCTCTACCGCACGGTGCAGAGCCTGCTCGCAAGATGTGGCCGGCCTGATTTATTAACCGGGTTGGCGGAGTAGCGGGGTCAGGTCTTGTTTCTTGGATTTTCCGGTCGTGATGACAGCGCGATATGTGCTGCATACGTGAGAGAATATTACCAAAAATTGCTATTACATACCGGGGTATCCAAAAAACAAGACCTGACCCCATAGACGTTGGGTTATAATGGGTGGTGAGAGAGTCAGCCGGGTGGTCGCGTGCGCGGATACGTCCACGTGCGAGGAAAGTCCGGACTCCAAAGGGCAGGGAGCTGGGTAACGCCCAGGCGGGGTGACCCGACGGAAAGTGCCACAGAGAGGTAGACCGCCCGCCGGTGCGCTAGCGCATGCGGTGCCGGCAGGCAAGGGTGAAAAGGTGGGGTAAGAGCCCACCAGCGGTCCTGGTGACAGGCCGGCTAGGCAAACCCCTCCCGGAGCAAGGCCAAATAGGAGCCGACGCTGTGGCCCGCAGCATCCGAGGCTCGGGTAGGCCGCTAGAGGCCGCCGGCAACGGCGGTCCCAGATGGATGACCACCGCCCGGTGCGAACCGGGTACAGGATCCGGCTTACAGGCTGGCTCTCTCCCTTTATTTATCCAGATATCCCCAGAATAGCGGGTTCTTTTACCATTTCCGTTTATGCTATCCTAGGCATGGAGAAGGAACACGAGCTGGTCGCATGGGGGGTCGTGAGTATGTCTCTTACCAGGTGCAGTCAGTGCGGGGTACCTAAGCGCATCGCCTTCATGCATCGCTGGAGGGATGACGGTGTCCTTGAGAGCCGTATGGGTGGCGCCAGGGGAATCCTGGTGGAGAGGAAGGTCTTCGCGGGGGCCCTCGAGCATATCGAGGAATCGCTGGGGGTACCCATAGACCATATCATCATCGACGCCAAGCGCCGGGACGCCAAGCTCTACGTGGACGATATCGTATCCGGGCCGTTCGGGGTCATCGCCAGGCTGCGCCCATTCCGCCGCCTCGGCTACTTGATCATGATCCGTCAGGCGGCCATGATCGGCCTCGCCAAGGCGGAACTCCTGAAATACCGGCCCGGAAAGAAATTCATCGGCAGGGTGGAATCCGTTTACCATCCCATACTCTTCGTCGGCGACGTCTGTGGCGCGTTCGAGAGCCTGGAGAAGATCAGGGCCAGGCCGATATACGGGCCCATCGGTGAGGCCTGGTTTTCGGAGCTATACGTGGACGAGACCCTGCCGAAGGAGGACCGCCTGGAGCTGGAAAAGACACCGGAGGCGCCCGCACGGGCGGCCTTCGAGCGCTGCCAGGGCTGCGGCGTTCCCCTGGGAACGGGCAATTTCCGCTGGGACACGGCGCAGGCGAAGATCATCGACCAGACCACGGGCGAGTGGATAATCTACATCAACGTGGAGGGGCTCAATACCATCCTGCGCGAACTCCAACAGGAACTGGGCGACGGCATATCGCGCATGGTCGCCAGGCATTCCTTCGAGACCTACCGCGGACTGATGCGGAAACACCCGTCCTCCTATCTCGACGGCCTCTCCTTCATGAAGTTGCGCGGCTTCGGGGTCCCGGAAAACGAGGCGCCATCACGCCAGGACCTGGAGGCGGGCCTTACCGTGCGCAATCCCTTCAACGCCCCCATCGTGGCGGGCCTGGTAGCCGCCGTCTGCGGGGATGACTGTGCCGATTTCACCTGGGAGACGACTGAGCCCGGTGTGCTGCTGGTGAGAGCCACCTAACCGGCTCCAGGCACGAGACGGACGCCCGCGGGACCTTTCCACCCGCCGTCTTCACGCGGTAATATGCTTGTAGCCGCATGCCGCCGCGCGGCGGGCGGCTGCCGCTGGAGGGGCCGGGGACGGCTCCGGCGAAATGGGAGAGCAACGGTCCGGCAACGTGGCCGGAAACCGCGACGGGAAAGGGGAGAAGATGGCCAGCAGCGACGCCACGGCACCCGCGGAGTTCGACGAGAAGACGCTCAAGAGGGCCGACTTCTGCATGAACAAGTGCACGGCCTGCAAGGTGGGAAGGGACAAGGGCAAGGGGTTCTTCAACTGGGTGGTCAGGATGGAGTCCAAACTCAAGGTCTGCCCCTGGTGCAGGGCCTACGAAAAGGTCTACGGGGTACCGGCCTACCAGAAGCCGCCGGAAGCTTGAGCGAAACTATTTCCCTCACGCGCGATGACTGGGAGAAACTGGCAGGCGAAGCACTGCGCGTCTTCGGATTGAACGAGGTCGACCAGGGAGAGGTCTATTACCACATGCCCTCCCACAATCACTACCCCTCCCTCTTCGGCTGGGACAGCGGTTTTCATGCCGCTGCCATGACCCACCTGGACGCTATAAAGGCCCAGCGCGAACTGGAGACCCTCTTCCGCCAGGTAGGGGCGGACGGACATCTCCCGCACGAGGTGTTGTTGCCGAACAGTTACTCCACACGCTGGATGAGGGGCCTGCAGACGCGCCTGGTGCGCTGGGAGTTCGACGGGCGCGGCGCCTCCTTCATGGTGGACCCACCCAGCTACCACTACGCAGCCGAGATGGCCTACCGCAGGACCGGCGACCTCGCCTGGCTCAAGAGGATATTCTCCCTCATGTGCCGCAGCCTCGATTACTTACTGCAGACCAGGGACGTCCGGGGGGAGGGGCTGATAGCCATCCTCCACCCCTGGGAATCCGGCACGGACATGTCGCCGCAGTTCTTCCAGGCCATGGGCATACACGACCGCGGGCCGCTGTCCTCGGCCCGCGCCTGGCTCTACCCCGCCTGGCTCTACGCCTTCAACCGTGCAGCGGGTTGGCGGGCGGGAAGGCTGGCCAGGGCCGACCGCTTCGTATGCGAGGACCTGACCATCAACAGCCTGGCGGCGCGGGCATGCCGCAGCATGTCGTTTCTGGCGGGCGAACTGGGGAGGCGTCACGAAGAGGGGAGATACCGGCGGCAGGCGGAGAGGATGATGGACGCCATGGACTCCCTGCTCTGGGACGAGGGCGCGGGGTGCTACTTCCCGCGCTTCGGCTGCCGCCGCCCGCGGCTGCTGCGCCGCCGCACCGCGGCCTCGCTGCTGCCGCTCTTCACCGGCATGTGCCGCAGGGAGCACGCGGAGCGGTTGATCGCCGAACACCTACTCGACCCCGCCGCCTTCTGGACCTCTTACCCCGTGCCGTTCAACCCCGCGCCAGAGCTGGCCGGATACGGGGAATGGGTCGACAACCATCTCTGGGCCGGTCACTGCGTTTGGATGAACTTCAGCTGGATGCTCTCCATAGGCCTGGGGGAGTATGGCTACGTCGAGGAAGCCCGGGAGATGACCGCGCGGGTCGTGCGCATGGTGCTCAGGGAGGGCTTCTACGAGTACTACGACGCCCGCAGCGGCAGCGGCAGGAGGATAGCGGATTTCTGCTGGCCGGCGCTGGCCCTGGACATGATGGCCCGTTTCTGGCCGCAGACGGCCGGTGGACGGGAGTGAGGGAAAGATCCGGCGGATAAGAGGGCGCCTTCCGTCAATGCTTGATGACCCGGTCGGGGAAGGCGTCGCTGAGCATTCCCGTGCGCATGTAATCGAGGTAGCGTTCCCGCCTGCGCGCCGCGGCCGCATAGAAGGGGATGAGGAGCGCGGCGATGATCAGGGTCAGCCAGGACCTGAACCCCAGCGCGACCCCGAGGTTCATAGCCGTCCTCGCCAGTATCCTCTGGTAGCCGTGGCGGGTGACGGCCGAGCGGTGCGTGGCAAGGCGCTGCCGCCGGCGCCGCACGATGCTGATGTTGTAGAGAAAGCCCGCCGCCCAGACGAGCAGACCCAGGGGCACGGCAACGGCCAGGGGGATGTTGATGCGCCATCCCGCGGCGAGACCCGTTATCACGCTGCCCCACAACAGTACTACATGTAGAATGATGACCCAGTTCGCTTGTGGCATAGACACTATATACCCACAGGGGGACGGCAGAAAACAACCCTCCGCCGCAATCCGGGCCGCGGCCATCCCGCCGGGAGGTCTATAGCTATACCCCGGAGAAGATAAGCGTGTAATATAGGGGTACGGCTGGGAGGGGTCTGGCGCCGGATATGCGACCGGCTAGCCGGCGAGATAAAGGGCGTTTCCGATGTTTATTCATATAGATATCGACCCTGCAAGAGAAAGGAGGATGGTTGGGTGAGTAAGCTTGCGGAGATGAAGCAGCGCTTGCAGCGCCTGGCCGAGATCAGCGCGGGCATGAAGCAGCAGCTCGAGAAGTTGAAGGGTCCTGAAGGCATCGCCATGCGCGAGAAGGCGAAGAACGCCGGCACCCGCATGGGCATCGGCGCCGGCCTTTCCGCCTTCGGGGTGATCATAGTGGCAGTGGCTTCGGTATACATCATCGCCGTACTGATCCTGCTGCTGAACATCGCGCTGGACAAGCTGTGGCTCTCGGCCCTCATCGTGGTCACGGCCTCGTTGCTCCTGGGGGCTGCGATAGCCGCGATAGGCGCCGGCATCGCGCGCAAGGCGGCGAAGGAGATCCCTCAGATCCGAAACGAGATCATCCAGCCGCTCAAGGATGCCAGCGAGGAGATGAAGGAGACGGTCGAGGAGCTGCAGGTCATCGCAAAGGAGGAGGCGGAAGAGCGCCAGAAGCAGATGCAGGAGGTGTTGGAACAGGCGAAGAAAGTGGCCCCCTACGTCATCGGGGCCTATATCGGATACCGGGTGATCAAATCGGTCGTGCGGTCCCGCAGGACCAGGAAGAGGATAATCCTGGAGGCCTGGGAGGAAGACTGAACCCGGGGAGAACAGGTCGTGGAAGGGGCCGGGAGACCGGCCCCTCTCTTAGTTTGCCGGCGGTGTTCGCGGGAGCCCTCAGCTCTCCAGGAAGGCGACTATTCTTTCCGCCATCTCCACGGGATACATGACCTGGAAGCCGTGTCCGCCTCCCTCCATCACCACCAGCTCACTGCCGGCTATGGCCCCGGCCAGGATGCGCGAGTTCTCCGGGGGGATGAGCACGTCCTCGCTCCCGGTCATGATCAGGGTGGGGATGCGCAGGTCCGCCAGGCGGGAGTGACAGGACCACATGGTCACCCCGGTTATCTGCCATAGGAAACACTGCGGCTCGATGGGGGCCACGAGGTATGCCTCGACGAACTCGTCCATCTTCCGCGGGTTCTCCTCTATGTATCGCGCCGGAAAGAGCAGGTAAAGCGACATACGCGCGATGTCTTCCTGCGTCAGGCCCTTGCGAGGCGCGTAGAGCATGGCCAGCACCTCGGGGCTCGCGGGCACCGCCTCGGGTCCGCCGCAGTTGGTGCAGAGCAGCACCAGGCGCCTCACCCGCCCGGGATGGCTAAGGGCCAGTTCCTGGGCTATCATGCCACCCATGGACGCCCCCATCACATGCGCGGATTCCCACCCCATGTGGTCCATGACTCCCAGGGCGTCCTCGGCCATGAGCGGGATGGGGTAAGGGCCCTCGGGCCGGTCGGACCTGCCCGCGCCGCGGTTGTCGTAGGCCACCACGTGGAAGCGCTCCGCCAGGGGCGCGATGAGGTCATCGCCCCACCAGTCCACGTTGGCGCTGAGTCCCATGATCAGCAGCAGCGGCTCGCCCTCGCCGTACTCGCGGTAATGGATGTTTATACCGTTGATCACCGCGTCGTTCATCTTCACATCCACTTGAGAAATCTCCCGGCCTCGCATGGTCGCGTATATACGCCAGTTTAATGCGTGGGGGTCCGGGCGACAACGGTCTGCCTGTCGTAGCCCTGGAAGTCTGGGGTCACCGTATCGCACCGAGATATATGGAGCGGATGTTTATCTTACGTAATGGCGACTGGGGCCAGTATAAATGATGGCTTCAGCGCTGCGCACCGCTGGCCACGGGCTCCGGTCAATGCGGTCGGCTTGGAGGCTTACAGGCCCCGATGAGGAAATAGGCCAGGCCTACCAGGGCTATGGCCGCCGCCACCAGGTACATGGTGGTGTAGTTCCAGAGGTCGGCCAGGGGACCGAGGATGATGCCCCCCAGGCCGATGCCCAGGTCGAAGACGGCCATGAAGATGCCCAGGGCGCCACCGCGGTCACTCACCGGCGTGTGGTCCAGAAGCAGCGCGGAGAGGGTGGTGGGCAGGTACGCGAAACCGAGGGCGTAGATGAAGATGCCCGTGAAGAGGAGGACGACGTGCCCGGAGATGGCTATTACGGTTAGGCCTATCAGCGATGCGACGGCCGAGGTGATGATCAGAGGCCGACGTGGCAGGCGGTCGGCCTTCCTGCCCATGCCCAGGCGGAAGATAATGAGAGTGACGGCGAAGATGAAGAAGAACCACTGTCCAAGATCGAGGCCCCTGGCCTCGGAGGAAAGGATAATGAAGGTCTGCAAGGTGCCGAAGGTGAGGGTGAAGCCCATGGTGCAGGCGAAGATGGCCCTCTGCAATGCGGTCACCCTGATCCGCCTGCGGGCGCCTTGTTCCCGGTGCTCGCCCGGGGCCCTCGTCTCGCGCACCGCCAGGGACACGAGCATGGCCAGCATGGCCAGGCATCCCGCGATCACATAGACCGGGGCGACCCCCCAGGCCTCCTCCATGGGGATGGCGATGATGGGGGCGATGGCGATGGTCAGGTCCACCGACATGTAGAAGAGCGCAATGGCCTGCAGGCGGCGCGAGGTAGGCGCGAGGTCGCCGATGACCGCGTAGGCAGCGGTGTGGAAGGCGGCCAGCCCGATGCCGTTGATGAAACGGATGATGAAGAGGGGCACCGCGGAACCGAAGGCGGCATAGAGGAAGGTCGATGCTCCCAGCAGCAACGTTCCCGCGACAAGCACCACCCTGCGGCCGCGCCGGTCGGCGGTGCGGCCGAAGAGGGGACGCAGGAGGGCGGCGACGGTGAACATGGCCATGATGGCGCCGATGAGGAAGTTCGAATAGCCCTTTTCCTCCAGGTAGACGGGGAGGATGGGCACGATGAGATAGACAGAAAAATATGCCAGGAAGTTGCTGGTGCAGACGGTGATGAAGTCCCGTTTAAAGAGCTTCTCGTCCACTGCCGCTGCTGTATCCATCTCTCTCCGTGCTCGTTTTCCCGTGCGAGGCTCCAACTATTCTCGACCAGTCACCGGCGACGGTCAAATATCCTTTCTCTGAGAGGATCACGCGCAAAGTCCGCCGGGTGCGTCTCTCCGCCGGTCGCCGCGGTCAGGAGAAGTTCTCGGTGATGTAGACCTCTCCCTCGGCGGTGACGTATATGCCGATGCCCTCGCGGGTGAAGGGGGTCAGGATGTTCTCCCGGTGTCCCGGGCTGTCCATCCAGCCCTGTACGGTGGAGCGGGCAAGCTCTTCCAGGTCGTTGAACTCGTAGGAGTGCACCTGGCCGGTTTCCGGGTCGTAGGTGTATGAGCGGACGACGTTGGTGAGGGAGAGGTTCTCGCCGCCCACATAGACGGTGTCTCCGACCCGCGTCTCTTTGTGGTAATCGTGCTCCGTGTAGCGGTCGGCGAAGTCCTCGCCTTCCGGGCTGAGATGGTCGAAATAGTCTCTCTCCGCCATGTCCTTGCTGTGGTCGAAGGCGATCCTCGCGAGGGACTGGTCCCACTGCAGGGACCTGAGCCCCTCCTGCCTGCGCTCCTCGTTGATGAGGTCGTGGATGGTCGTGGCCAGGCCCGGGGCGTTGCTCGCCACGTGCTCGATCTGGCCCTGCAGCTCCGCCTGGACGGCGGCGGCTTCCTCCTCGCTGATGTCCTCGCCCTGGGGCAGGCCCACGTCCAGGCAGCCCCCGACGAGCAGGACCGCCAGGATGAATACCAGCACCACGGCAACCATGTGCGCGGCCTTATCGTTTGATCTCATCCTTCACACACCTCCCGGGATAATTCTATCAGACGCGGCGGGCCCTCCGGGACGGCGCCACCGCGCTTCGCCGGAGGTATAATACTGGTGGCGGCGGACCGGCGAGACGCAAGGCGACGCTGGTGAAGCCCGCAGCGGTGTTGAAGCCGCCACGGCCGGCGGCGGTCGGAACGGAGGGAGGACCGAGATGCGGATAGCACTGGTGGGCGCGGGGGCCATGGGGACGATCATCGGGGCCCTGATCGCAAGGAGCGGCGAGGACATCGTGCTGGTGGACGTGAACGAGCCCCACGTCGAAGCCCTGAACGAGAAGGGCGCGAAGATTACAGGGCACATGGACGTCACCGTGCCGGTCAAGGCCGTCACCCCGGATGGGATGGAGGGCATATACGACCTCGTCATCTATCTGGTCAAGGCCGTCTACGACGACACGGCCCTGCCCGAGTTGCTGCCCTATCTCGGCGAGGACAGCATGGTCATTACCCTCCAGAACGGCGTCCCAGAGGAGAAGGTCGCCGGGGTGGTAGGCCGGGAGAGGACCCTCGGCGGCGCCATCGGCTGGGGGGCCACCTTCATCGGGCCCGGGGTCTCCGAGCTCACCTATGATCCCGTGGAGATGACCTACGACATCGGGGAGATGGACGGCGCGCTCACCGAACGCGTCAAGCAGGTGAAGGCGGTCCTGGACCATGCCGGCGTCGCCGATATATCCGACAACCTGGTGGGCACGCGCTGGGTGAAGCTGATGATCAACGTGGCTATGAGCGGTCTCAGCAGCGCGCTCAACTGCACCTACGGGGACATCCTTGACAACGACAAGGCGGCGCTCGCCGCCATCACCATCCTCATCGAGACCCTCAAGACCTCCCAGGCCCTGGGCATCACCATGCAGCCGATAAAGGGCCTGGACCCCGTGGTGCTCCTGGACATCTTCAAGCAGGGCGAGGAGACATCCCTCGGCGCCTTCCGCCTGTTCTTCGAGCGCTCGCGCGAGCAGGTGGCGTCGATGCTGCAGGACCTGAGAAAGAGGATACCCTGCGAGGTGGAAACCCTGAACGGGTACCTCTCCGTGAAGTCGGCCGAGGCCGGGGTGCCCACCCCGGTGAACGACAAGGTGGCGGAGATCATCCGGGGCATCGAGGCGGGCGAGTACCCGCTGAGCTTCGACAACCTGGACATGATCGAGGTGCGTCCCCTGGAGGAGATCCTCTAGGCGGGCAGATGAGCGCGGGCGGAATCCGTGGCCCCGCGCGGCAGGGCAGGCGGGCAGCCGCAGGCGACCGCAACGAGAGGAAGGCGGGCAAGATGGCCGAAGAGATGAGCCAGGAGGAGATCAGGCAGAGGATATTCGCGCTGCTCAACAACTCACCCTTCTATCTGCACCTGGGCATGGAGATCGTCGAGGCGGGCGACGGGCACGCCAGGCTGCGTCTGCCGGTTAAGGATGAGCTGAAGAACCTCTACGGCATCCTGCACGGCGGGGTCATAGCCGCGCTCCTCGACTCCTCGTGCTCCATAGCCGTGGGGACCCTTCTGGGGCCGGACGAGGCCGCGGTCACCCTGGACCAGCGCATCAACTACATCTCAAACGTCAAGGACGGCGTACTCTACGGTGAGGGCAGGGCCCTGCATAAAGGCAGGTTCACGGGGGTCGGCCAGGCGGAGGTGAGGGACGAGGAAGGCAATCTGGTCGCCGCCGGGATGACCACCTCGTTCATCATCCAGAGGGGAGTCAGCCAGGCAAGAGATGCCAAGGACCCAGGTTCGTGAATACGGTCTGCACCGAGAGTGCCGGTGCGCCACGCCTGCAAGGCACGCGAGTGAGGCGTACTCGCTGAGTACGTCGCAGGGAGCGGAACGCAGCAGGCGGGGATGCAGCGGTGATCAAATGTGATCGTATTCACGGATCGGGGTCCTAAGGACCCCATTGACGAGAGGCTGAAGTAGGGAAAAGGAGAGGCCTCGGGCCAGGGTTGCCCGCAGCATATCGCCGATGGGCTCGGCGCCGCTCCGCCCCTTTCGCGCACCGTCCGATTGAACACCCTTATATAGTGAAAACGCGGACTGAGGTTATCATGTAATCAACCCTCATATACCGGTACGAAAAGGGGGATTCGAGATTGGGGGATTTCAGGGGCAAGGTAGTGGTTATCACCGGCGCAGCCAACGGTATAGGCCGCGAGATGGCCAGGTCCTTCGCACGGCGCGGCGCGCGCCTGGTGATGGTGGACATCGACGGGCAGAACCTGCGGGCCGCCGCGGGTGAACTCGAGGGCGCCGGTGCTGAAGCCACGGCCTGCGTGGTCGACGTATCCTCCGCCGAGGAGGTGGCGGACCTGTGCGATGACGTCTACGCCGCCCTTGGCAGGGTGGACGTACTCTGCAATAACGCCGGGGTGGCCGCGGCAGGTGATTTCGAGGCCATGTCCCTGGATGACCTGGGCTGGGTTATAGATGTCAACCTGCGGGGGGTCATCCACGGCTGCCACTACTTCTACCCGCGCATGATCGCCCAGGGCGGCGGCGGGCACATAGTGAACACCGCCTCGTCGGGAGGGCTGGCGCCGTTCATGGCGCTCGCGGTCTATTGTTGCACCAAGTACGGTGTGGTGGGACTATCGGAGACGCTGCGGGCCGAGGCGGCCCTGCACGGCATCGGGGTCTCCGCCATCTGCCCCGCCGCCATCGCTACCGACATCGTGCTCAGGGGCCGCATAAGGTCGCATTCCACCCGGTCGACCCCGGAGAAGCTGGCCGCCGTCACGAACGCGATGATCAAGCGCCGCGCCATCGCTCCCGGGCGGGTGGCGGAGGCAGCCGTGAAGGCGGTGGAGAGGGACCGTGGAGTGGTGGTGGTGGGTCCTGAGGCCTACCTGATGGATTGGACGCACCGTCTGAGCAGGCGTATGTTCGACTTCGCCATGACCGGAGCGGTACGCGCGGTGAAGAGGCTGATCTAGGCGCCGCTCGACCGCGGCGTCCCGTTGCATGGAGGAAGTATGGTGGAAAAGGGTTCGTTTAGGGACAAGACCGTGGTGGTCACCGGCGCCGCCAGCGGTATCGGCAGGGAGATCGCCCTCGCCTTCGCGCGGCGCGGCGCCAGGCTGGCCGTGGCCGACATCAACGCCGGTGGCCTGGAGAAGGTGCGGCTGGAGCTGACGCCGCTGGCGGGAAAGGTCTACGCGCAGGTAGTCGACGTCGCCATTGCGGCCGAAGTGGAGGGTTTCTGCGACAGCGTCTACCGCGAGATGGGCAGGGTGGACATCCTCTGCAACAACGCCGGCATCGGTATCGGCGGGCGTTTCGAGGACGTTACCCTGGAGGACTGGGAGTGGACCCTGGGGGTCAACCTCTGGGGAGTCATCCACGGCTGCCACTACTTCTACCCGCGCATGATCGCCCAGGGCGGCGGCGGACACATCGTGAACACCGCCTCGGGAGCGGGTCTTGCCCCACTCCCCCTCATGACCGCTTATTGCTGCACGAAGTACGCCGTCGTGGGCTTCTCGGAGACGCTGCGGGCCGAGGCGGCGCTGCACGGCATCGGGGTCTCCGCCATCTGTCCGGGCATCGTCAACACTCCCATAACGGGGTCCGCCAGGCTCTGCTCGGGCACGGAGCGCTCGACCTCGCAGCAACTGCAGGAGAAGATCATCAGTATCTACGCGCGGCGCAACTATACCCCCGACCGCGTGGCGGCCGCGGTGGTGAAGGCGGTGGAGAGGAACAGAGGCGTGGTGCCGGTGTGCCCCGAGACCTACCTTGGTGACTGGCTGCACAGGGCCAGCCGCAGATTGAACGACGCCGGTCTGGCACGCTCGGTGCGGCTGTTCTTGCGGCGGTTATAGGCAGGGGAAGCAAAGGGATTGGAAGATGAAAGCGACCATGGACTTCAAGGAAAAGACGGTGGTGGTCACCGGCGCCGCCAGCGGTATCGGCAAGGGGATCGCCCGGGCCTTCGCCCGGCGCGGCGCCAGGCTGGCCGTGGCCGACATCAATGCCGAGGCCCTGGAGAAGATGCGCCTCGAGCTGGTGGCGGCTGACTGCAAGGTCTATGCGCAGGTGGTCGACGTCGCGTTGGCGGCGGACGTGGAGGGTTTCTGCGACAGCGTCTACCGCGAGATGGGTCGCGTGGACGTCCTCTGCAACAACGCCGGTGTG
The DNA here is from genome assembly GCA_040757835.1 of Actinomycetota bacterium. NCBI lineage: Bacteria > Bacillati > Actinomycetota > Actinomycetota bacterium. The sequence continues at coordinate 54,280 of JBFLWJ010000018.1, forward strand.
GCGGTGAGCGGTTCCTTCGAGGACATCGGCCTGGATGACTGGCGGTGGATCTTCGGCATCAACCTCATGGGAGTGATCCACGGCTGCCACTACTTCTATCCGCGCATGATCGCCCAGGGCGGCGGCGGGCACATCGTGAACATAGCCTCCGCGGCGGGGCTGTTCCCGCTGCCCGGGTCGATACCTTATTCGTGCACCAAATACGCCGTCGTTGGACTGTCGGAGACACTGCGGGCCGAGGCGGTGCTGCATGGCATCGGGGTCTCCGCGATATGCCCGGGTTTCGTCTCTTCCGGCATCTTCGGCTCCGCCCGCCAGTGCACCCCCCGTAAGGACATGACCCATGAGGAAGCGGCGAGCCAGTTGCGGGAGAACCTGCGCAAGCGCGGGCGCACGCCGGAAAAGGTCGCCGCCGCGGTGCTGGAAGCCGTGGAGAAGGACCGGGGCGTGGCGGTCTGTCTCACCGAGGCACGATGCGGCGATCTCCTGCACCGTTTGAGCAGGAAGGCCAGCGAGTACATCGCGGCGCGGGCCGTGGCCATGGGTGAGAAGGGCATGGCCCGGGGGCCGCGAGCGCGGGAGGTAGGGGACCGGCTCGTCTCCGATCAGGAACTGGCTGAGATCGTGGATGAGGAAACCGCCCTGCGCCGCTGAAAGACCAGAACCTCCACACACCGGAGGACGTACATGCGCCAGGCCTTGACATCTCTAACCGGGGTTTATTGATCGACTGCCAAGGCGAGACATGTAAGGGCGCTGGACACCGCCGCGCCACCTTTGGGTGTCGCTGTCGCTTACGCGACGCAATCCGGAGAGCCCGAATAGAAAAAGGGCGCGCCGAGCCGCGCCCTTCCGGTGACAACCTGCCTATTCCCAGACGTACTTGTCCTTCTCCTCGGGGGGAGCCTCCTCGCTCACGGTCTCCTCCTCGGCCGGCGCGGTCGCCTCTTCCGCCTCTGGGACGCTCTCGGGGGCGGGTGCCTCCTCGGGGACCTCCTTAACCTCCAGCCCTGCCGATTCCGCTGCCGCCGCCAGGTCCGCCTTGGTCGTGTACTCCTCGTATTCGATGAGGAGGCTCTGGCTCTTTACCAGTAGCTCGCGCATGGGCGAGATCTGTTCAACGATCTGGTCACGGATGGCCGAGAAGGTTGAGAGGATATGGGCCTTCTCGCGCTCGAGATCATCTAGGATGCGGTCGCTGCGGTCCTGTGCCCGCTTGATGATGGCCGTCGCCTGGCTCCTGGCCTCCTGCAGTATGTTCCCCGCGCTGCGCTGGGCGTTCATCAGGGCTGTCTGGAGCGTTTTCTGCATCTCGTCGAACTGCGAAACCTTGCGGTCCATCCTGGACACGGCCTCTTCCAGTTCCTTGTTCTTGTTGGTCAGCTTCTCAAGTTCCTCCGCTACGGCATCCAGGAAGGAATCGACCTCTTCCCTGTCGTACCCTTCGGTGCTAACGGTGCTGAACTCCTTAAGATGGATGTTCATCGGGCTTATCGCCACTGCCATCTCCTCCTTCAAGAAGATCCACCGCCTCTAAGAGGCAGCCCCACGGCCTCATCGCCTAATAAGAAATCGTCCTCTTCTTCCCGCAACTATAGCAGCTTTTCCGCTATTATACGACAACCCGCACATGCTTCACAGCCAGGCACGTGGTCATACTCGGGCCGCATCCAGCAATTCTATTACAAGTATTCTTCTCTTTCCGCCGTCCTTCCTTCATGGCTTCAGCCCCTGTCGTTTGGGGCCGATTTAATGGCTGTGACCAGGATGTCCGACAATGGTGGGGCACGAAGTCCACCTTGAGACCCCCGGCGTGGCCGCCTGCGTTCCGGGGCGCATGACGTAGGTATGGATATGTGTATGGAAGCGTTACCAAAGGCTCGACACAATCTTGACAGGCTTTCATATATAATAGATGTTTATGATGACGCAGCTTTGGAAAACACCGCTGTTTTAGTGCTGGAAGGACTCTGGGGGACGGTTGGAGAAAGGTCCACCGAGCGGCAGTTTGCAGGCGTCTCGAGGGATGGCAACACCGATTAGTTCAGCCGCAAGGACAACGTTGCCGCAGCCTGTTTGGACAAGGAGGGGAGAGATTAGGTGAGCGCGTTCGGGTTACAAAAATCCCGCTTCGTCAAGCCGAACATCGAGAAGATGGAGGCGAAGAAGGACGTCAACGGCCTTGCTCAGGCATTGAAGAACGAAAACGTTAACCTGCGTATAAATGCCGCTCTTGCGCTGGGCAAACTCAAGAGGGCACGGGCCGTCGCCCCGCTCATCGAAGCTCTCAGGGATGAGGACGAGGACGTTCGCTGGGGTGCGGCATGGGCCCTCGGCGAGATAGGCAAACCGGCGGCCCGTCCCCTGATCCAGGTACTCAATGACGAGGACAGCGACGTGCGCTGGAAGGCCGCCTGGGCCCTTGAGAAGATTGGGAAGCCTGTGGTGGAGTCGTTGATCCAGGCCCTCAAGGTGGAGTCGGGGGAGGCAAAGGCCAAGGTGGCCCTGGTGCTGGGGGCAATCGGGGATATCAGGGCGGTGCGGCCTTTGGTTCAGGCCTTGCGTGACGAGGACGAAAACGTGCGTTGGGGGGCGGCCTGGGCCCTGGAGAAGATAGGGGGCGCCGCGGCCAAGTCACTGACCAAGTCGCTGGAAGACGGCAACGCGGAGACGCGCAGGGATGCGGCCATCGCCCTCGGGGTCATCCGCGACGAGACCGCGGTGGAACCGCTGCTCGTCACCATGAAGGACACGGACGCCGAGGTGAGGCGGGAGTCCGCTGCGGCGCTGATCAATATCGGAAACAAGAAGGCTATCTCCACCCTCAAGCGGCTGCTCTCGGACGAGAACGAGGACGTGCGCAGGCTGTCCGCCGCGGTCCTCGGGAGTCTGGGCTGGCAACCGGACGAGGAGACGGACAAGCTCCAGTTCTATATCGCCAACCGGGAGTGGCAGGAAGTGGTGAACCTGGGTAGCGAGTCCGTACTGCCCATGCTCAAAGCGCTGAAGAACGAGAACTGGGACGTGCGCAGGCAGGTGGCCCTCGCCCTCAAGGACAAGGGCGACCCCTTGGTCAGGGCTCTGGCGGACGCCCTGGACGAAGAGGACGAGGACATCCGCCGCGAGGCGGCCCTGGTCTTTAAGGAACTCGGAGACGAGTCCACCCTGGATGAGTTGCTGGAGGCCATGGGAAACCGGGACTGGTTCGTTCGCCGCAGCGTGGCCCTTACCCTGGGTGAGATCGGGAGTGATAAAGCCATCGGCCCCCTCATCGTCGCCCTCAAGGACGAGGACGAGGACGTGCGCCGCGTGGCTGCCTGGGCCCTCGGCAGGCTGGGGGAGATAGCGGTGGATCCGCTCCTGGAGGCACTCATCTCCGACGATACGGGAATGCGTCGCGGTTCCGCGTGGGCCCTCGGAGTGATCGGGGACGCGCGAGCCTGCGACAGCCTCATCGCTGCCCTCAAGGACAAGGACGAGGACGTAAGGCGCGGTGCGGCCTGGGCCCTGGTCGAGATAGGAGTGGAGGCTACCGGCCCGCTCAACACGGCCCTGGCCGACGAGGAGATCCAGGAACAGGTGGAAGCGATCCTGCAGAACCTGGGCGTCAAGCTAGAGGCAGAGGTTGCAGCGGAGGAGATTCCCGGGGAGGAGCTGTTGGTCCAGGGGGCGGAATTCGCGGAGGAGCCTTCGGTAGCCTGCGAACCCGTGGCGGAGGCGCAACTGCAGGCCACGCCGTCCACCTCCGAGGTGCTCGAGAAGATGGGTTGGGCACCCGAGAGCTGCGAGGAACCCGAGGCCGAAGCGGAGAAAGTCGAGGACCTCATCGCCAACCGGCAATGGGACCGCCTGACGGAACTCGGCGACGAGGCCGTGGGCTCACTTATCCTGGTCCTCGAAGACGAGGATGCGGAAGTGAGGGGACGGGCCGCCTGGTCCCTGGGTGTGATCGGAAACGTAAAGGCGATCAAGCCGTTGATCCGGAGGCTGGCGGACGAGGATAGAGATGTGAGGGTCAAGTCCGCCGGAGGCCTCAAGAAGATCGGCAGCGCAGCGGTGGACCCCTTGATCGATACGCTGACCTCCGAGGACCCCGAGCTGCGCAAGGAAGCGGCAAGGGTGTTGGGAGAGATCCGGGACATCCGGGCCATCGCTCCGCTCATCAGGACGCTCAAGGACGATGACGAGAAGGTTCGCGGCAGGGCGGCCAATGCACTGGAGAAGATCGGCAAGCCGGCTGTCGAGTCCCTACAGGAAGCTATACACGACGAGGATCCGAGCGTGAAGCAATTGGCGTCGTCGATATTGACCAGGCTGGGATGGAAGCCTTCGGAGATGGAGAAACCGGTGGAGGAACTGCCGCCGTTGCCCGAGATCCCCATGGTGGAGGAAGAGGTCCCGGTCGCGGAGATGGCCGCGGTCGCCGC
>JBFLWJ010000018.1:58806-63018 GCA_040757835.1 Actinomycetota bacterium
CGATATTGACCAGGCTGGGATGGAAGCCTTCGGAGATGGAGAAACCGGTGGAGGAACTGCCGCCGTTGCCCGAGATCCCCATGGTGGAGGAAGAGGTCCCGGTCGCGGAGATGGCCGCGGTCGCCGCGGAGCCGGAGGCGGAGAAGGCCGAGACCGGCAGGGCACGCCAGCTCATCGCGGAGGCGAAATGGGAACAGGTGGTCACTCTCGGTGCGGATGCCCTGGAACCTTTGCTGGCGGCCCTTGGGAAGGACGATCCCGACATGCGCCGCGGCGCCGCATGGGCACTGGGGGTGATCAGGGACAGGCGGGCTACGAGGCACCTTATCGTGGCCCTGGTGGATACGGATACTTCGGTGCGGCGAGGCGCGGCGTGGGCCCTCGGGGTCATCGGTGATCTCGATGCCACACAGGCGCTTACCGCTTCCCTCTTCGACAACGATCCCGAGATGAGGCGGAAGACCGCCTGGGCGCTGGGTGAGATCGGGGATGAGGCAGCCATCGAGCCGCTCGTGGAGGCGTTGGATGACGAGGACGAGGACGTAAGGCGCGTGTCGCTCCTGGTCCTGGAGAAGCTCGGTTGGAAACCGCCCGATGAGGCGGAGGAAATACGCAGGCTCGTCGCAGATCGCGAGTGGGACCGCCTGGCCGGTCTGGGTAACGTGGCCGTGGATTCACTTATAGAATCACTGCAGGCTGGAGATGGGGAGACACGACTCAAGGCCGCCTGGGCCCTTGGTGAGATAGGAGATCGCAGGGGGCTGGACACCCTCATATTCTCCCTCAAGGATATTGAGGCCGCGGTGCGTGCGAAAGCCGCATGGTCATTGGGCAGGCTGGGAGACGAAGCCGCCGTTGATGCGCTGATCTCGGTCCTCGAGGACGAGGATGAGGTGGTCAGGTCGGCGGCTTACGACGCGCTCCAGGTCCTGGGGTGGGAGCCGCCACTGGAGGAAGTCCCGGCGGCGGAGATACCAGCAGCCGAGGAGGTCGCGGCCCCCGCGGCTCCGGGGTTCTTCGATACTGCGGTGCCGGAGCCGGTGGTGGAGGAAGTCCTCGAATCCCCCTTCGCGGAAGAAGAAGAGGAAGCTGTCGAGGCCGCGGCGCCCGAGCCGGCCGAGGAGGTTTTCGTCGAGGCACCGGTCGAGGTCGAGGAAGCGGTCGAGGCCACGGTACCCGCCCCGGTCGCGGAGGAAGTAGTCGAAGCCCCGGCGCCGGAGCCGGTGGCGGAGGAAGTCCCCGAATCCCCCTTCGCGGAAGAAGAAGAGGAAGCTGTCGAGGCCGCGGCGCCCGAGCCGGCCGAGGAGGTTTTCGTCGAGGCACCGGTCGAGGTCGAGGAAGCGGTCGAGGCCACGGTACCCGCCCCGGTCGCGGAGGAAGTAGTCGGAGCCCCGGCGCCCGAGCCGGTTGAAGTGGAGGAAGTGGTCGAAGCCCCGGCGCCCGAGCCGGTTGAAGTGGAGGAAGTGGTCGAAGCCCCGGCGCCCGAGCCGGCCGAGGAGGTTTTCGTCGAGGCACCGGTCGAGGTCGAGGAAGCGGTCGAGGCCCCGGTACCCGCCCCGGTCGCGGAGGAAATAGTCGAAGCCCCGGCGCCCGAGCCGGTTGAAGTGGAGGAAGCTGTCGAAGCCCCGGCGCCCGAGCCGGTTGAAGTGGAGGAAGCTGTCGAGGTGCCTGTACCAGAGGAAATACCCACAGCGGCCTATACGCCGTCCGGCGAGGCGGACCGGCTGATAGCGGACCGCCGGTGGGCCGATGTTGCGGAGCTCGGAGAGGCTGCCATACCGTCACTGATGCGCACCCTGGCCAGCGCGGACAACGAGGCGCGCAGGCAGGCGACGGCGGTCCTCGGGATGCTGGGGGACGCGAGCGCCACTGATGCCCTGGCCGTAGCCCTCGATGATGCCGATGCGGAAGTGAGGCGCAAGGCGGCCTGGGCCCTGGGAAGGATCAAGAGCGACCGTGCATTGCAGGCCCTGCGCAAGGGACTCGAGAGCGATTACAGCGACGTCCGAGCCAAGACGGCGTCCATCCTCCACGAGCGGGGCTGGAAGCCGGCCGCGGGCGACGAGGAAGCCGTATATTACATCGCGGGCAGGAAGTGGGACAAGGTCGCGGAACTGGGAGAGACGGCCGAAAAACCCCTTGCGGCCAGGCTCAACGATGCGGACCCGCAGGTGAGGGAAGAAGCACAGTGGCTGCTCGGCGAGATCAAGAGCGCCAGGGAGATGCGGGATCTCTTCAAGAGCCTGGAGAGCGATTAGGGCTCTATCTACTTATATCTGCGCACCGAGGCGAACATCGCCTTCACGTTCTCCGGCCTCGCGTCCGCGGGGATGGTGCATCCGGAGCTCAGGATAAATCCGCCGTCCCGGCCCAGCTCGGTGATGAGCCTGCGGCAGTATTCGTCCACCTCGTCCGGCTCCCCCAGCTTCAGCAGCGCCGCCGGGACGTCCCCCATGATGCACATGTGGTCGCCCAACTGCTCCTTGGCCGCGAAGATATCCGAGGTGCCGTCCAGGTTGAGGATGCACTTGCCCCGGGGCAGGCTCTTGAGGTAGGGAAAGAAGGCCGTCCAGTCGCTGTCGAAGTGGAGAAGCGGCGTGACCCCCCTGCCCACCCAGTACTCGCACATCTCCTGCCATTCGGGGAGGGCGAACTCCTCGAACTGCTTCGGGCTGAGGCTGGAAGCGCTGGTCCTGGTCCCCCCCATAAAAACGCGTTTCAGGCCGCTCAGCCTGACCATCATCGCCCCCTGCAGCTGCATGGTCTTCATGAGGGCGCGGCTGGCCGCCTTGACCTCCTCGGGGTGGCGGAAGAGGTCGAGGATGAAATCGTTGAAGGAGCGCATGAAGAGCGAGATGTATTCCAGGGGGGTGAAGACGATGTTATAGGCAACCATGGACTCGACGCCCTCCCGCTGCCACTGCCTCATGGACCTTCTGGCCCTGAAGATGTCCGTGCCTACAGCCGCGAGGGTCTTGAGCATCCCGACCGGGTTGCCCAGTTGCGGGTTGGAGAGCCTCATCTTGTCCAGGATCCAGCGCAGGGCCCCCCGTTCCCGTATCTGCCCGTATTCCTCCCACCCCATCACCGTCTTCTCGACGAACTGGAACTGCCCGTCCGCCGGGACCCCGTTCACGCCGGGCATGACCGGCGGGGTGGGGAAGAGCACCTGCATGATCCGGCCCAGGCCGGCGTAGGAGAGGTTCTGGCCGTCGATGGGGCCCAGGTCGCGCAGGGTCCTCTCCAGGGCGCCGTCGGCTTTCGAGATATCGAAGAGCATCTCGTGCTGGTTGATGCCGCCGTAGCGGCCGGCGAAGAAGTCGATGATGGGCACCACGGGCACCCGGTCCGGCTTCCCCATCCTTATCGCGGTCTCGATGCGTTCCTGCGAGGTCATACTCGCCACTTTTTTACCTCCCTGCCCTTTTGGCCCGCCGGCTCTGCCGCCCGTCCGGACCGTGATTGCCTGTCCCGCGATTTTAACCGTATCCAGCCCCAGGAGGGAAGGGGCTTTCGTACATTCTTTCGCGATCTATCTTCTTTATCACCGGGCCGCCCCGCCGTCACACGGCAGAGCCTTCATACTCGCGGTCAATGGAACGGACGGGCAAGCCGGGCAAACGCAAGCGGCCTTAGGGCGGTGGGGCAGCACCTCAAAGGACTGGAATATGCGCTGGTCGCCGATTTGTTGTAAAATAACCGTACAAATAGATGGATGCGATCCTTTAGGCTCATGGGGGATTACTGCTTGAAGTCCCGCCCGAGGGATCTACGCGTGATTATCATAGATGAGGGGGAATTCTATGATAAGTTAGCTTCCTCTGTTCCGGTGCAAGCCGTCTTTCGGCTTGCCTGTAAAGATCGCCGGCGGCTTATTTCTTACAAATGTTTTGGGGGGGATCGCAATGAACAAGTACGCGAAAAGTGCCATCCTGGCGCTGGTCCTGGCCGTGGTGGCATTCTTCTGGATCTGGGGCTTCGACTGGCTGGGGGCCAAGGCCTACTGGGTGATGCTGGTGACCTTCGGGGTGTGCATCGCCTACGGACCGGCCCTCACCAAATCCCTGCCCTGGATGACCCTGGGAGGGGTGGTGGGGGTGCTCCTGGGCATGCTCACCTTCTACCTCTTCATGCTGGTGTTCCCGCTGTACTACGGCCTCTCGGTGGCCATCGCGGGCGCCATCTTCATCCTGGCGGCCGGGCTCATCTCCA
>JBFLWJ010000019.1 GCA_040757835.1 Actinomycetota bacterium
CGCTAAGGCGAAAGGGGCAAGGTGCCCGTTCGGAGGCGTCCTCCCAAGCTAATAGTTTTCAGCAACCCCTTCCGAAAGGGGCATGGAGAGGCTTACCCTTGACTTGGGTCTTTAAAGGTGACCCCTTTTATTTCTCCAGGCGGGCGGCGCAGACCTTGAGCTCCGGGATCTTGGAGACGGGGTCGAGGGCACTGTTGGTAAGCAGGTTGGCCGCCGCTTCGGCGAAGTGGAAGGGCATGAAGATGACGCCCTTGCCCACCTTGTCGGTCACCTTCGCGTCCACTTCCACGCTGCCGCGGCGCGAGGACACCTTCACGCGGTCGCCCTCCCTTATCCCCAGCTCAGACGCATCCACCGGGTTGACCTCCACAAAAGCGCGGTCGATCTCCTGCACCAGGGAAGGCGAGCGCCGGGTCATGGTCCCGGTATGATAATGGAAGAGCAGCCTCCCGGTGGTGAGCACCATCGGGTAGTCCGCGTCCGGCATCTCGGCCGGCTCGCGGAACTGCACCGCGCTAAGCCTGCCTTTACCGATGGGGAAGCTCTCGGTATGCAGTATGGGCGTGCCGGGATGGTCCTCAGACGGCACCGGCCACTGCAACCCGTGCGTGCCCAGGCGCTGGTAGGTGATGCCGGCGTAAGGGGGGGTGACCTTCCTGATCTCCTCGAAGACCTCTTCGGGAGAAGCGAAATCGAAACCCGAAGCTCCCATGGCCCGCGCTATCCCGCACACTATCTCCCAGTCCGCCCGGGAGTCCCCCACCGGCTCCACGGCCTTGCGTATCCTCTGCACCCTTCGCTCGGTGTTGGAGATGGTACCGTCCTTCTCGGCGAAGGAGGCAGCGGGCAGCACCACGTGGGCGAACTCCATGGTTTCGTTCTCCATGATGTCCGCCAGCACCAGGAAGTCCAGCTTGCCCAGGGCCTCGCGCACGTGGTTAATATCCGGGTCCGAGACCATGGGGTTCTCCCCCATGATGAAGAGGGCGTGCAGCTCGCCATGGGCCGCCTTGCCCGTCATCTCGGTGATGGTGAGACCGGGCTGACGTGACAGCCCCTCCACCCCCCAGGCCGCCTCGAACTTACTCGCGGCGTCCTCCGAGTCCACCCGCTGGTAGCCGGTGTAGACGTTGGGCAGGCCTCCCATGTCGCAGGCGCCCTGCACGTTGTTCTGCCCGCGCAGGGGGTTGACCCCCGTCCCGGGCTTGCCGATGTTCCCGGTGAGCAGGGCCAGGTTGGCCAGGGTGAGCACGTTGTCGGTGCCGGTGGAGTGCTGGGTGATGCCCATGCAGTAGACGATGGAGGCTCGTTCCGCCCCGGCATAGATGCGCGCCGCCGCCACCAGGTCCTCCGCCGGTATGCCGCTTATCTCCTCCACTTTCTGGGGGGTGAACTCCGCCACCGCCTTCTTCATCTCCTCGAATCCCTCGGTGCGCGCAGCGATGAAATCCCTGTCCTCCAGGCCCTCGGAGATGATCACGTTGGCCAGGCCGTTGAGGTAGGCCGCCTCGCTGCCCGGGCGCGGCCGCAGGAAGACCTCGGCGAAGCCCGAGAGGTGGATGGCGCGCGGGTCGATGACGATGAGCTTGGCGCCCTTGCGCGCCGCCGCCAGGATCCTTTCGCCGATGATGGGGTGCTGCTCGGTGGTGTTGGAGCCGACGATGAGGATCACCTCCGCGTCCTCCAGCTCGGCGATGGAGTTGGTCATGGCCCCGCTCCCGAAAGCTGTCGCCAGACCGGCGACGGTGGGGCTGTGTCATAACCGGGCGCAGTGGTCTACGTTGTTGGTGCCGACCACCGCGCGGGCCAGTTTCTGCAGCAGGTAGTTCTCCTCGTTGGTGCAGCGGGCCGAGGCGAAGAAGCCCACGGCGTCGGGACCTCCCTTGTCCTTCGCCGCCTTCAGGCCGTCCGCCACCGCCGCCAGGGCGGTGTCCCAGTCCGTTTCCACCAGCACGCCGTCCTGGTTGCGCACCATGGGCACGGTGAGGCGCCGCTCCGAGTGCACGAACTCGTGCACCGACCAGCCCTTGATGCACAGGGCGCCCCGGGAGACGGGGTGGTCCTTCTGGGGCAGGGTGCCGGTTAGGCGGTCCCCAGTGACCTCGAGCAGCACGCCACAGCCCGTGCCGCAATACACGCAGGTCGAGGGGACGAGCCGCCAGTCAAGTCGCTTATCGTTATCGCCCATGCCGCTACTCCTCCAGCTTCTCGATATCTTGTTCCGTGCCCAGAAAACTCAGGGGGTTCCTGTCGCCGGCGCTCTCCCCGGCCCGGTATTCCAGCTTGTCCTCCATGATGTCCTGCATCTTGCGATAGAGGCTGCGCAGGGGGATGTCCGCGGGGCAGGCCTCCTCGCACAGGCCGCAGTCGATGCACCTGCCGGTCATGTCCAGCGCCCGTATGATATGGAAAGACGGGAACTCCGGCGGGATGACCCCCGGCTCCACCAGGTGGGGGTCCTCCAGGGCGCAGTCCTTGCAGAAGCACATGGGGCAGATATTGCGGCAGCCGTAGCACTTGATACAGCGCGAGAACTGCTCTCTCCACCACCGCATCCTCTCCGCGTCCGCCAGGGACTCCACCTCGTCGATGACCTTGCGCCCCGGCGCCGCCTCCACCTTGTCCCCCAGGGCTATCTCCCCGGGATAGGGGCGCGGGCAACCGCACCTCTCGGCCTCCTCGGCGCTGCAGGCCACCCCGACCATGACCAGGCGCTCCAGGTCCACCTGCTCCAGCTTGGACAGCTCGATGAGGGCCCGCTCGTCGCAGCCCCGCACCAGCACCGCGAACCTCCTGTCCGGGTACTCCCGCTGCAGGTCGATGAGGATCTTTCCCAGGGGGTAACGTGAGTCCCCCACCTCCACCAGCTCCAGGTCGGGTGAGTCGGTGTCGGTGATGAGCACCGGCAGCACCGTCCCCTCCTCGTTCTTCAGGCAGAGAAAGGCGTCCGCGTCCTTTCCCACCTTCTCTTTGACGATGGCCTTGAGGTCGCTCATGCTCCCACCCCCGCCTTGGCCTTGCGCAGGGGCGAGGGCCCCAGGGCCTTGACCTCCTCGGTGAATGAGCGGATGACGCCTGCGTACTTCTCGCCCTCCGCCGCCGACACCCACTCCAGGCGCAGCCGCCCCTCCTCCAGGCCCAGGAACTTGAGGGCGTCGCGCAGAACCCCGAAGCGCTTGGCGGTCATGTAGTTGCCCTTGAGGTAGTGGCAGTCGCCGATGTGGCACCCGGCGATGAGCACGCCGTCCATGCCCTCCTGAAAGGCCTTGATGACGAAATAGGGCGAGATGGTGCCGGTGCACATCACCCTAACGTCCAGGACGTTGGCCGGGTACTGGAAGCGCGACACCCCCGCCAGGTCCGCCCCGGCGTAGGAGCACCAGTTGCAGAGGAAGGCCAGGATTCGCACTTCCTCATCGCCGCTTTTCTTCACGTCTTCAGCCATGCTTCACACCTCCCCGCCTCAGTCCCGCCAGGCGGACGCCGCCGCCTCGATCTGCTCGAGTATCTGGTCGGAACGGAAACCCTGCAGTCGGCTGGCCCCCGCCGTGCATGCGGCGGTGCAGGTGCCGCAGCCCTTGCAAAGGGAGGAATTCACCGCCGCCACCTTCCTCTCCTCGTCGTATGTGACCGCTTCGAAGGGGCAGAGCTGCACGCAGATCCCGCACCCCGAGCACCTGTCCGCGTCCACCACCGCCACCACGCCCTCGGTTACGATCCTGTCCTTGCACAGGATGGACTCGGCGCGCGCCGCCGCGGCCGCCGCCTGGGAGACCGACTCCTCGATGGACTTGGGGGCGTGGGCCAGGCCGCACACGAACACGCCGTCGGTGGCGAAGTCCACGGGACGCAGCTTCATGTGCGCTTCCAGGAAGAAGCCCTCGGCGTTGCGCGGCACCTTGAGCATGGGGGCCAGCACCGCGTTGTCCGGGTTGGCGGTGACGCCCACGGAGAGCGCCACCAGGTCGGTGTTGAGCACCACCGTCTCCCCGCCCAGGTTAGCGTCGGCCACCCTCACCTGCAGGGTGCCGGAGACGTCGCGCACGTCGGGGCGCACATCGTCGTCGAAGCGCAGGAAGGTGACGCCCGCCTCGCGCGCCTCGCGGTAGACGTCCTCGCGGAAACCGTAGGTGCGGATATCGCGGTAGAGCACGAAGATCTCCGCCCGCGGGTTAAGCTCCTTCAAGGCCAGGGCGTTTTTCACCGCCTCGGTGCAGCAGACCTTGGAGCAGTACGGCCGCTCCTCCTCGCGGGAGCCCACGCACTGGACCATGACCACGCGCTTCAGCTCAGCCAGGGTGGGGTCCTTCTCGGCGATGCGGCGCTCCAGTTCCCACTGGGTGAGCACGCGTGCGTCTTCACCGTAGATGTATTCGGTGGGCTGGTACTGCCCGCCGCCGGTGGCCAGGATGACCGTGCCGTGCTCCAGCAGGGCCTCCCGTCCTTCGCCGTCTCGCACCAGGGTCTTGAACTGCCCCACGAAACCGCCCACGTCCACGACCTCGTGGCCGGTTAGCACGGTGATCAGCTCCTCGGCCTCAACGTCTCTTATCAGCTGCTCCAGGTAAGCCCGCACGTCCCCGCCCTTGTAGTCGAAGTGGATGTTGCGCGCCAGGCCCCCCAGCTCGCCCTCCTTCTCAACCAGCCACACCGGGAAGCCGGAGCGGGCCAGGTTGAGCGCCGCGTTCATGCCCGCCACGCCACCCCCGATGACCAGGCCACGCGGGATTACCGGGCTCTCGCCCTCGGCCAGGGGCTCCAGGCGCCGCGCCTTCTCCACCGCCATCTTCACCAGGTACTGCGCCTTGCGCGTGGCGTTCTCGGGCTCCTGCATGTGCACCCAGGAGCAGTGCTCGCGGATGTTGGCCATCTCGAAGAGGTACTTGTTCACCCCCGCCGACTGAAGGGTCTCGCGGAAGAGCGGCTGGTGAGTGCGGGGGGTGCAGGACGCCACCACCAGGCGGTTGAGGCCGTTCTCCTCCACCACCTGGCGTATCCACTCCTGGGCGTCCTGGGAGCAGGCGTAGAGGCGCTCCTCCGCGAAGACCACCCCGGGGAGCTGTTTTGCGTATTCAACCACCTCGGGCACGTCCAGGAAGCCGCCGATGTTCGAGCCGCAGCGGCAGATGATGGCGCCCACGCGGGGCTCCTCGCCGGCCACGTCTTTCTCGGTCGGGTGCTCACTCGAGGTGAGCAGGGTGTTGCGGCCCCCATGCAGCGCCTGCGAGGCGATGCCCGCGGCCGCCGTGGCCTGCACCACCGTGTCCGGTATGTCCTTGGGCTCCTGGGCCGCGCCGCAGACCAGGATCCCCGGCCGCGACGACAGCACGGGCAGGAATGGGTCGGCAGTCGCGAAACCGTAGCCGTTCACGTCCAGCCCCAGCCCTTCCTTGAGTCCGCAGGGGGCCTGCAGCCCGATGGACAGCACCACCAGGTCGAACTCCTCCTCCTGGGTGCAGCCCTTCTCGTCCGCGTAGCGCAGAAGCAGGTTCTTAGTTCGCTGCTTCTCGCGGATGCCGGAGATGAGTCCGCGCACGTAGCGCACGCCGTGGCGCGATTCCGCCGCGGTGTAATATTTCTCGAAGTCCTTGCCGTAGGCGCGCATGTCGATGAAGAAGATGGTGGGCTCGATGGAGCGCAGGTGCTCCTTGGCGATGAGGGCCTGCTTGGTGGCGTACATACAGCATACGCTGGAGCAGTAGCCGCTCTTCACGGTGGTGTCGCGCGAGCCCACGCACTGCACGAAGGCGAGTTTCTTCACCTCCTCGCCGTCGGAGGGGCGTACCACGTGGCCCTGGGTGGGTCCGTTGGCGCCCAGGATGCGCTCGAACTCCAGGGAGGTCACCACGTTGGAGTGCACGCCGTAGCCGTACTCGGTCTTGAGCGCGGCGTCGAAGGGCTTGTAGCCGGGGGCGGCGATGACCATGCCCACCGCGATGACCTCTTCCCTCTCCACCTGCTCGAAGTCGATGGCGCCCGCCTGGCACACCTTGACGCAGTTGCCGCACTTCTCCCGGGTGAGCCAGCGGCACACCTCGGGGTCGATGACCGCCGCCCCCGGCACCGCCTGGGGAAAGGGCACGCGGATGCAGCGCGTGGTGGAAAGGCCGGCGTTGTAGGGGTCGGGTATCTTCACCGGGCACTTGGCGGTGCAGTCGCCGCAGCCGGTGCACTTGTCCGTGTCCACGTAGCGCGGACGGATGCGCAGCCGCACCCGCAGGTCGCCCGGCTCCCCCTCCACGGAGAGCACGTCGGCCAGGGTGATGACCTCGATGTTCTGGTTGGAGGCCACCTCCACCATCTTGGGCGAGAGGATGCACATGGAGCACTCGTTGGTGGGAAAGGTCTTGTCCAGCATGCCCATGACCCCGCCCACCGAGGGGCTGGAGTCGGTGAGGTAGACCTTGTAGCCCAGGTTGGCCAGCTCCAGGGAGGCCTGGATGCCGCCCACGCCGCCGCCCACGACCATGACCGCCCCGACCGGCCGGCCATCCTTTTTCTTGACGGCGGTATCTCTCTTATCTTTGTCGGCACCCGTCTTTGTGATGGCCGTATCTTTCTTTCTGGTCCCCCCGCCAGCCGCGGTCTTCTTCGCCCGCGGAGCTTTCTTCGGAGGGATCTCCTTCTCCGGTAGGGACGCATCCTTGGCCGGGGCCGCCTTTTTCTTCGCTGCCTTCCCCTCTACGCCGTCCTGGTTGGGGTTGCTCTTCCTCTCAGCCATGCGCGACCTCCTAGGCCAGGCCCGCGCCGTAGAGGAGCGGGTGGGGATCGATGAGGTGCCGGTCAAACCACTCCTCCGCGCCGGGGACCCCCAGGGCCAGACCCAGCATCTCGGTGAAGAAGAACACCGGCAGGTCGTGCTCCAACTTAAAGGCGAGCCTGCCCTCTCTCTGGCGCATCTCCAGGTTGGCCAGGCACATGGGACAGGCTACCACGATGCAGTTGGCGCCGGCCTCCTCCGCCGCCTCGAAGAGGCGGTTGACCAGGGTCACCACGATGTCGGTGCGGGTGAGGGAGAGGCTGCCGCCGCAGCAGTCGGTCTTGTAGGACCAGTTCTTCACCTCCGCGCCCAGGGATGTCATGAGTCCGTCCATGAGGCGGGGGTTGTCGGGGTCGTCATTGGCTATCATGCCGCGGGGGCGCACCATGAGGCAGCCGTAGTAGGATACCGGCCTGAGGCCCTCCAGGGGGCGGCGCACCCTCTCCTTGAGGTCCTCCATTCCCACCTCCTCGGCGATGACGTCCAGGAGGTGGACGATGCGCCCGCGGAAGCGGGGGTCCGCCCCCACGATGCCCTCCACACGGCGGGCCAGCTTCTCGTCGTTCAATATGTCGTCCTGCGCCTTCTTCAGGTTGTGGTAACAGGCGGCGCAGACCACCACCAGGTCGCCCCCCTTCTCCCTGGCCTTGGCCAGGTCGCGCCCGGGCAGGGAGACCGCGAGCAGGTGGTTGGTCATGTGGGCTGACGAGGCCCCGCAGCAGTTCCAGTCCTCCAGGGTCTCCAGGCGGAAGCCCAGGGCCTCGGAGACCTCGTAGGCCGACACGCCGTACTCCTCAGCCGAGGAGAGTTGCGAGCATCCGGGGTAATAGCTGTAGGTCTTCATGATCGCGACTCCCTGAAGATGCGCCTTATCTCTCTGCGGTCCTTCACCAGGCTGGGGATGAGCTTGATCTTCCCCTTGGCGAGCATCTTCACCGCAAGCCCGATATCGCTCACCAGGTCGCCGGAGAAGGTCTTGTAAGCGCCCATGAGGATGGGCTCGCTGATGCGGCCGGTGGCCTGGATATTTCCCAGGAAGCACTGGTGGAAGAGGGGGATGTTGCGCTCGGCCGGCTTTACGCCCTCGTCCAGGGCCATGGCGCGCAGGGTGTCCATTACCCCGGCCACATCGATGTCGTTGGGGCAGCGCGCGGTGCAGGTCTCGCAGGCGGCGCAGACCCAGATGGTGTGGCTGGAGAGCAGGCGTTCCTTCTGGCCGTACTGCACCAGCTTCATCACCTGGTGGGGCAGGATGTCCATGGCGAAGTTGAAGAGGCACCCGGTGCTGCATTTCCCGCACTGGTAGCAGAGGCGTGGTTTCTCTCCGCTGCGCTCCTCGACCTCCCTCTCCAGGGTCGGGCTCAAGGCGTTGATCATCTCATTCCCTCCCACGTAAACGAGGCGCGATAACTCGTCCTATCTTATAAACCCCCGGGGGTATATGGCACTGTTCTAGATCAGTCCCTCGTGTCGCGCAGCCGCGGCACAACAGAGGAAAACGCAGGCCTGCTCTCCGAGGCAGCGCTCATACCCGCCGGATCCGCTCCTCCCTCACCCTCGGCCATCGGCGCCACCAGCCGGCCCCGGGTCTTTCTCCCTCCTCTGGCCTCAGGTCGCCTTATAATATGCAAGCTTTATTGACTTATTGGTACTGGTTAATATCTATTAACCTAATCCTCTATCATTCTACCCTTTTCTCACTCCACCATCCAGAGGAGATTTTCGGTGTCAGCCTCCTCCCCCGCGGCCTTCATGAGACAGGCGGCGAGCTGGGTGGCGAGCACCTTGAGGTCGTCGGTGTTGAGGTAGCTGGAACAGCAGCGGTCGAAGAGCACCCTGCAGTCGGGCGGGAACTCCTCATCGCCCCAGTGCAGGACCAGCAGGAGGGGCACGCGGGGAAAGGCATGGAAGACGAAGGCCTCGTCGCCGTAGTCCGCACAGGTCCCCCCCAGCGAGCTGGCAGCCTTTTCCAGGGATTCCCGGCGGCTGCCGAAGATTCGGGCCAGGGGCTGCTCAACCGTGGGGACCAGGGTTGCGGCGTAGAAGCGTCCCCCGGGAAGGTCGCGGTAGGCGATCCATTCCCCGCTCGTGGGGACGCCGCACGAGAGCTTGACGTAACGCAGGGCAAGCACACGCAGGGAGAGGCTATCCGTATGCGGCGGCACCTCCATCTCACCCTCCGGCATGCGGATATCTATCCGGCCACCGAATGAGGGCAGCCTCAGCAGGCACCCGCCGTTCGCGCGCACATGGCAGGTAAATCCTCCCAGTTCCGCCTGGCGCACCAGGTCCAAACCCGAGATCTCGTCCCAGGCCCGCTCCAGGGTCTGCCTGCGGCGCTCGTCCATGCCCCCTCTGTCCATGATCCTCCCGGGGTCCCCCGCAAGAAGGGGTTGGCCTCGATCACGCGTCGGCTGCCCGCCTCTGCGCGAGGCGGACTCCACTTGATTCCAATTCGTGCCGCGCTCCATCCCGCTTACGATATTAGCGGTATCGACTCCCGGTAGGCAAAAGCGGCCCGCACGCGATGGCTGTATTGGCCACAGAGGATGGTGCTGCTGTGGTCTGCTTGGTGGATAGAGGAGGGGTCGATCTAAGGTGCGAACGGCAGCGGAGCGGCGGATATCAGGATCCCCACTCCAGGATCGCGGCCCCGATGGGTGCCGCTTCTACGCTAGGACCCGTCCGCTGCTTTCTCCGGGCGGATATCGGGCAGGTGGATGGGTTTCTCGTCCACTATCCTGCGGGAAAGGGCCTGCTTGGAGTATCTTCCCCTACCTTTCCAGAAGTCCGGCTCCAGCATCTGCATGTCCTTCTCCTCCCGGTCGTCCCGAAATCTAACAATATTATATTATCTTTTACTTTTCTTCTCAATACTATAATCTTATTAACGTAGTCAACAAGCAAACTCGCAATACGATCATCTCATATAGTGATGACAGGCCGGCCCGCATCCGTGGCGGCCGCCGCTCAAGTATCGCCTGCGTGAGGCCGTATAGAATTTTATGAACCGGCCGCTGTGCCTCGGGAAGGGAGGGCGAGCAGTTGGGAGTCTTCAGGCGGGAGATAAGCTTCGATATCGACGAGGGTGCGGAGGGCATGCTGGCCATGACCGGCACCCTGCGGGATACGCGCCTCGGTGAGCCCCTGCACGTCATCGTGGTCAGGGCGGAGGTGAGCCTGGCCGACGCGCGCATCCACTCCCTGCAGGGAGAGATGGTGCACATACCGCGCGATGACTGCCATCACGGTCTGCTCACCTTGGAGCGCCTGGTGGGAGAGAGGATCGTCCCCGGCTTTACCCAGCTGGTGCGCGACGTCGTCGGCTCGCCCGAGGGCTGCTCACACCTGGCGGTGCTGGTGACCAACCTGGGGCACGCCAGCGTGCAGGGGCGCGGGGCGGTGCTCATGTCCAGGATGGGAGGGGACGAGGAAGCCCTCCGCCTGGTGCGCCGGCAGGCGGTAGAGCTGGGCATCATGGGCAGCTGTTACGCCTGGCGCGAGGACGGGCCGCTGATGAAAGGACTGCGCGCGGAGATGGAACGCTCGCGGCAGGCGGACGGGTAGGAACGGAGGCATGGTGCTGGGCAAGGTGTATTACTCCGTGGTGGTCTTCCTCTTCGGGCTGGCGGTGGGGAGCTTCGATAACGTTGCCATCTACCGCATACCGGAAGGCAAATCCCTGTGGGCGCCGCGCTCCTTCTGCCCCACCTGCGGCAACACCATCGCCTGGTACGACAACATCCCGCTGCTCGGCTTTGTCATCCTGCGCGGCCGCTGCCGCCACTGCTCCGAGCGCATCTCGTGGCGCTATCCCCTGGTGGAGCTCCTGAGCGGCCTGCTCTTCCTCGCCGTCTTCGCCAAGGTGGGCTACCAGTGGACGGCGGAGCTGCTCCCCTACCTATTCATGGTGACTGTGCTCATCATCGTGGCCGCCATCGACCTCCAGACCCAGACCATCCCCAACAAGGTCATGTACCCCGCCATACCCATCGCTCTGGCCGCCATGGGTGCCGTAGCCCTGGTGCGGGGGGACTATCACATCTTCACCGACAGCCTCATCGGCGCCGCCGTCGTCTCCATCCCATGGGCCCTCTTCGCCCTGGTCTTTCCGAAGGGTTTCGGCATGGGCGATGCCAAGCTGGCCGCCTTCACCGGCGCTATCCTGGGCTGGAGAGCGGAGCTGGTGGGCTTCTTCCTCGGCATCGCCCTGGGGGCCATCGTGGGCGTTGTGCTCATGGCCTCTGGCAAGCGGGGCCGCAAGTCCCGCATCCCCTTCGGGCCGTTCCTGGCGGCCGGAGCGATCGCCGCGATCTTCTGGGGCCAGGCTATCTGGGACGCCTACACCGGCCTCTTATGAAGGGTCAGGTACCCATTGCATCCGTCGAACCCCTGGTCGAGGTAGCTGTCTAAGGGGAGACGTCCAGGGGTATTGGATTTTGCATTCGTCGAACCCCTGGTCGAGGTAGCTGTCTTTTGTGGAACCCAAAAGGACAATCATTTCGAGTACGTTTTGAATGAGTCAACGGGGGCCTGCCCTGAAAATAGCGACCAGCATTTTCGTCCTCGATGGTGTCGCGGCCGCGCGACATGGGTGACTGACACCATAAAGAGAGCAAGGGAGAGGATTCTCCCTTGCTCTTAGACTTCACTTCGATGCTCGCTTCGATGCATCAGCCCCGCTTATTAAATATCGGGATGCGGGTAGTCACACGTCGGAGCGGGCGGCGTCGCGGCTGCCCAGTTCCAGGTGATGGTCCCGCCACCGGGGCACACCCAGCTGTCGTCGGCCGTGTCCTCGTCGATGTAACCAGCCAGATCGGCGAGTGCCGTTGGGTAAGAACCATCTCCGCCGTCCTCATCGGAGCAATAGACGTTCGACGCGGATACGACCGTCCTGCGGTTGGCCATGCAGGTCTTCTCGTCGGCGCTTCCGCGTGCGGCCAGGAAGACTGGCACCGCGATACCAACAAGGATACCGATGATAAGAATAACGATCATCAACTCGATGAGGGTGAAGCCTTCCTCCCTGTGTATTCTCTTAGCCAATTCTTTCACCTCCTCCCCGTGTAAAGATCATCAATCCTCAAATCCTCAATATCACACCTAGTCCTCGCTCCCACCTCCCTTCCTTGCAGCCTTGCTAAAACCTTTGTTCGCTATTTTCTCGGCACAATCTCCTGGATGCTTAACCGGCCTTCACGGCATATTCTCTCTAATCTATTAACGGTCTTTTTCGTCCCGCTTATCGGTTTTTCCGGGTGAACGGCGCCTTTCTGGGGGTGAACGGTAGCAAAGCGGCGGTGAACGGAGCACGGGGGACTGAGCTGGCATTATCGGATGCGCTGCACATATAATTGCAGCGTGATGCGGCGTTAACCCGGGGCTTTGACTCAAAGGCGGGAGAATTGAAGATACTGGCTATAGATATCGGGGCGGGGACCCAGGACATCCTCCTCTACGACTCAGAAAAACAGCTGGAGAACTGCGTGAAGATGGTCCTTCCCAGCCCCAGCCCCCTGCTCGCGGCGCGGGTGAAGGCGCTCGGTGTCGGGGACCTCTTCGTGGGCGGGCACACCGTCGGCGGGGGGTCGTTCTCCCGAGCGGTGAAAGCGCACCTCGCGGCGGGGAACCGCGTCTTCATGACCGCCGCCGCCGCCTACTCGCTCCGCAACAACCTGGACGACGTCGAAGCGATGGGGGTGCAGGTAGTCGATGGACCTCCCGCGGGGTTCAGCGGCACCGCCATCACCGCCGACGAGCTCGACCTAGCGCCCCTGCGCTCGCTGCTGCAGGCGGTAGGGGAAGACCTGGACCACCTGGACGCGGTGGCGGTGGCGGTGCAGGACCACGGCGCATACACGACGGGAGAGAGCAACCGCAAAACCCGCCTGGCCCATATGCGCCGCCGCCTGGAGGAAGACCCCGATCCCCGCACCCTCTCCTACCTGGCCGGGGAGGTGCCTGCCGCTTTTCCGCGCATGGCTTCCGCCGCGGCGCGCCTGCGCGAGCAGCTCTCCTGCTCTACCATCCTGGTCATGGACACCGCTCCCGCCGCGGTGGCTGGTTGCCTGTCCGACCCCACGGTCGCCAAGAAGGAGGGCGGCGACCTGCTCCTCATCAACGCCGGAAACGGCCACACCCTGGCCTGCCTCATGCGCGGCGGCAAGGTGGCCGCCGTCTTAGAGCATCACACCAAGCGCCTGCAGCCCTCCGCCTTCGCATCCTACCTGGCGTCATTCTGCCGCGGCGAGGCCAGGGACTCAGACGAGTACATGGCGTCGGGGCACGGCCTCTTCTACGTCGCGGAGCCGCGGGAGATAGAGGAACTCGACCTCATCGCCGTCACCGGACCAAACCGCGAGCTGCTGGAGGGCACGGGGCTGGACACCCACTACCCCTCGCCCGGGGGCGACATGATGATGACCGGTCCCATGGGCCTCGTCCGCGCCGTCCTGGGGTCAGGTCTTTGATTTTAGATACCAATAAATGGTATTGCTCGCAAACGTGCATCTCAGCGACTGTAAATATCGCAAGAAAACGTATAGATACCAGGTTATCCAAAATCCAAGACCTGACCCCATAGACTACCTGGAGAGGCGTTTTCTAAGGAGGCCCACGCCCAGGAGAGCCAGCAGGGCCGGCTGGCCGTACTTGATGAAGGGGATGAGGCCGCTGGAGAAATGGGGGTGCTCCACGAAGTCCTTCACCACCCCCATCTTGTCCAGCAGGATGGCCGAGGTCGCCATCTTGCCCGAGACCACCGCCCCCTCCATGCCCGCCGAGTGGCCGGCCATGGTGAAATCGCCGCAGAGGTAGAGGTTGTCCAGTGGGGTCCTCTGGGTGGGGCGGTAGCGGTCCATGTGCGGGCGTTGGGCGAAGATGCCCTGCCTCTCCCGCACCAGGCGCGACTTCACCACCTCCGCGTCGCGCGCCCCGGGGAGGATCTTGCGGATGTCCGCCACCACCATATCCAGGACGCGCTCGTCGCTCAGGGGCCTGAGGTGACCACACGGCGTGATGACCAGCTCCAGCACCGATCCCTCCCGCGGGTAGGCTTCGGGGACCACCTGGGTGAGGTCGGCGAACCAGTTGAAGACTGTGCCGATCCCCGTGGCGATGTTGGCGAGCTCCAGCACCCTGCGGTCGAACCAGACCATGGCCGAGAGGGAAGGCGCCTCCTCGAAACGCCACAGGTTGCGGAAATACTGGTAGCGGAAGAGCTCCTCCGGCAGCACGCGCCGCAGCACCTCGTAGGGGAGCGCGGACACGTAGACGTCGGCGCGCATGTTACGCCCCCTGGTGGGGGTGACATTGAGCACCGCCTTGTCCTTGATGCCGATGGACTTCACCCCGACCCCGCTCATGACCTTGCCGCCTCGCTCCTTTATGTAGTCGACGGCCTTGCGCACGTAGATCTCGCCCAGCCCGCCGCGGGCGAACCCCACCTTCACCGCCTCCTTGGCGGTGGTGATGTTGCGTATCCAGTAGGCTGCCGCCTTCGCCGACACCTCGAAGGGCTCGAGGAAGGTGAGCCCGTTGACCATGGCCCGCAGCAGGTTGTCGATGAGGTGCTGGGAGACGCCGTAACCGTGCAGGAAGTCCTCAACGGTCATGCGGTCGTAGGCGGCCACGGCCGCCTCGCCCATGGAGAGGGCGCGCATGGCCGCGGGGCCGAAGCGCAGCAGGTCCATGGGGGTGATGTGCTGGAACCTGGCCATGGACATGCCGTGCAGGGGGGCGGGCAAGTTGAAGGGGGTGAAATGGGCCGCGTCCCCGCCCTCCGCGATATAGGTGAGGGTGTTCGTCCAGCGGATGACGTCCGGGCCTCCCACCTTCTCGAAAAACCCCAGGATGTTCACGTAATGGGGAAAGAAGACGTGCAGGGCATTGTCCACGGTGTCGCCGTCCTCGTCCACCCAGGACATTGCCCGTCCCCCCAGCTCCTTCTCCACCTCCAGGAGCGTGACCTCGAAGCCCTCGTCCGCCAGGTGGACCGCCGCGGAAAGCCCCGCCAGACCTCCTCCCATGACCAGCGCTCGCACGATGTTCCTCCTTTGCCGTCTGGGCCCCTCCCAGGTACCCGTTTATTCTAGCACTACCCCGCCCAAAGCTTCCCCCACGACCCATCGGGGGCCATATCCCTTCCTGGAGATGTGGGGACCGCCTCGGCGTCAGGGCCGCTGCTGCGGGACGGCTGGGGGCGCCTTGGGGCGGGGGCTCCTGGCGCCGAACACCACCATGACAATGCCGCCGGCCAGAAAGACCAGGGCGATGACGAGAAACACCACGCCGACGAGGACGATGATGCCCGAGGACTTGATGCCGAAGACCGCCTCCATGTCTATGCCCTGCGAGGCATCGGGGTTCATGGCCACGATGGTGTAGTCCCCCTCTTCGAGATCGAACACGACCTCCTGGGCTCCGGTGCCTTCGGAGTACTCCAGCCAGAAACCCTGCGAGCCGGGGGCCTCCGGCTGGGTGCTTCCCGGCTGTCTCTCCAGGTCGAAGCGGGAGTTGAAGACCTCGAGGCTCGTGATCTCATCGTGCTTCACGCCGGAGAGATATACGTCCGCGTCCCGCGCATCCGCGACGCCGACGAAGATGGGCTGGCCCGGTTCGTTGCTCTCCGCCTCCACCTTTATCCTGTCCATGCCCAGCCAGTCCAACGCCTCCGAGGCGCCCCTGTCGATCTCGATGGTGTCGGAGACCACTGCATATGTCACGCTCTCGATCTCCATGGCGCCAGTGGTATGGAAACCATCGCTGTCCTTATGGTACTGGCTGGCCCAGATGACGCCTCCTCCGGCCGCTAAACCCGAAAGAGCCACCAGGATGAAGAGGACCCCGAATACCAGCAGCACTATCCTTCCTGCGCTCATAACAACCTCCTTGCCGATCTCCCGTCATCTTCTCACCCGAGGGCCGCAGGCATCATGCCGTTTCCGGCCCAAAGTTATATTTCCCATCAGGCGCGTCCATTCTCCATATCGTGTAGAATCTCCTGCAGGGAAGTGGATAAGGAGGTACCCATGCCCATATACGTCTTCGAGGGCCGCAGGCCCCGCATCTCCCCCACCGCCTACGTGGACCCCTCGGCGGTGATCATCGGCAAGGTCTATATCGGGGACGGCTGTTACGTGGGTCCCGGCGCGGTGATGCGCGGCGACTGGGGCGAGGTGATCATGATGGAGGGGTCGAACCTGCAGGACAACGCGGTCATCCACGCCCGCCCCGAGGAGACCACCTACCTGGGCCCCTCCTCGCACGTGGGGCACGGGGCGGTGCTGCACGGTTGCCGCATCGAAGGCCACGTGCTGGTGGGCATGAACGCGGTGATAAACGACGGCGCCGTGCTCGAGGAGGGCTCCATCGTGGCCTCGGGGGCCGTGGTCATGGGCGGCATGCGGGTCCCGGCGCGCAGCATGGTGGCCGGGGTCCCGGCGGTGATCAAGGGCGAGATCGACGACGCGAGGGACGCCATGCTCTGGATAGGCCACCGCTTCTACCAGTCCCTCCCCCCGCGCTACCGCGAGAGCTCGCAAGAGATATCCATAAAGGAGGCGGAGGGCTTCTACGGCGAGGAGCCCGGACCGGAATAGGCCTTCCTCTCCTCCCACCCCACCGAGACCAGGCCGGCCAGGATCATGGCCGTCCCCGCCAGGACCGCCGCGTTCAGGGCCTCGCCGAGGATGAGCCACCCCCAGAAGAGGGCGATGGGCGCGATGAGATAGATGTAGAAGGCGGAAAGGGAAGCCCCGAGGCCCTCCAACCCCTTGGCGTAGAGGAAGTACCCCAGCACCGTGCAGCCCAGGCTGAGGAAGAGCATCCACGCCCAGCCCGCGGCGGAGAGCACCTTGACCTCCGCCACGAAGCCGCCACCGGTGAGCCCCAACGGTAGCAGAGCCGCGGTGCCCAGGAAGATGGCGTAGGCGCTGATGAAGAAGGCGCCGCGCTCCTGGGCCAGGGGCTTGAGGATCACCGTGTACAGGGCCCAGGAGAAGGCGGCCAGCAGGATGAAGAGCACGCCCCGCACCCGCCCCGCGCCCAGTTCCTCGCCTCCGAACACCGCTATCACCGCCACCCCGCCCAGGGCCATGGCGATTCCGGCCGCCTTCCAGGCCCCCAGGCTCTCGTAGAGGATGAGGCGGGAGAGCACCGCCGCGAAGACGGGGGTGATGTTTGCCACCAGCCCGGCCGTCCCCGCGGGCACCATGGTCTCACCGTAGGTTATGGCCAGGTGGTAACCGTAGGCGGCGGCAATACCGGCCAGAAAGACCAGCGTCCACTCCCCCACGCTGAGTCGCGGCCGCCGCCGCCAGCCCGCGGCCACGAGGGGCAGCAGGAAGAGCGAGGAGAGCAGGAAGCGGACCAGGTTCAGGGTAATGAAGGAGACCTCGTCCAGGAGCACCTTCATGGCGATAAAGGCCAGCCCCCATATCCAGCACACGGCGAAGAGGAAGAGGTGGTATCTCCACTTCTCACGCATGCGCGACTCCACTCCGCTGCCGCGGTCCGCGCGCCAGGCAGGGTCGGAACGTGGTCAGGCCTGCCCGCCGTCCTGGCCGCACCCGCACCCGCACCGGCAGCCGTTGGGCGCGGCGAGCCTGTAGCCGAGCTTGAGCGCCAGGGGGTAGGTTGCGAAGAGGGAGGCGCAGACGGCGTGGCCCAGGGGGGTGACGTTCTCGTGGTCGAAATGGAATACCCCGGAGTTGATCATCCAGTCGCGCCCCGACTCCGCCTTGCACATCTCCCATATCCACCGCGTCCACTCCTTGTTGAAGTAGAGGCTGATGCTGGTGACGTAGAAGGCGGCTATGGTGGAGACGTCCAGGAACTTCCTCACCCGGGCTTTCTTCTCCTCTTCCGCGATGAGCTTGTCGGTCACCTTGGCGTACAGGAAGCCCAGGGAGACCAGCCATGGCGGGTCGATGAGGAAACTGTCGTACGGTATCAACGCGGGCGCTCCTTTCCGTCATGCCGGATGGGGTCCGGCCACAGCTCTCTTATGCGTAGATTATATCTCCCCCCGGCGGCAAGTACACCTGGGACGGCACGTCCCACCTCAGAGTTCCCCGTTGGATTTAACGCCTCCCCTTTGAACGGAGCGCGACTTGATACATAATGGCGGGAGGCGGTTAAACCGGCCGGCCATGAGGAACCGATACTACCGGCAGGACATCTTTATGGTGGAGGCATGACAGAGATTGAGATTACTGCGTAAGAAACTGCGGCGGGAGATACTGGAGTCGAAGTTCCGCTTCTTCGCCATAGCCTCGGTGGTGGCCATCGGGATCCTGCTCTTCACCGCCTCCTACATGTCCTTCCTCAACCTCTCCAAGTCCTACCAGTACACCTACGAGCGGCTCAACTTCGCGGACCTGCTGGTGCGCCTGGACCACGCCCCGGAACGCGTGGTTGAACGCCTGTCCGAACTCCCCAACATCGAACTCCTCACCCCCAGGGTGAACGATCCCCTGGGCATGGAGCTGGAGGACGGCACGCGCATCACCGGCCAGATCATCGGGGTGCCCGACGAGGAGCCCTACGTGAACATGCTCTACCTGAGAGAGGGCGAGGCGCTCACCGGGCAGGAACAGGAACTCACGACCCTGGTCGAATACCACTTCGCCACCTTCAACGACCTGCACGAAGGGGACACCATCTACGCTGTCAAGAACGGCGAGCGGGTGCCGGTGCGCATCGCCGGCGTGGTCAGCAGCCCCGAGTACATGGTGGTCTTCCGCAACCGCCAGTTCCCCATGACCTCGGCCACGGTGTACGGCGTCTTCTACTTCAACATGGACCAGGCCCGCGCGCTCACAGGCTTCGCCTCCAACTCCTTTAACGAGTTCGCCTTCACCTTGAAGGACTACGCGCTGCTGGAGACCACCGAGAACCAGGTGCGGGAGGTCCTCAAACCATACGGCATCGAGGAGGTCACCAACAGGGACAACCAGATCTCCAACACCCTGCTGGAGATGGACCTGCGCTCGTTCCACGACTTCGCCCTCTTCTTCCCCATCCTCTTCTTTTCCATCGCCGCCTTCAGCATCTACATGATCCTCTCCCGGCTGGTGCGCACCCAGAGGCCCATCATCGGCCTCATGCGCGCCGTGGGGTATTCCTCCCGCCGGGTGCTCTTCCACTACATGTCCTTCGCGCTGGTGGTGGGGCTGGTGGGGGTGGTGTTCGGCAGCCTGTTGGGGCTGGCGGCGACCGGCCTCGTCTCGAAGCTATATTCCATCCAGATGAAGATCCCCTTCGTGAAGTACGGCGTCTACCCCCAGGTCTTCCTGTTCGGGTTCCTCATGGCCATGGCCTTCTGCGCCATCTCGGGCATCGTGCCGGCGCGCAGGTCGGCGAAGGTCCAGCCCACCGAGGCCCTTCGCGGCGTGGTCGACCCCATGAAATACGGCAAGGTCTCGTGGGTGGAGAGGCTGCTGCCGCGCATCGGCAGGCTGCGCGTCTTCTGGCGGCTGCCCCTGCGCAACATCTTCCGCAACCGGCGGCGCACCGCCTTCACAGTCATCGGGATCATGTTCGCCATCATCCTCATCATGCTCAACCTGGGCATCAACGATACCGTCAACGCCAACATGGACCAGGCCTTCAACCACCTCTTCACCTTCGATATCGCGGTGCTCTTCCTCGACCCGCAGACGCGCGTGACCCAGAGCAAGATCGAGAAGATACCGGGAGTGACCCTGGTGGAGCCCACGGTGGGCGCTCCGTGCACCATCAGCAACGGCGACGAGGACGTGGACAGCATCCTCATGGGCGCCCTGGTGGACACGGTGATGCGGGGGTTCCTGGACGAGAAGAACAACGAGGTGCAGATCTCTCCCAACCACTGCCTTATGAGCCGGAACTACCGCGACCAGTTGGGAGTGGACGTCGGGGACATGGTCGAGGTCACCTCCCAGAACCGTTCCCGTTCCTTCATGGTCTCTGATTTCATCATGGAGCCCATGGGGTCCTTCGTCTATGTGCCGGTGGAGGAGGCCAGGCAGCTGCTGGGTTACGGGACGAAGTCCTCGGCCTTCTACATCCAGGTGGACGAGGGCTACTACCAGCAGGTCAGGGACTCCCTCTACGAGATGCCCGAGGTGCTCACCCTGGTCGACCTGAGCCAGATCAAGGCGGAGATCAACTCCTATATGGCGTTGCTGTACATCGTAATCGCGGTGATGCTTGTCTTCGGGATCATCATGGCCTTCTCCCTCGTCTTCAACACCTCGACCATCAACATCATGGAGAGGGAGCAGGAGGTGGCCACCATGCTCACCCTGGGGGTGCCGCAGTGGAAGGCCTCGCTCTCCCTGACCCTGGAGAACGTGATGATGGGGCTGCTGGGGCTCATCCCCGGCTATATCGCCGCGCGTTTCGTCATGGTCCAGGCCATGAAGCTGTACGAGACCGATCTCTTCGCCTTCACCCCCGCAATCTCCGTGTGGACCTTCGTGATCACCGGGGTCATGGTCATCGTGCTCATGGTGCTCTCGGAGTTCCCGTCGCTAAGGCACATCCACCGCCTGGACCTGGCCCAGTCCACCAAGCGGCGCTCGCTTTAGGAGGTCCTCTCCCGCAACGACCGGAAGACGGCGTTGAGCTCGTCGATGTAGGCCTGCGGCTCCACGAAGGGGCGGCTGTAGCCACGTACCGTTTCCTCTCTGATCCCCTCCCCCACCACCTCCTGTCCGGCCTTGAAGACGAACTCGAGCTGCTCTTCCGCGGGGCAGGGATCGCGGGCCAGGAGAACGGAGGACGGGAAGAGGATGGCCGCGTGCAGCTTGCCGCCCCCCACCTCAGCCATGCGTTCCTCGGCCAGCACCAGGGGGTCGAAGTTGCGCAGGCCGGGGAAACCGCAGGTCGAGACGAGCACGTTACGGATCTCGCGGTTGATATCGTGCGGGTGGGAGCAGACGCCGTCATGGTATTCCTGGTAGGGTTCGGCCAGGGGCATGATGCGGTCCAGGAAACGCTTCATGATGGCGTTCATGTTGCAGATATAGAGCGGCGTGGCGTGGACCACCACGTCCGCCCGCAGCATCTTTGTGTGCAGGGCAGGTACGTCGTCCTTGTGGCGGCAGACCCCGGGGGTCTTGAACCAGCACCACGTGCACCCCAGGCAGTCGGCGATCTTCTTGCCCGCGAGATAGACGGTCTCCGTCACGGCCCCTTCGCTGGCCGCGCCGGCCATGAAGCGCTCGAGCACCATGGCCGTAAACCCCTTCTCCTTGCGCGGGCTGGAATTAAAGGCGAGGACGTACTTCTCTTTCATCTGCCCAAACGATCCTTTCTGTTCTCAGGAGACCACCGGGGATATCGGCCCACCGTTTCCGGGATTATACAACAAGCGGAAAGGATCGGTGGCGGGAAGACTGGAGCGGGGGTCGGGACAGGACGGCGCGTTCCGGGTCAAGCGGGTTATTCCTCTCCCTCGGTCTCGGAGCGGTAGCATTCGTCGCAATAGACAACGCCGCTGGATAGCCCCTCGACCACCCCCACGAAGAGCCATTCATCGGCATCGAAGTAGTGGCCGCAGCGCGTGCACAGGGAACCTGCCAGCACCTCGAAACCCATGCGGCGTTCGTCCAGCCCGACCTCTTCCACGGCCTGGGCCGGCTCGAGGCTCAGGACCCCCCGGGGCATCTCGTTCTCACCGGGACGGCACTGCTGACAGTAGAGATACTCCTTGATGTCCTCCACCTCTATGGCCAGGGCGAAGACCTTCTCGCCGCCCTGCAGCCGTTTGCCGCATCCCTCGCAGATGCCGCCACCGCTCACCAGCTTCCCGCTCACGAAGTCCCTCATGGCCGCCTCCCGCCCGCGCGCCGCCTTTACCGCCATTGTAAACCTTTTTGCTCCGCCCGGGACGGCTCATGCGTGCCGGGCCGCGTGGGCCGCAAGAACTGCGTCCGCCTGAGCATCGGGGGCGGCTGCCATGAGCACGGTCGTGCGCTGACAGCCTCTTTTGGTTACCGGTGCCCGATAATGTATAATAAATGGGATTCGCAACAGCAAAGCGAGCCAAGAGGTGGTGATAATTGAGTTCGGTAGTCAAGAAACGCCGCAAGAAGATGCGCAAGAAGAAGCACAAGAAGCTCCTCAAGCGCACGCGCTGGCAGAGAAGGAACAAGTAGTCATCCGGCCTGGCGCCGGCACGAACACCGGCCCCCAGGCGGGGATGGAAGCCCATACGGCCACGGACATCCCCGCACGTGGGGGTCGAGTCGTGCCGGCCGCGGAGCCGCTTCATATCAAGGCGCCTTTCTGGGATAATGATGCCTGGTGTTATCGATGAAGAAGATATTCCTATCGCTGCCCCTCGTTCTCCTGCTCGTCTCCATCCTCTCTCCGGGCACGGGAGCGCTGGCTGCTGAGCCTCCGCGGGTGAGCTACGAGTTGGACCTCACGCGTGCCGGTGCGGGCGAGCTGACGGTGACCGTGCGGGTGGATGCCGGGCCCCAGCCCCTGGTGCTGGAGATGCCGGACACCTATGGAGGCGGCCTCGCGGCCGAGCTGTCGTCCCACGTCGAGGAAGAGCGGGCGGAAGACCCCTCCGGCGGTCCGCTGCCGGTGAGCAGGGACGGCAACTCCTGGTCAATCGAGCACTCGGGGAGCGTGACTTTCAGCTACTCCCTCCGCATGCGTGATTACTCGACGGGGACCGCCTACCTCGATTCCCTAGCGGCATCGGGAGTCCCCTGGCCGTATTTCCCCTTGCTCGATGCGGACCTCGCGTACCTGCCGGGATACGCCGTTTTCGTGCGCCCCACCGGGCAGGCCTACGCGCCCTCACTGCAGCTGAAGTTGCCGGCAGGGTGGCAGCAGGCCCTGCCCTGGCCGGAACAGCCGGCGGACATGGACGAGCTGCTGAACAACGCCATCTGTGCCGGAGACCTCATCCTTAGCGAGCAGGGTCCGCTCCTGGTCGCCGCCCCCGCGGGGACGGCGGCGGCCGCGGAGGGGAGCCTGGCTGAGTTCGGCGCCAAGGCCAGGGCGCTCCTGGAGGAGGCCGAGGGCCTTCTCGGCGGGCTGGACCTGGCGGATGGCCACCGCCTGGTCCTCACCCTCCTCTTCCGCGGCGACGGTGTGGCCGTGGGCGAACGCCATTACCCATCGTCCCCTTTCTCCGGCAGCATCGCCATCCCCGCCGCGGCGGGCAACGACCCCCTCTCCGACGCCATCATCGAGGCGGCGGCGCGCGGCATCTCATCCCTGCTCATCTCGGGGGAACTCGAGGTCGAGAGCGAAGCACAGTGGCTGCTCCAGGGCTCCTCGTGGTACCTGCAGGACCTGCTCCCTTACGAAACTGGGTTGTGGGGGGCGAACCTCTTCTGGGACCGTTTCAACCTCAGCTACGACACCTACCGCAATGCCCGGGCGGCGTCGACCGCCAGCCTGGCCGAGGCGGGCACCCTGGGCTACGAGTCCCGGGAGGCGGCCATTATACTCAACTGCGGGGGCGCCGCCGCCAGTGCGTCCATCGACTCCGACCTGCGCTCCCAGCAGCCCTACGCCCTGGACCTCACGACCTTCCTGGGCAACCTGGCCGGGATCGCGGATGCCGAAGGCCCCCTGGACAACGCGGGCATACTCGCCGCGCTCACCGAGCTTACCGGCCGCGACTGGACCGCCTTCTTCCGCGACTACATAGAGGGCAGCCTGGAGATCCCGGCCTCCGCCTTCTCTTCCCTCAACGTCGTGGAGCCGGGCGGCTCCAGCGTAGCCCCAGAGCCCCCCGACGTGGAGGCCTCCTCCTCGGACTGGATCATCCTCGCCATCGCCGTGCTGGTGGTCCTGATCATCCCCTTCGTCCTTGAGCCCTATACCATGCGCCCGCGCAAGCCCGGCTTCCTCGAACGGCAACTCTCCAAAGACGACGACTAGGGTCAGGTCTTGGATATTGGATTCAATCAGGAGAATCTACCTCGACCCGGGCCGCATGGATCCAAAAGCCAAGAACTGACCCCCAAACGGAAGGCCCGGTTATCCATGATCCGGCGCTGGCCCGAGGAGCCGGACCAGGCTTCTTGTTTGTTGCATTCCACCTGAGACGGCTACTTTAACCTTGGCCGCACGAATGCAAGAAACAAGACCTGACCCGCTAGGGGACGGTGACCTTGACGGCGTTGCTGTACTTGATGATGGTGCCGTCCTTGTAGATGCCCACGCGGTAATAGTACGTGTGCCCCGAGGTTACCCCGGTGTCGGTAAAGGACCTCGCGCTGGCGTCCACGTAGGTGCAGGTGTCGCCGGGATAAGCGGGCGAGGGGTTGGTCTCGGAGCGGCAGACCTTGAAGCCGGAATAGGTGCCTCCCCCGCTCACGTCCCAACTGAGCGAGATCTTGCCGCTGGCCGCCGTCGCGCTGAGGGTGATGGAGAGCTCCGCGGGCGCACCGGGAACGGTCACCTGGACGGCGTTGCTGTAACCCAGGACATCTCCCGCATTGTACACGGCAAGCCGGTAGTAATAGGTATGCCCCGCCTGCACGCTGGTATCCGTGGCGGAACGTGAAGCGGCCCCGTCGACATACATCCACCAGTCACCGGGATATGAGGGCGAGGGGTTGGTCTCGGAGCGGCAGAGCTTGAAGCCCTGGTAACCGCTGTAGCCGGTGACGGTCCAGGAGAAGTCCACCGCTCCCGCTCGCGCCGACCCCGTGAGCGAGACGCTCTTCTCCACGGGGGGCGTCGGGGTGGGAGTGGGTGCGGGCGCCGGGGACGGCTGCGGTTGCGGGGCCGGCTGCTCGCCCTCTTCCCCGGTGGGGGCCTGCGGCTCCGGGGGTTCTCCGTCCGCCACCGCCTCGTCCAGCCTGGAGAGCTCCCCGACGGGAAGGCCCAGCGCCTCGTCGAGGGACTTGTTCCACCTCAACCACTCGCTGTCCAGGTCCTCGAGCGTGACCTCCTGTACCCGCGGCCCCTCCGGCCCCCCGTAGATGAGAACGTCGCCCTGTTCGAGCTGGGAGGCGAGTCCCTCTATCTCCGCGGCGTCCAGGGTCACCTCCACTGCCGATTGCACCGAGATGATCTTACCCGCTTCACCGCGCACGTCGAAAGTGAAGGCCGTACCCCGGGCGGCGACGGAAACACCCGTGGCACGGGCGGTGTACCTGGCGCCCTCCACGACGCGGTGGTAGGTCTGGCCCCTCGCGACCTCCGCGACCAGGCCTTCCTCGCCGGCGGCGAATCCCACCTCCCCCTCGCCGTACAGGCGCATGATGCAGCCCGACTCGAACTCGACGATGCACTGGGCATCTGCGGACGCCAGGATGGTATCGCCCGCCTCGATGACCTCATCGTCTCCGGCTTTACGCTCCTCTCCCTGGACATCGC
This sequence comes from Actinomycetota bacterium, assembly GCA_040757835.1. Taxonomy (NCBI): domain Bacteria; kingdom Bacillati; phylum Actinomycetota; species Actinomycetota bacterium. Next base: position 25,103 of record JBFLWJ010000019.1, read on the forward strand.
GTATGGTGACCTCGCCGCGTTCTACGAAGAGCATGGACATGTTGCCCGGCTCCCACGGCACCGGCCCGCCCCCGCCGACGAGGACGATGGCCAGGATGGTGATGAGGGCCGCCGCCGCCAACGCCGCGGCCGCCCAGGCCAGGCGGGGCACCAGACGGCCACGGGTAGCCTCGCGCGTGAGTTCGCGACCCTGTGAGACGGCCCCGTTCCAGATCCTGCGACGGGCGTCTTCGCTCAAGCCGGATATCTCTGGCGCCGTGCCGCGCACTCTGTTCCCCAGCACGACCAGTCCACCGAGCTCCACGTCCAGCCGCAGGTCCTCGCCGTCGAGGGCGCGAAGGAGATACTGCGAGTACAGTTTCTCTCTCATCGCAACTCTCCCGTCTCCAGCGCCTCCACCTCGCGCCGCAGGGCTTTCAATGCCCGGTGCAACCGCACCGCCAGGTTGCCCTTGCTGCAGCCGATGGTCTCCGCGATCACCTGGTTATCCATCTCGTCGATGAACTTCAGCTCTATCACCACTCGATGCTTCTCCGGCAGGGAGAGCATCGCCCGCAGCAGCAGGCGGTTCTCTTCCTGGCGCTCAATGCCCCTGGTGGGATTGTCGCTCGCCTCCAGTTGGGGCAACACCTCTTCAAGGTCGACCATCTTCGCCTTTCCCTCCCGCCGGTAGTGGTCGATGACGTTATTGGCCGCGATGCGCACCAGCCAGGAGCAGAAGGAGGCTCCCTTCCACTTGAAATCCCCGATACCCCCCAGGGCCTTCTCAAAGGTGCGCGCGGTGATGTCCTCCGCATCGCTGACGTTCCCTACGCGCCTGAGGACGTATCCATAGATGCCGTCGACATAATGCTCGTACAGCTCGGCGAAGGCATCCATGCTGGTCCCTGCCTTGAGCACAAGCTCCTTTTCTTTTTCCTGGTCCATGGGCACCAGGGGCATTTCGGTCTCCTATCCCTTAGAACGCCCTCCGGCCTGCATTCTTACATCGTCGGCCCTACTGCCGTGTAGCCGTCCGGAGCACAGCAGCGCCTCTGTCGAGAGCGGCTGGTTGCGGGCGGCTATACTGGTCTATTCGGTCATGCGGGGCGGTGCCTTGACGGGCATGGGCCAGGGGAGGCCGCGGGCATTCCTTCGATCATCGTCATCGCGGGCGGAGTCCGCGCCTTCCCATGCTGTTTATGGCGTGGGCCGGGGTTGGCCTTGAGTGTGGTGAAATGTGCCCGGGTGCGCCGCTGGTTCAGCTCTCCTGCGACATCTCCTCGTAGAGGGCGAACTTGTGCACCTTCCCCAGGGGGGTGAGGGGCAGCATGTCCCTGAAGACCACCTGGTCTGGCACCTTGTACTTGGCGAGGTGCTCGCGGCAGTGTGCCTTGATCTCATCCTCCGTGACCTCGGCCCCAGGCTGCGGGACGATGTACGCCCTCCCTTTCTCGCCCATGACCGGGTCCGGGTAGCCGAGCACGGCGGCGAAGAGCACCTTGGGGTGCTGCATGAGCACTTCCTCGACCTCGGGGGGATAGACGTTCTCCCCGCCCCTTATGTACATCTCCTTCTTGCGACCCAGGATGTGCACGAACCCGTCCTCGTCGATGAAGCCCATATCACCGGTGTAGAAAAAACCGTCGGCATCGAAGGCCTCGGCGTTGGCGTCGGGCCGCTTGTAGTAGCCCTTCATGACCGCTCCGCCGCGTACGGTGATCTCACCGGCCTCCCCCCGGGGCACTTCCTCGCGCTCGGGGCTCATGATACGCACCTCTATGCCCTCGTTGGGGACGCCGATGGTGCCGGTGATCTTCTCCTTCGGGTGCTCCTGGCGGGTGAAGGTGATGGCGCCGCTGGTCTCGGTGAGGCCATAACCTACGAAGGGGACGATGCCCATCTTCTCCTCGATCTGGAGGACCAGTTCGGGGGGTACCGGGGCGCCGGAGGTCACGGCGAACTTCACGCTGGAGAGGTCATAGCTGTCGAAGTCCGGCTGCATGAAGAGCAGGATGTACTGGGCGGGTACCTGGCCCATGACCGAGATGCGCTCGTCCTGTACCGTCTGCAGCACCTGTTGGGGGATGAAGGTGTCCAGCATCACCAGGGTGTTACCGCTGTAGAGCACGCTGAAGATGGCCATCACCGCGCCGCCCACGTGGTTGTTGGGGATGTCCATGAGCAGCCGCTCGTCGTCGCCGATTCCCGAGGACTCTATCTGCCCCGCGACGTACGACACCAGGTTGCGGTGGGTGAGCATGGGCGCCTTCGGCAGCCCGGTGGTCCCCGAGGTGAAGAGCATGAGGACCATGTCCTCCTCGTCCACCTCCCCCTTGCGCGCCTCCAGCTCCTGGTCCAGCGCGGGGTCGTCGGAGAGGAAGTCGCCCATGGAGATAGCCCCGGGCACCCTGGCCACTTCCTCGGGCGACCCGATGACCACGATGTCCCGCAGCTCCGGCAGCTCGTCGCGCACGGCGTTTATCTTCTCTATGAAGTCGGAGTCCATGAACGCGGTCTCCATGATCACCACCGAGGAGTCGGAGTGGCCCAGGATGTACTTGACCTCGGACGCCGCGAAGCGCCAGGTGACGGGGACCACGGCGGCGCCCAGCTTGGCGCAGGCGAGATAGCCGAAGACGAACTCCGGGTGGTTGGGGATGTAGAGACCTACCTTGTCGCCACGCCGCACGCCGAGCTTGAGCAGCCCCCGCGCCACCCGGTTCACCTCGCGGTCGTAATCCGCATAGGTGATGCGGCGGTCACCGTAGACTATGGCCTCCCGTTCGGGGCGCTCCCTCGCCCATTTCTCCAGATACTCGAAGACAAGCACCTCGCACCTCCTTGCTCTCTGACAGCCTCCCCCCTATCCGCGCCGGCCGCACAGGATCGCCCCCAGCGCCGCCGGCCAGTGGAAGCTGGCGGGTGCGAACGATGAGAGAATGAACCGGCACTTGATGATAACAAATATCTCCGGCCCCTGTCAGGAGGAACCGTAACACCTTCCCGAGGAACGGCAAGCAAACGTCTTGCGCCTGACCGTTTTCCACCGCGACTATATGCATAACCCGATGATATATGCGTTCTCATCCGCGATGGCCTGGAGAAAACGGTAAGCGGAACGCGATTCGGAAACCGTATCGTCCCCCTCGGGCGGTACGGAAGAAACCACTGGGCGCCGGCTCGTCCAGGGATATTAGTTTCTTTCTGCAACCTTTGTTTATGACCAATTTTGATAGCCGCATGAACACGAACAAAGCCACCGGAATATGTTTGACTAAGTGGTTACTAAATGGTAGCATTGAGTTTACTTAAGGATAGCTCGAGCCGAGCAAGGGACGTACGAAGGAACGGATGCGGGGACCGGCAAGGGGACATAAAGATGACGGCGAAGATGACGGTCCACAGTGGAGAGAAAAAAGCGGGGACGGACCCGGTCGCCCAGGGTGGCCGGGTTTTCATATAGGGCAGACAACAGGCAAAGAAGGGAGACCAAACCGGGCGCGAGAGGGACAGGGCTGCGAGGGGAGCAAGGGGTCCCGAACGAAGTGGGCATCTAAGGCTGGGACTCAAGCGGCGTAGATATTTCAGCCTCCTTTTATCTAGATATTCTCACGACGCCACCCTCAACCGTTGTACCCGGCGACAAGTGCGGTCACCCGTAAGGGGACCAGGGGAAGCGGACCATAAGGCGCTTCCGCGGACCGAAGGACAAGGAGATGAGGAGGTAGATGTGATGAAGAGGGCTACAAAATGGCTGGCTTTCACGGTGATCATGGCCATGTTGGCCGCGGCCCTGCTAGCCTTGCCGGCAGGCGCCCTGGCGCAGGAGACCAGCGGGGACACAACGGCGGCACCCGCCACCACCGGCCGTATCGAGATGGTGGTCTGGAGCGATCTCAACGGCAACAGCGAGTTCGACATCCCGCAGGACATGTTCGGCGAGGAGGAAGACGAGGGGATCGATGGCATCGAGGTAGTGCTTTCGAGAGAGGTGTGGGATGCCGAGGCCGGCGTCTATAAGTATGAATTCGTGGACAAGAAGAAGACGGGCCCTGGCAGTCTCCTCAACAACCCCGCCGTCGATTACAAGCATGGCTGCGTGGTCTGGGAGGACCTTCCCCTCAACCCGCCCGGCATGTTAGGGTCGCTGACGAACTACAAGCTGGACCTGGTCATCAACGGCACCTTCGTGGCTCTGAACGGGGGAACGAGGATCGCTACCCTTACCCCCTGGAGCAACTACATGCAGTATTTCCTGCCTCTGGCATGGCATTTCGACCCTTGGGACTCCCCCCAGATCAACGAGACCACCGCGACCATCTCCGGTTACGTATGGGCCGACGCCAACGCCAACCAGATCATAGAGTGGTCCGAGTTCTCGTACTTCCCGCAGCAGGGGTGGACGGTCATGCTCACCAACAAGTACGGCTCCAAGATCGCCACCACCACGACGGACGTCAACGGCTACTACTACTTCCGTGGGCTCAAACCGGGCACCTACAAGGTCTGGGTGCTGGACAAGCGCTATTTCAACCAGACGGCGCCGTACTACAAATTCTGCACCTGGCCCCCGTGGGGCTACAACAAGGGCCACTACACCATCAACGTGGTTGGTGCAAACCGCTACCGTCTGAACAACTTCGGCATGCTCGATATGAGGGATTCCGTTTGGGCACCGCTCTACTACGCTCTCTGGTATATAGGGCTGCTGCAGTATCAATTCAAGTAGGAACAAACACGCAGCGTACTCGGGGGTGAGTGAAAGGGCCCCGGACAACCGGGGCCCTTTCCTTTGCGAAAATATCCTCTACTGCAGGAACGAGGCCGACCACGCCGGCCTCTCCGGCAGCTGTCCCGCCTCCACCGCGGCCCGCCAGGCCTCGTCCGAGAGGGTGCCGTCCGCCGGTTTCACGAATTCGTAGTAGGAGTACCCGGCGCCCACGGTAAGGGTCGGGACGCCCCCCACGGGAGCCACGACGTAATAGGCCACCGGCCCCGCCACCGCCACCTGAAGCGCCTCGCCGTAGTTCGCGTCCACGTGCACCGTCTCCACCTGCGGCAGCGAGGCGGCCGTCCCGGAAGCAGCCTCCCCTTCCCCGCCACCCGGCATCGTGGCCAGGTAGCGCAGGGTAGCGCCGATGCCCGCGATGACCGCGTTCTCCCCGGCGCTGAGGGCCTCGGCGCGCAGCTCCTTTTCGGCCATGGTCTTGAGGCCCGTAGCCAGCCCGTACATGGCGTCCAGGCGCTCCCGCAGCGGCGCCGTAGAGAGCCCGCGCTCCTGCAGCCCTCGACGGAGCATGTCCACCCCGGCGGCAAGGCTCGCGAAGGCCTCCGGGCATGGCTCTACGTAGCCGGCTTCCTCCGTGGCCTGAGGCTGCGGCTGGCCCGTATCCACCGGCGCGGGAACGGCAGGCGCCTCGTGGCGCGCATCGGTCCACGCGCCGAGGAACGAGTAGAGCCCGCGGTCCTGCCAGGCGGGCATGCGCATGAAGGTCGGGTATCCTTCGCCGTAGGACACCAGCTGCCGGCCGAGGACGTCCAGGCGGATCCAGTAGAGGTCGGAGTGTTTCTGGGTGGGGTCCACGCTCTTGAACAGCTTGCGCAGCCCGTCCATGCTCTCCGCGTACCCCTCGAAGCTTTTCTCCCCGTAGAACTGGTCCAGGATCTCGAGCCCGCGGTACGAGCCCATGGCCGTGGGCACGTCGAGCCCCCGCGGCATGTACCTGTCCTCCACCTCGGGCGCCAGCGTCCGCTCGAAGATGACGTCCTCGGGATAATGCGGCAGGCCGAAGAGGCGGAAGGCGGCCTGTGACGCCGCCACCTCCACCTCGTCACCGGAAAGCGACGATATGCGTGGGGACCGCTCCTCCAGGGCACGCGCTATGAACGCGTCGATGAGGGCGTCGTCCGCGAGGCGGCTGAGGGGGAAGCTCTCCCCATAAAGCTCGCGCGCCAGGGAGGAATAGGTGTAGGCGTCCAGCTCCGCGGCGCGGGCATCCAGGAAAGAGGTGGACTGGAAGATGCGGTCCCATGCCGTGAGCGCTGTTTCCCCGCCTGCCTCGGCCATGTGGAGGGCTCCCACCAGCAGCAGGGCCTGGCGGGTCATGTCGCGCCCGGCCGTGATGCCCCCGGGGGACGAGCTCGGGCTGGGATAGAAACCCATGCCGCTCAGCCAGGTCATGGCCTGGTAATATTCCTCCAGGCCACTGTCCGTCCGGTAGTGTCCCCGCGGGGTGTGGCGGCTATAGTCATGCGCGTACCCGAATATGGGGGATGGGGACGGCCCGGCCCGGCCCGCGATGAGGGCGAGCTCCTCACCGACCATACCCTCGGCCTCCGGCGGCACGTCGACCTCCAGCCCCATGAGCCTCGCCGCCACGCCAAGGTAGGCGAGGTCGGCGAGGGAGGCCTGCCTGACCGTACCCTCGCTCCCCTCGTACATTCCATGCACGGTGGCATAGAGCGCGAGGACAAGCTCCTCCAGGTCCCCGGCCAGGTATGCGTTCTCGATGGTGGCGAGAGCGTTCGTGCACAGCCCGTCGAAGGCGCTCATCACCGCGTCGATGGTTACGAACTTCGGCCACTGCGCGCTTTCGTAGATGTCGTAGATGTTGCCGCCACCGCCGGCGATGGCGACGAACCCCTGTGTCCCCAGCGCGCGCACCGCCCCGGGGGGCAGCGCGGCCGCGCTCGCCCCGCCCACGCCCGAGAGGGTCAGGCTGACGGTATAGGCGGGTACGCGCGGAGTGGTTGACGATGCCGCCGGAAAATAGAGGGCGAAGGAGTCCTGCATGGCCATGCCGCGCAGCTCTATCTCCGTGATCTTCTCCCCTCCGCCTCCGCATCCCGTCGCCAGGACCAGCAGTGAAACCAAGACCGCGCATACGGTGGCAGCGACAGGCCGGGGGGTCAGGCCCGGCTTTCGGCCCGAGCCGAATGGTCCGCAACTACGCACCGGCTTCGTGACGATCATCGTATTCCCCTGTCCGTCTTACTTCATCGCTTTCTCGGGCCTAAAGCCGGGCCTGACCCCCCGGCCGGTTATTATGATTTACGCCGCATGGCCGCGGTTCCCTTCCTGCGCATAAACCCCTTTACTCGGTTATCATAACGGCAGCACTATTAGGATAGCAGGCACGGCGGCGGGAAGGGGTGCAGCCGATGCGGTACGGCAAGGGGCCGGTGTCCGGGATCGCCCTGAGAGCAGCGCTCATCGCGGCCGTCCTCACGGGGACGGCTTTCGCGGGCTGTGGCGAGCAGGACCTGCCACCCTCCTCCGGCTTGGAGGGGGAAGAGGCGGTCGAGCTGATCGAGGGGCTCTCCGCCGACCAGAGCCGCATGGTGGGCGACCTGGGTTATCCCGATCACTTCTTCATATCCATTGACCCGGACGGCACCGACCGAGTTGAGAGGTGGACCTATTTCTCACGGGGCAAGGTCGTGGACTTCGACAACGGGCGCTTCTTCGGTGAGGAGGAGTGCGAGGACGAATCGGAGGAATACCCGCCGACACAGCTGCGCCCCCAGGACTTCGATGCCCTGCTCACACCGGAAGAGGCCTCCCGCATGCTGGGTGAACCCCTGTACATCCAGGAGATCGAGGACAGCCTGATGCCGGAGAACACCATCATCGTCTACGACCGGGCGATCCTCCTTTACCGCGACGGCAAGCTCATCGGGGTGGACACCAAGGTCAGCCCGCCAGAGCTGAGTGTGCCCTGAACCGCCCGAAATCGTCTAATATATGAAAATACGAGGCAGGCAAGAACAGCGGGGAGAGGACAGGCCATGACCATGAAGCGCTGCCGGGAATGCGGGTTCCCATACTGGCTGAGCAAGCTCATCCACTGGAACGAGAACGGGACCATCACCATGGCGGTAAACCCGGACTACCGCGTCGTGATCATCGAATCGGATTTCCTCTCCAACCTCTTCACCCGTATCGAGGAAGGCCTGGGGCTGTCCATCGCCCATCTCGTCTTCGAGGCCCAGCGCAACGCATCCGTACATACCATCACCTCGCAACTGGACCGTTTCCCTTATAAGGCGGGCCGCTGGGGCCCTAACCGTCGCGTGGTGGTCAAGCTCTTCTGCAGCCTCTCGGGCTGGCTGGGACAGGCATACGTGAGGACGATCAGGTACAGGCCCGGTAAGGACAGGGATGCCGTAGTGCGCAACCCCTATGACCGCGAGCTCATGGCCGCTATTATCCTGGGGGCCTTCGAGGCCCTGGAGCGGCGGCCGTTCGAGCATTCCTGGAGGAGGGAGGACGGAGAGGACGTGATCTCGGTACGGGCAATGGAGGCGAGACCTGAGATATCGGAACGCCTCGAGCTGGCGTATCCGGACCTCAGACCCGGCCACTTCCATATGCCCCGCTGCCGTTCCTGCGGGACCCCGCGCGAACTGGCCTACCTGCGCTGGAACGAGGGGCAAGGCACCATCGTGGACAACCGCCGTAACGCGCGCCTCGTCTTCCTCGACGGCTACGTCCCCACCATTGTCTTCCGCGAACTCGCAAGAGAGCTGGGCGATGAGATATATCCCCTCATCATCCAGGCCGAGAAGGACTACACCCGGCGGCGCATGTTCGAACTGGGCATCGCCGGCAGTGGCAGCGTGGTACTCCCCCGCCGCGAGCGTGAGAGCATCTACGAGAACGCCCTGGCGACCCTGCCGCCGCACGGACAGGGCAACCCCGTGGATTACAACTACGGCTACGACGGCCTCAGCGTCACCGTCGAGAACCCCTACAACGAACACCTCCTTGCCGGTCAGATGGCGGCCCTCTTCGAGGTAGCCGAGGGCAAGGAGGCGGAGGTGGAGTGGCACTCACCCGATCCCTCGAGCATCGTCTTCACCGTAAGAGCCTTAGATCAGGGCCAATCGTTGCCGTAGAAGGGGCGGGCGTAGGGGGGCGCCTCGCGGTAGAAATAGACGATGGCGGTGAGCTTGCTCCCGCTCTCCAGGGTCACCTCCATCTCGCCCTTCTCGAAACCGGCCTCGCCCTCGATGACATCGATGATGCGGATCATCTCCTCGTACTGTTCCTCCAGGGGGATGAGCACCACGCCGTTTATCGCGGAGGCATCTTCGGGGCCGGGCCCCACCAGCAACGGGTACCCGAAGGGGGTGTCGTAGAGGGATCCGCTGATGGTGGCGGGCACGGCATCGCGCACGGTGTGGCTGATGTGCCGGAACATCTTCTCGCCCGGCTTCAAGGTCCCGTATACGAATACAGGTACTGGCTCCATCCCGGGCACCTCAACGGTTCCTCTCGGCATACATGACCTGCCGGAAATACTGGTTCTCCTCAAGCCCCGCTCCGAGGGCCCCCACCACCATGGCCATGGAGCTGATGAGCAGGGACACCCTCATGTAGTCGAAGAAGTCCACCTCGCTCCGCATCACCCAGTCCTCGATTATGTAGCGCGGATAGGCACCGACTGTGACCAGTATAGTTATAACGAAGATGATAATGAAGAGGGCCAGCAGAACACCGAAGATGGTGAGGAAACTGGTGAGGTTGAAGAAAGCCGCCTGCTCGGACAGGGAACGCGATACCCGGCGCACGTAGAGCTGCTGGCGGAACACCACGTACAGCGTCGAAGCCAGCAGTACTGCGATGGCGATGAGCACCAGCCTCCAGATGTTTATGCCGACCCCCAGGTACCACAGTTCCGTGGAGAGCAACGCCAGCACCAGGGCCGCCATGGAAGCGAAGACCAGCTTCCCGAGGCTGAACACCATGCGCAACGGGCGGTGGCTCAACACCGTGCGCAGCACGCGCATGGGGTGGGAGAAGATGATCCTGGCGTAGAGGGCCAGCCCTTTTATCTCCTTGACGCCGCGTTTCAGGATGCCGTCGGTCAGGCTACGCAGCGCACTCTCCAGCTCCTCCGTCTCCTTCGGGCTGAGGGGGTCTCCTCCCTCGGGACCACGCCCCTTCGGCGACCTCTCCTCCAGGTGCGGGAGACCGTTTAAGCGCGCGAAACTGGTGATGATCACCCGGCAGCACCGTTCAACCGTCTCGACGCCGGTGGTCGCATTCGCCTCCTCCACGCCCCCGGCGGGATAGACGATCGCCGCCGAATGGCTGAAGGAAAGGGTGGCCGGTTCCATCTTCGCGCCGTGGACTCCCGGGTCGGCGACGAGGAAAGAGAACTGCCAGCCGGCCTCCTCCATGCGCGCCTGTGCCCGGTCCAGAAGCCACACCGGGTCTGCCCACTGCAGGTCCCAGTCCTCCCTGTCCACCCTCCACTCAAAGGCGGCGAAGGTGGAGGAAAAGTAGGTCTCGAGCCGGTCGCGGCACGAGTCCACGAGCGCCGCAGCCGGGGCGCCGAGCGCGATCAGGCCCACCCCGATGCGTGCCGCCGCCCCCTCCATCACGCTGCTCCTGGATCCCCTCACGTCATAAGCCCCGTTCGTTCATGGCCTGATCACGCGGAGTCCGGGATGGCTCCCGCATACGTCCCCGCCCGCCCCCAGGCGTCAGCGCGGAGGTATAAGCTTGCCCGGGTTCAGGATATCCGCGGGGTCCATGACCTCTTTCACGGCCCTCAGCGCCTCCAGGCTGATATCTCCGACCTCCCGGCGCATCCAGGGGGCGTGCTCATAACCCACGCCGTGGTGGTGGCTGATGGTCCCCCCATGCTCCATGATAGCCTCGGAGGCTGCGCGTTTGACACGTTCCCACTGCTCCTCCTCCCCGCCCTCCGCGGCCATGGGGGCGAAGAAGGTGTAGTAGAGCGATGCGCCCTCGCGGTAGCAGTGGGAGACGTGGCAGGCAACCAGGCTCTTGCCGCCGTCCTCCTCCAGGGCGGCGCGCAAGGCACTGCGCACCTCGCCATAGAGGTGGAGGAGGTTGTCCCAAGTGGTGGCGGTCTCCAGGGTGTCCACCAGGACGCCCCAGTTGATCAGCTGCTCGCGGAAGTACGCGGTGTCGTGACGGCTGTTGTACCACTGCCGGCCAGGTCCCGTGCCCAGGTGAAACCCCCCCAGCTTGCGGCAGAGCCGCAGGATACCGGCCCGCATGTACTCCGTCTCCTCCCTCTCCCCCTCCAGCCCCAGGACCATGAAGGCCCCGTCATCGAAGGAGTACCCCCTGCGGGCCAGGAGCTTTAAGGCCGCGTCCTCCCCTTTGCGCATCCACTTGTTGCCGGTGGTGATGCGGAAGTCCCGGGCCAGGGCGGTCTCGGTGCGGTCGGAGAGGCGCACGCAGGTGGGCACCATGCCCTGCTGCATCATCTCGCGGATGGCGGAGGCGCCGGCCGCGAAGTTGCGGAAGATGAGACCGCGGTAGTCGAAGACATCGGGGTAGGGGCGGATCCTCATGGTGGCCTCGGTGATGATGCCCAGGACCCCCTCGGAACCCACGCAGAGCTGCAGTATGGAGGGGCCGGTCGCGGTGGAGGGGGCTTTGCGGGTATCCACGATCCCCCGTGGCGTCACCATACGCAGCGCCAGAACCATGTCCTCGATGTCGCCATAACCCGTGGACTGACGGCCAGAAGCGCGGGTGGCGAGCCATCCTCCCAGGGTGGAATGGTCAAAGCTCTCCGGAAAGTGCCCCATGGTGAAGCCCTGCTCGTTCAGCTGCTCCTCTATCTCCGGGCCCAGGGCCCCGGCTTGGATCACCGCGGTCTGGGAGGTGGCGTCCACGCGCAGCACACGGTCTAGACGCGCCAGGTCCAGGCTGATGGCGCCACTCGTGCCCGCCGCCATGGGCTCCACTCCGCCAGTGACGCTGGAGCCCCCTCCGAAGGGGATTACCTCCAGTCCCCTCTCCTCGGCCATACGGAGGATGGCGACGATCTCTTTCTCCTCACGCGGCCACACCACGGCATCGACAGGCCTGTCCACGCGCCGCAGGCGCAGGCGCACGGTATCGCGATAGCTCTTGCCCATGCAGTGGCTCACACGCTGGAACTTGTCGGTGGAGACGTTCTCCGGTCCGCACAGGCGGCGCAACTCCTCCAGGACGACCTCTCCCGTGCGGGGTGCCGGCAGGTCGATCTCGTCAAGGCTGGGGTCGGTGAAACGGTCCCGGTCCAGTTCCATCCCCAGGTTCTCCCGCAAGAAGGGGACGATGTTGGCGCGGTTCTCGACGTCGAACCCCTGGTCCAGGTCACCCCATCCCCACCAGCGGCTCTTGCCCTCGACGTAATCGGACATCTCCTCGACCTCCCGCATCACGGGCCATACTCGCCCGGTCGGCGCGCCCTACTGTCCGAGGCTGACCTCCGTCGCTTGCGCCGCTTCCGGCGGCAGTTCAATCTGGATATCCGCACCGTAGTCGTAGAAGTCCGTCACCATGGAGCTGCTCACGTCCCCGATCCCGGCAAGCCCCGCCATGGTATAGGTCATCTCCATGCGCTTGATGAGGTTGTCCGCCTTGTTGATGCTGATGCGGATAGTGGCCGAGAAATCCGAGATGGAATCCACCATCTCCATCCAGTCCTCGGAGACCTGCTGCTCTTCCTCCTCGATGTACTTGCGGTACAGGTCCAGGGAGGCCTGCATATACTCCCTGTCCAGCTGGAAGACGATGGTCAGGGCCTCGTCGTCCTCCTCCACTACCTGGGCTTCCCTGGCCATCTGCGCCATCATCTCCATCTGCGCCGCGTCAACCAGCCCCAGGCTCATGTTCTGGCTCATGTAGGCGGCGGAGCTCATCTTGACCCACCCCTGGCCCGGCTGGTTCTGATAGTAGACGCCATCGACGATATAGGCCTCGACCTCGTAACCGCCGATGGTCACGAACATGCGCTGGCGCATCCCGCCCTCTGTGTTCTGCACCTCGGCCCTGAGGTCCATGCTCAATGCCTGCGAGCCCGGCTGGCCGCTCCCGGAGTCCATGGTGATGGTGCCGTTCATGCGATAACCGCTGACCTCGGTCATGGCCTTTGTCGAATCCATGATGATGGAGAGATTGGCCGTGGCATCGCCCGCTTCTCCCCCCCCGCACCCCACGACGGCGAACAGCAGCAGGACCCCCGCCAACATCGCAGCGATTTGCTTCATCTGTCTCCTCCTTTCGCTGCCACTATCATATGACATAGACCCTGTCCCTACCACCATTATCGTGCCGTTTCGCGGCCGCCTGCTGGCCCCCTGGCCATGTCCCCGGTCACCGTCGTATATAATCTAGTAAGACGAAGGGGGGCATGTTGAGGTTCGCCATATTCTCGGACATTCACTCAAACCTCGAGGGGCTGCAGGTGGTGCTGGAGGAGGCGGAGCGCCTGGGAGCGGACTCCCTTCTCTGCTGCGGAGACATCATCGGATATAACGCCGACCCCAACGCCTGCGTGGAGCTGGTGCGCGGGAAGGGGGTACGATGCATCCAGGGCAACCACGAGCGCGGTCTGCGGGAACTCGACGAGGGCCTCGAGCCCAACATGAACCCCATCGCCATGGAGGCCCTCCTCTACACCAGCGAGGCCCTGAGCCGGGAGAACCGCGACTGGCTCCTCTCCCTTCCCGAGGAAATGGCCGTGGAGGATTCTTTCTATCTCTTTCATGGCTCTCCCGCGGACCCCGACGACTATATCTTCGACGCCTTCGAGGCGGCCTATGCCTTCAAGTCCCTGGCCTTAGAGTATCCTCCCCCGGCCAATCTCATGTGTTTCATCGGCCATACCCACATCTGCGCCGCCTACATCTTCGACGCCGATAACCACCGCGTGGGGGAAAGGGCCACCGGCAACGGAGACCGCTTTCTGATCAAGCCCGGTGCCCACTACATGTTCAACGCCGGCAGCTGCGGGCAGTACCGCGGTGGCCTGCCCATCGCCACCCTGATCCTGCTGGACAGCGAGGCTATGAAGGCGGAGTTCCGCTTCCTGCGCTACGACGTCGCCGCAACCCAGTCCAAGATACTCGCCGCCGGTCTCCCCGCCCCCCTGGCCCAGAGGCTGAGCATGGGACAGTAGGGCGTGGATGGATTATAATCTTGTCATGAAAGACCGCGATGATTTACAGAATATGGCAAACGATGGCGACTACCACGGGCTCGTGGAGGCCATGGGACATAACCAGCCTTTCATGCGCTTCGCCGCTTCCGACCTCCTGGCCGCCCAGGGCAAGCCGGCCTTCCCTTACCTCATCGAGGCGCTCTCCCATAAAAACCCGGACGTAAGGAAAGGGGCGGCAAGGGCGTTGGGTATCATCGGGGACAGAAGGGCGGTGCGGCCTCTCCTCGGCGTCCTGGAAAAGGACGAGCCCGGGGTGAGCCAGTTCGTAATCGACGCACTGGCGGACATCGGCGACGTGCAGGCCGTGGACGCACTGTGCAAGGCGACGCGCAGCCACAGCCTCTCCCTGCGTTACAGCGCGGTCAGGGCACTGGGAAAGATGAGCGACCGTAGGGCCATCCCCTTCCTGGTGGAAGCCCTGAGCGATGCGGCCAGCATCGTGCGCCTGCGGGCGGTGGAATCGCTCTCGCACATGGACGAACCCAGCCTGTGGGCCCCCATCTCCGAGATGCTCACCGAGTCCTCCGCTGGCGTGAGGGCGGTGGCCGCCCGTGCCCTGGGGGAGATGCACAACCTGCACGCCATCGACTGCCTGCTGCCGCTCCTGGAGAGCGACATCGAGAGCGATATCCTCGAGGCCGCCAGGGCGCTGGGAAGGCTCGGCAGCGACCGGGCCGTCGAGCCGCTGCTCGCCGCGCGCGAGCGCGAGGGGCGCGACAAGGTCCTCGAGGCCATCGCGGCGGCGCTGCGGGCCATAGAGGACCCGGGCGAAGGCGCATGAGGCGTCTCGTTCCCCCCTATCAAGACCACGCAACCGGAAATGGCGGCTGTTTTGAGGAAATCCCGTTTACTTTCCTTACATAAAGGGAAAATCTCTATCACAGCGAATTATCCCAGAGGAAATCGGATCATGCGAAGGAGGTGACACATGAACAAGGCGGAACTGATCGACGCCGTCGCCAAGGACGGCAAGATTAGCAAGAAGGATGCCGCCGCAGCCGTTGATGCCATGGTCAACACCGTTACCGCTGCGCTGAAGAAGGGTGACAAGGTCACGCTGGTCGGCTTCGGCACCTGGGAGGTCAGGAAGAGGGCGGCCCGCAAGGGCGTGAACCCCCAGACCGGGAAGGCCATCACGATCAAGGCGACCAAGGTCGTGTCCTTCAAGGCCGGGGCGGCGCTAAAGCAGGCCGTGGCCGGCAAGAAGTGATGCACCGCTCGCTCTTTGAGACATAGCTTATTCGTTATTACCGTAAGCCGCTCCCCCACGGGAGCGGCTTATACCTGTGCCCTTGCCTTTTTACACCCCTGATAACATAATATATATTCGCGTGCGCCCGTAGCTCAATTTGGCAGAGCAGGGGACTCTTAATCCCAAGGTTGAAGGTTCGAGTCCTTCCGGGCGCACCACTATCTGCGCGGTCGGACAATCGTATCCTCCAAGATGACACCGGCAGGTTACGTGGAAGAATCGCACAATAGCGCTACAACAACGCCTTCGCGGGTTCATCCTTACTCTATACTAATACCCATCAACCCCGGGCCCTTCGTTTCTCATGGAACAGAGTGCTTGATGACTTCATGAAAAAGCAGCCCCCCGTGCTATTATGACGGGGTAAGAGGCCGCTTTTTCAGAAATGATAGAATATTGAGGGAACCGCCTGGATCTCGGGGAGTGGCAGCAGGCAGGAAGAGAAGCTCATGCTTGAATTGACCGCATGGGACCGCGCACTCCGCAGAAATCCCTCCAGGGGCAGCGGGACAGGCAGAAGTCCAGCGGCGACCTGTCCTCGATGAGCGCCCGTAATACCTTTACTGGCACCCCCTCTCCGTAGGAGAGGCCGAGCCCTTCCCGTATCCTCGCGTCCCATCTCCTGACTTTCTCCTCGTCGCCGTTGGGGTTCTCGCAGCGGCCGTTCTTCAAGTCGGGGCAGTACTCGCACAGCTGGTCCGGTCCTTCCGTAACGATAACGACGGTCCCGCTCTCCCTTCGCACGAGCTCCACGATGGCGTGCATGGCACGGGAGAACTCCTCGCCGCGGTCAAGCAGGGCCAGGGGCAGGAACCCGCTGCAGAAGATATGGTGCGGCCTCAACCTCAATGCCCGCTCATCCCCACCGGCAATCATACGTTTAACCCTTTCCTTTAACCTGCGCGGCTGCCCGCTTCTTGCTACCAACGATTGTCTTCCAAAAATGCTTCCCCGGCTACCTTCCCGGGACGGCCCGGGACCGACCCCGCGGCAAAGTGGTATATTCTTGTTAGAACCACACGTATGGGGTATGCACGTCCAGAAAGGCGGTCGGTGAGCATGGCGCTTTTCAAGTTGAACCCCAGGAAATCGAAGAAGAAGGGTGCCGTCGACCATTACATCAAGTCCCTCGGCGATACCGATGCGGAGCGGCGCGTATCGGCGGCGGAAGCCCTGGGCGAGATAGGCGACGCCAAGGCGGTGGAACCCCTCCTGGTGGCGCTCTCGGACGAATGGCTGGTGGTCAGGGCCGCATCAGCGGAAGCCCTGGGCAAACTTGGAGATGTGCGCGCCGTCCAGCCCCTTATCGGCGCCCTCGCGGACAGCGATGAATACGTTCGCCGGGACGTAGCCCAGGCCCTGGGCGAGCTCGGTGACCCGGCGGCTATAGCTCCGCTGGTGGGACTCCTGGGGGACGGCTGGATGGCCGTGAGGTCTTCAGCCGTGAAGGCGCTGGGAAAGATCGGCGGCCCTGAGGTCGTGGAACCGTTGCTGCGGGCCCTGCGTGACGAGGAGGAACTGGTGCGCAGGGAAGCGGCAAGCGCCTTGAAGCGGGGAGACAACACCGGCCCCCTCCTCAAAGCCCTCAGGGACGAGAGCGTGGATGTGCGCCTGGGAGCGGTTGTCGCGCTGGGCGAGATAGCCGATCCGGTGGCGTGCTCACCCCTCATCTCCGCCCTCCAGGACCCCTCGGCCGAGATACGGGCGGCCGCTGCCAGAGCACTGGGCAAGATCGGAGAGCCGCGCGCTTCCATCCACCTCATCGAGCTGGTGAGAGACGGGAGCAGCTCGGTGCGCATCAATGCCGTGGAAGCCCTGGGGAAGGTGGGCGACTCCGGGGCAGCCGAGGTACTGCAGGCCTTGATAGACAAGGGGGATGCCGACGTCAGGCAGGAAGCATACCGCGCCCTCGAGAGGCTCAAGCAGCGCACGGGCAAGGCTTGATCCCTCTACCTCATGGCGGTCATGGTTTCTTGCGCCGGCTCTTGCCCTCAATGATGGCTATCCCCATGTCGAGCACGCGGCCGTAAGGTTCCTCGCGGTCCTCGCGCAGCGACATGCTTATGGCCATGGTGGGACAGCTTCCCGCACACAGTCCGCATCCCAGGCATCTGTCCCGGTCGACCGAGGCCCTCTCCTCCACCACGACGGCGCCGACGGGGCAGCGCTCCGTGCAGTCCCCGCAGCCCGTGCAGGAATCCCAGTCCACAACCGCCTCGAAGAGGGCGTTCATGAAACAGCGCCTTTCCATCCCCCGCTGCACCATCCCCTTCATGGAGGCGCAGCAGCAAGGGCAGCAGTTACAGATGTTGGAGAGGTGCCTGGTGTTCACCCCGGCATGGACCAGCCCCGACCTGTCCGCCTCCTCCAGGATGGCGATGGCCTCCTCCGCCGAGATCTCGCGGCCGATACCGTTCTCGATGTAGTACTCCGCGGCGACACCGAAGCTGAGGCAGGTCTCCATGGGATGATCGCACCCCCCGCCGGTGAGGCGCGCCTCTTTGCGGCAGATGCACTCGGCCACGGAGATCCTGCGCGCCGCCTTGACCTCCTCTACGAGGTCGAGGAAGGGATAGAGCACCAGGTCGGCTTCCACGCTCTCGCCGATGGGGAAGACCCTGAAGCCGGGGACGCCGCTCGCGGCCATCTCCTCCATATAGGCGGTCTCGTAATACTCGCGGTAGAGGGTGGCCAGCTCCTCGTCCATGGCGCCCACGGAGTACTCGTAGAGACCGATCATGAAGGGGGCGGTGTTGTAGAGCACCTTGCCCTCCCTGCGGCTGCGAAAGACCAGCCCCTTGTGGGACATGGCGTCCAGCTTCTCTGCCAGGCTTTCGATCTTGCGCTCCGAGCGCTCGGCGATGCGCTCCACTTCCTCCGGCATTGGCGAGAGCAGCACCGCTATCTCCGCCTCCTCGGGCGTGAAGAGCTTCTTCAGAATGGCGATCTCCACGCCCGTAGCGGTGGCCGGGAATCCCAGCGGGTAACGGTCGAGAAATCCCCGCAGCAGGTGATAGGCGGCATCGGGGGCGCTATCGCGTCCGTCTTCTCCGGCCATGCTCCTCCCCTCTCCATCTCGAGCACCGGTACCGACCGCGCGCCCGCCAAGCGCGCCGCGCCCCGAGGACGCAGGGGTGCGCCTCACATGACCTGGGCGACCAGGGCGAAGGGCTGGGGCGAAAAGGGAACGTTCCAGGCGTTGAGCTCTATGGTATAGGTGCCCGGTTTTCCCGCTACCTCTATGCTCACCCTCTCGGCGTTGTTCAGGGGGTCGCGCGAATTTCTGGCGTTGGGATAATAGGTGTTGCCGTCCGGATCCAGCACCCGCAGGTCGAGGTCGTTGACCAGGTGGAGGCGTGCCTGGGGCATGGACGGGTAGTCCGACCAGGCCAGGGTCACCCGCAGCTGGGTGCCCGACGCCACCTCGAGGCGGAAGACCCGCGATTCCCCCAGCCGCATGCCCTCCTTGTCGTCCAGGACCTTCGCCCACGAACTCGTCCGGTTGAAGCCCTCCCGGTCGAGCCTCCCCCATCCCTCGACCACATTGGGTGCCTGGGGTATCTCCTCCGCCTCCTTGCCGTACTGCCCCGGGGACAGCTCCTCAGCCCCGTTCACCAGGAAGGCCTTGAGCAGGGCGGCCGAGGGCTCGGCCTCCTGCACGCCGGCCAGGGGGGCCCGCATGGAAGCCGCGGCGGCGGTCGCCAGGGCGGCGGCCATGCTGGTGCCGTACGCGCGCACGCCGCCCGGCGTGCTCGAGGGCAGGATGCCCGGCACCGCCACCGCCGTTCCCGGTGAGAGGGCCGCGACATCGGTGCACGCCGCGACAAGGTCCGGCTTGATCCTGCCGTCACGGGTGGGCCCCCGGGAACTGAAGGCGGCGATGCCGGTGGGCGCACCCACGCTCTCGTCGTCCCGCAGCGGGGCGGCGGGGAACTT
The DNA here is from genome assembly GCA_040757835.1 of Actinomycetota bacterium. Taxonomy (NCBI): domain Bacteria; kingdom Bacillati; phylum Actinomycetota; species Actinomycetota bacterium. The sequence continues at coordinate 44,249 of JBFLWJ010000019.1, forward strand.
GCCCTGAAAAAACGGCTCCAGCTCGTAATTGCGCAGGGCGGGCTCACCCTCCATGGCGGCGGTGGCGCTCTCGCAGCCCCCCACGCTCAACGCGTTCTTCGCGGCCGCCCCCCCGAGCAGGCTGCCCTGGTCGACGCTGCCATTGCCGTCGGCGTCCGTGCCCTCATTGCCCGCCGCCTCCACCACCAGCATGGACGGATTTTCCCAGATAAAGGCGTCCCGCTGCATGGTGAAGATGCCGTAGGCGCCCAGTGATTCCTTGCCTTCGGGGACGCTGCCGCTGAGAAAGACCCGCGCGCCCCGCCCGTAGGCGTCGTCCAGGAGGGAGTAGAGCGAGAGCGGCTGCGGCGGGCAGTCGAGGCCGTATGCCGTGGCGTAAGCCAGGACGGTGAAACCCGGCGGCGCCGCGGCCGCTGCCTGTGCCGAAGGAAACCCGAGCAGGCGTCCCGCCACCGCCGTGCCGTGGCCGTTGACATCTCCGCCGTCGTCCCCCCGCAGGGACTCCAGGGCCGTCACCTTCCCCGCCAGGGGCTCCGGCAGACCCTGCAGACCACCGCTGCCGATGCCGGTATCCATGACCGCGACCGTCTCGCCACCGCTTCCCGCCGTCTGGAAGAGAGCGGCGCCGGAAAGGCCCGTATCCAGGGCGCCGGTGCGCGCGGCGGGGAGTTCCCCCACCGTGCACAACTCCATCCACTCCACCGCCGGCAAGGCGGCCACCCCGCTTACCTTATCCACCGGCATACGCAGAGCGGCCACCGCGCCCCAGGCGTCGCCCTGCGCCGCGATGACCTCGACATCAAGGCCCTGCAGGGCCTCCACGGTCGCCGCGAGCAGGCGTGGCGAGAAGAGCTCGGCCAGCACCATCACATCGCCCCCCTGGGCAAGGCGGAGCTGCAACGCCGGGGATATCTTGAAGTAGGGCTGATAAATCCCGTCCCAGGTCACGAACTCCAGCTCGCTGAGGCGGGAACGCGCATCGCCGTCCATGACCACCAGCAACGTGTTGTAGGGCAGGTAGCCCCGGGGTTCTCCCCCGATGCTGCGCAGGTCTTCCACCCATACCTCCTTGACTGGCCCCTCGCACTGCACCATGTGCAGGGCGGCCATCTGAGCCGGGTATGCGTCAACGGTAAACGCGGGCGGGAGTCCGCCCGCATCGTATTCCTGGGTATAGATGGCGCCGTTGAGCAGCAACACCGGCAGCTGGGGAGCGGGGGCTTCAGGCTGGCCCAGCGCCGGCGGCGCCGCCAGCACCGCCATGGCCAGCAGCGTGACGGTCATAAGGGCGGGAGTCCGGCGCCATCGCGGTACCGGTGGCATATGGCGTATGCGGTCCAACGATGTATCCTCCTACGCAGGGCGGATCTCCCCTATGACAGGCTGCCATGGGGCTTCCAGGCCCGCGCCTCCTCCATCATCGCCTCCAGGTTGCGCATAGGGGTATCGACGGGAACGTCGCATCCGGTGGAGAGGGCGAAATTGCGCACGTTTTTCATGTTGCGCAGCAGACGGCGTACCTCCCAGCGCACGTCCTCGGCCGTGCCGCGCTGCATCACCCGCCTGGGATCGATATTGCCCAGGACCACTATGTTCGCGGGTATCCTCACGATCTCCCGCTGCAGGTTCACCCCGGAGTCCAGGCAGATACCCTCGGCGCCGGTCAGGGCCAGCTCCTCCAGCAAGTGGGTCACGTCGCCGCACACGTGCAGCAGGCACAGGGCCCCGGACGACCTGATGATCCCGGCCAGACCGCTTACATAGGGCCGGCAGAGCGAGCCATACTCCTCTGCCCTGAGGGCTTCCGCCGCGGGATCCACCAGCGCGATGAGGTCCACGCGCGCGGCCAGGGCGGCGGCGTATTCCCCCACCACGGAGGTGGCGAACGCGAGGGGCTCGGTAAGGCTCTCTCCCTGCCTTACGCGGCCGAGCAGTTCCTCCATCCCCAGGAGCTGCGCCAGTAGCGTGAAGGGCCCGGTGGCATAGGCGGCGCTCATGCGGTCACCGCCGGCGGCCAGGCCTTCCGCCACCTCCAGGAAGACGGGCATGCGCGTGGCCCTCTCGGGGTCGGGCAGTCCGAGCTCGTAGAACCTCTCCAGCTTGGGCAATCTCTGCTGGGCCAGGCTGGGCGGCATCCTCTCGTAGAAGTCCACGCTGAGTCCCATGGACTCGGCCTCGACCGTAAGGTCGAGGAGGGTGAAGACTATGTCGGGCCACAACCTCTCCTCCAGTGCCCGCAGGGCTTCCAGCTGTATCTTCGCATCGTGCAGGGCCTCCCGCACGGAGCGTCCGATGAGCTTGATCCCGGGGTAACCCGCAAGTGGAGCCACTATGCGGCTGCTGCTGCTCATCACTCGGTCGAGCAAGTTCATGATCCCGCCCCTAATCCTCTCCTCGTCGCGCCACTCCCCGTCCCCGGGGGCTTGCCGGTCCGCAGACACGGACACGGACACGGACACCAATAAGGATAGATCATTGAGCAGGACAGGCCAACAACGACCCGATATGGCGGGAAAGGCGGCAAGTTATTCTCCCGAAGGGAGGCAGGGTGCCTCAGGCGCTGTGACGGAGGTGGTGGCGGGCAATGGCGCGCGGCAGATGTACGCCCTTGCTGACCATCTTGACCTTGTCGGCGTCGATGTGGAAACGGCCGCCGCGGCCGCAATGCCCGCACAGGATGGCGCCCCTTGCCATACGGCCGCCACAGAGGGGGCAGTGGATGCCTCCCTCGGCGAAGAGATAACCCTCGAATCCTTGCTTCATACCGTTACCCCCGGCCGCTTCGGCCTTACTCTTCCAGTAACGTCAAAGCTGCGTTCTGCTTACACTGCCTTTCACTATCCTATTCGTCCGCGGATATAATTAGCTCAAGCACTATTTTGACGCGAGACTGGAGGGCCATGGACGTCATCACTGATCCGGAAGGCGGTGGGACCGTAACCGCGGCCCCGCCCCCTTCATCATGGGGGTGGGGGGAGGCGCTGGCTATCGCCGGGTGCGTGATGTGCATGGTCGCCGCTGCCGCCCTGCCGTGGGCCCGGGCCTCGGTCACCTGGAAGAGCGTCTTCTTGGGCAACGACATCGACCTTGGGGTATTCACCTTCAGGCTTACCGACAACCCCTGGCTGGCCGGAGTGCTCATCGGTCTCGCGGCCCTCTGCCTCTTGGGGATGCTGTGGAGGCGGCAGGCGGGGAACATCGCCATCGCTGCTTCCCTGCTGCTCCTCGGGGGCTCAGTGGTCTACATCATAAGCCTCATCGAGGACGCTTTCGACTGGTTAGGCATCTATAAGCAACTGCTGGAGCTGGTCCGGAGCCTTCCCATGATCGGTCCCCTTGTCGAGTCCGTCATCCGCGAGAGGCTTTTCATCTCGGCCGTTCCCCACGCCGGGGTCTACGCCTTCATCGCGGCCACCCTGCTCATCCTGACCGGGGGCATCCTCATCAAGCGACGCGCGCGCGCCCCTGCCCGGGGCATGACCCAGTAACGGAGCGGGTTTCACCGCGGCCGGCCTATTCCCGTGTTCGCCAGGCCAGGGTCGTGGCGCCATCATGAACAGTGTTGTTTGTGTAGCTATCGCATGGGTAAAATACTTCTGCGGATAACGTCCGCGGCTTTTCGGGGATGTCTTCTGGTGATGAAGGAGGAAGAATGGGTGACGTACAAGAACCGCCGCCCCCGGGTGCGTTCCCGCGCCTCGAGGCACGCGTCGGCGATCTGATGCCTTATCTCAAGAGAGAGCTTGCGGAGCTGATCGCCATACCCTCCGTCTCCGAGGCTGGCTACCCGGAGAAGACAAGGCCGGCGCTCCTCCAGGCCCGCGACTTCGTCGTGAGACTGTTTCGGGAGGCCGGCTGCGAGCAGGCGCGTTCCGTCGACCTGACCGACACCGCGCCCCTCATCATAGCGGAAGTCCCCGCGCCACCAGGAGCTCCTACCGTGCTCCTCTACAGCCACTACGACGTGGTCCCCGCCGGCGACGAGTCGGAATGGCACTCTCCCCCTTTCGAGGCGAGCGAGCGCGACGGGGCCATCTATGGTCGGGGAGCGGCCGATACCAAATCGAACATCGTCGCCCTCGCCGGGGCCTTGCGGGCCTGGGACGGGCAGCCTCCCGTGGGCATCAGGGCCGTGATCGAGGGTATGGAGGAGGTCGGAGGCGGGTCTCTCATTCCCTTCGTGGCCGAACACCCCGATCTCTTCGCCTGCGATGTCATGCTCATCGGCGACATGGGAAGCGTGCGGCCGGGCGTCCCCACCCTCACCGTAGCCCTGCGCGGTATGGCCATGGTCACGGTCGAAGCACGGACCCTTGCATCCGCCAAGCACAGCGGGCAATACGGCGGGGCCGCGCCTGACGCGCTGCTGGCGCTGCTCCGTGCGCTGGCCTCCATGCACGACGACCACGGTGATGTCGCTGTAGGGGGCCTGCGGCGCGAGGAGTGGAAGGGCGGCGGCAACACCGAAGAGGAGTTCCGGGCCCTGGCCGAGGTCCTGGACGGCCTGCCCCTCATCGGCACCGGGACGTTGGGATCCCGGATCTGGTCAGGACCGGCCATCACCGTCACCGGCATCGACGTCCCCTCGGTGGACGAGGCGGTCAACGCCGTCTCGCCATACGCGCGGGCATCGCTGAACCTGCGCGTTCACCCCCAGCAGGACGCCGCGGAAGCCCAGGCGGCCCTTGTCCGCCATCTGGAGGAGGCCATGCCGTTCGGCATAAGCCTGCGGGTGCACGCCGGTGCGACCGGCAACGGCTTTGCCGCCCGCACGGACAGTCCGGCCTATCAGGCCGCCATGGAGGCGTGGTCGGCGGCATGGGGTACGGAGACGGTGCAAGCGGGCAGTGGGGGATCTATCCCCCTGGTGAACGCGCTCAGCCACGCCGCGCCCCGAGCGGACGTGCTGCTGGTGGGCACCACGGACGGCTATGCCAACATCCATGGGCCCAACGAGAGAGTGCTGCTGGACGAGTTCGAGAAGACCGTACTGGCCGAGGCCGACCTGCTCGGGCGTTTGGCCTCCCTCTCCGGATCGGGGGTAGAGCCGTGAGCGACGAGCACAGGGAAGCCGTAACCGATGCGGCCGAGACGGAGGCAGCCGGGTCTTCGCTTGACGAAATAGGCCCCGGCGAAAGCAAGGCGCCAGGGAAGCCCGGCCGTTCCAGGAAAAAGGCCAAAAGCCCGGGCCCGGTGCAGCGCATCCTGGACTTCATCGAGCGGGCGGGCAACAAGGTGCCCCATCCGGCCATCCTGTTCCTCGCCCTCATCTTCGGCTTGATCGTCCTCTCCCAGATCCTCGCCTGGATCGGTGTCAGCGCCACCTACGAAGTGGTGGCTCCTCCCCCGATCGAGGTCGAGGAGTCCGACCTGGGCGGGTCGACCGGGGTGTACGATCTGCTGCCGCCCGGACACGTGGACGCCGAGGATTACGAGGTGGAGACGAGGACGGCGGAGATAAAGAGTCTCCTGAACGGCGACGGCATCCGCTTCCTGTTCACCTCGTTCGTCAGCAACTTCATGAGCTTCACGGCCATGGGCATCATCCTAATCGTGATGATCGGAGTGGGGCTGGCGGAGTCCTCGGGACTCATCGGCGCGCTCATCCGCAAACTGGTGGACATATCGTCGCCCTTCTGGCTCACCTACATCATCGTGTTCTTGGGCATCATCAGCAGCATCGCCTCCGACGCGGGCTACCTGGTACTCATCCCGCTGGGGGCGGCGGCGTTCATGAGCGTAGGGCGCCACCCGCTGGCCGGCATGGCGGCGGCCTTCGCCGGCGTGGCCGCGGGTTTCGGCGTGAACCTCCTCATCACACCGACGGACGCCGTCCTCACCGAGATCACCAACGAGTCCATCGCCCTCGTCAACCCGGGCAGTTCCATCGGCATCACGGCCAACCTGTGGTTCGGGATCGGTTCGACGATCATGCTCACCATCGTCATGGGGCTGATCTGCACGCGCATCATCGAACCCCGCCTGGGCGGTTACAACCGCTCTCTGGCTCCCGCCAACGGTACGGCCGAGGCCGCCGCCGACGCCGCCGAGACGCTCTCCCCGGCCGTCGAGGCGAAGGGCCTGCGCTGGTCGGCCCTGGGTATCCTGGGCGTGATCGTGGTGATCGCGCTGCTCACCTTCATCCCGGGGGCGCCGCTGCGCGATCCGGAGACGGGCAGCATCATCGGCACATCTCCCTTCATGGACAGCCTGATCGTAATCATCGCCATAGTGTTCCTGGTCGCCGGCGCCGTCTACGGGAAGGCCACGGGGACCATCAAGAACGCCACCGAGGGCATCAACATGATCACCAAGGGCTGGGCTGGAATGGCCGGGTTGCTCTTCCTGTTCCTGCTCATCGCCCAGTTCATCGCCTATTTCAACTATTCCAACATCCCCCAGGTGGCAGCCGTCAAACTGGGAGACACGCTGCAGGGGCTGAATATCGCCGACATATGGCTGCTCGTCCTGGCCATGCTGATAACCCTGGTGGTGGGCATCATCATGCCGCAAGCAATCGCCAAGTGGGCGCTCCTAGCCCCCATCTTCATCCCGATCTTCTTCACCCTGGGCATCGAACCGCAGTACGTGCTGGCCGCATACCGGGTCGCCGACTCGCCAATTAACATCGTGACGCCCATCATGGCGTACTTTCCGCTCATCGTGGTGTTCGCCAGGCGATACGACAAGGACTCGGGAATCGGTACCGTGGTCGCCCTCATGTTGCCGTATTTCCTCATCACCACGGTAGTGTGGATCGTCTTCTTCGTCATCTGGTACCTACTCGGTATTCCGATGGGGGTATGAGGGCCGGCTGCGGGCGCGTTCATGTATAATGATGCCATGAAGATAGTCCATTATGAAGACGTGGCCGCAAAGGACCCGGGCGGTGACACCCGGGGCGTGACCATCCGCTGGGTCATATCCGAAGAGGACGGGGCCCCCAACTACTACATGCGCGTCTTCGAGATCGCCCCCGGCGGCCACTCCCCGCTGCACCGCCACCCTTGGGAGCACGAGATATACATACTCTCGGGGGAGGGCGAGATGGTGGCCGAGGAAGGTGCCACCGCCGTGGGGCCGGGAACCGCCATCTTCATCCCAGGCGAGGAACTGCATCAGATCAGGAACCCCGGCGGGCAGCTGCTCCGTTTTATCTGCACCATTCCCTCCTCCGGCACCTAGCCCGAAGTCCGGGCTTATGCCTTTCCGCCTGAGGGCCTGCCCGGGCTCGCCTGGGTCGGTCTCGCACCCTGGTCTGCTCTACCACTTGCCCGAGAACTACCAGGTCGGGCGCATCAATGCGACCGGGCATAGAAGTGGTTAAGGGCAAGATCATGTCCGCGTGTAGCCTATACAAACCCACTGCCCGGGCTCGCCTGGGCCGGTCTCGCACCCTCGTCTGCTCTACCACTTGCCCGAGAACCATAATTTCGGTCGCATCAAATGCGACCGGGCATAGCAGTGGTTAAAGGGAAGATCATGTCCGCGTGTAGCCTATACAAACCCACTGCCCGGGACGACTCGGTGTTCGGACGAATCCTCATCTGTGCTGCCCCTGGCCCGGCGAGCAAGGTGCTCGGAGGAGTCTTGCGACGACGACCAGCCTTGTCGCCGGGCCCGATAGAGAACCAATGGGATTTGCCCGAACGCTGTGAGTACCGGGCTACTTCAACATCGCCTCGCCCTTTTCCTCCATCTCCTCGAGGAGAGTATAGTAGTTGGGCAGCTCGTTAAGGTGGGCCAAGGCGATCTTCGCGGTCATCACCGGGTCGTCGTCGCTGACGTTGGTAGCGGGGTCCACGGTGCCGTGCTCCAGCTCGACGTTTATGCCCATGTAGAACTCGTTGGCGTCGTACTTATCTGCCAGCCCCAGGTCGTCGAGTATCTTCGCGGCCTCTTCCCGGCTGAAATTTTTCTCTCCGCTCATTGCTCTCTCCTTTCATTCCATCTACTCGCCATCCCCGGAGAAGGCTCCTTCCAGGCCTGCTCTTAAGTATTCCCATTTTTACCCGCTCGTCCTCTCCTAAGCTATGACCCGGAACATGGGCGTTATCATCAGCCCACGGCTCGCACCGGGGCGGGCTTCCCCGGCAATGCGAACCGGACAGGAAATACCTGCGCGGAACGCGCCCTACCCTGCCCGGTTTGCTTTCTTCCCGGCGGCCGCCCCTCCGGGCCCTTCTCCCGCCTATGCCGCCTCTTTCATCTCCTTCTTCTCTTTGTGCTGCATGCGCCCGACATAGATTCCGATGACGACGTCCAGCAACGCCACTACCAGCAGGTAGATACCGAAGAGGACCATGAGGGCGTACACGGTTTCGGCCGTCCAGGCGAGGATAGCGATACCGAAACCGAGCGAGATCACGCCCATGACGGCGATGAAGCCCCTCCCGGACTCCGCGGGCATATCAAATGCCATGGCCAGCTCCGCCACGCCCATGATGACCACCCAGATACCGATGAGGATGGCCACGAAGCCCAGGGTGAACTCGGTATGGTTAACGAGGATCAGACCGAGCAGCAGGCCGACGATGCCCCAGGAGAGCGTCCACCCCCAAGGCTCCTTGCGGAAGATGAAGACCAGCGAGCGTATGAGGTTTACGACCCCGTCGATGATGAGGAATATACCCACGAGGATCACGAAGGTCTTGAGGGTAGATCCCGGATAGGCGATGAAGAGGATACCGAAAATGAGCGCCAGGACCCCTCTCAACACGTACGACCACCAGCTCCTGACAATGACGTCGATCTCCATAATATCTCCTTTCGTTGTTATACGTTCAACACCTGAGTCCCACGATTCCATCCAGAGTCTAGCTTACCACCTCCGACAAACATGGATGCACCGAACCAGCCCTCCTTTTTCTTCCTCGTGCATCCCTAGCGCTATCACTTACTCTCATTCTTCTACCTCTGCCGTATTAAACCTCCCGCACTGGCCGCCACGACCGCTCTCCGACCTTGCGAGAAGGAATAACTTCGCGGACACCTGAATAGTATAGGTAGGTCGTTCATGGACACGTAGCTTCGAGAGAACGGGACGGTTCACGTTAGGCGGCGTTCGGCTCCCGTGGCGCCATGCCGCGGCCGCCAGTCAGGAGGCAGGGATATTGCTCGAGGGACAGTTCTATCTACCCATCACTTATGACCTCCTCGCCACCTTTCTCTTCGCCGTCACCGGCGCCCTGGTGGCCTACCGTAAGGGATACGATTACCTCGGCCTCTTCGCCCTTGCCCTGGCCGCCGGCGCGGGCGGCGGCCTCATCCGCGACGGCATCTTCCTGCAACAAGGCCCCCCCGCCTTCGTCAGCGACTGGAGATACCTGGCGGTGGTCCTCGCGGCGGGGTTCCTGGTCATCCTCGCCGGCGAACGCATCAAGCGCATCAACCTGGTGATACTGCTGGCCGACGGCCTCGGGCTGGGCCTCTACGCCGTCGTCGGAGCCCAGAAGAGCATCAATATAGGCCTGAGCGTGCTGGCGGCGGGTCTCATCGGCCTCATCAACGCGGTGGGGGGCGGGCTGTTGCGCGACGTGCTCTCGAGGTCCGAGCCGATCATCTTCCAGCCCGGGCAGCTCTACGCCATGGCGGCCCTGGTGAGCGTAGGCACGTTCCTGGCCTTGGGGGTGGGCTTCAAGATCAACGCCCAGCTGGCGGCGCTCATATCCATCGGGGTGGGCTTCGCGGTGCGCATACTCTCCATCGTCTTCGACATCAGTTCCCATCCCGTGCGGGACCATGCCGCCAGGAGAGCGGTTAAGACGGGGGCGCGCAAACTGCGCCGCCATAAGGCCTAGGCCTGCTCGGGCAGGAAGTCCTCATGGTCGATGAGGTGGATCACCTCCAGGCAGTCCTTTACCATGTCCTGGTATTTACGCTGGTCTCCGCCCAGGTACCCCACGGGGCTTCGCACTGCCCTGATGTCCTTTACCAGGAGGTCCCGCTTGTTGTGGATATGGCCGGAGATGGAGATGGTCACCTTGCCGTGTGATGACAGTATCCCCCCCGTGTCCCGCGAACCCGGGAAGGGAACCCCCTCCACGGACAGCTCGCTGAAAGGGGGGTAATGGGTGACCACGACGATCTCGCTCACCAGGGAATCGCGCTCGAAACCCTCGATGTCCTGGTCGAGGCGGAGGTTGAACTCGCGTGCCACTTCCGCGTCCGGCCTCCGGGCTGGCCAGAGAGAGCCCTCCATCATCATGGATATGTCGCTCCAGCAGGCCCAGCGCATATCGTTCCAGACACTGTCCAGCAGGTAGTGGTACGTGCTCGAGGTGGTGGATGGATCCTCGCTGGGGCCGGCGTGATCGTACCATCCGATGCTGCCCACAAACCCCACTCCAGCGAAGGCAACGGGTTCCATCCACAGGGGGATGAACTGGTTGCGCCGGCATGCGTCGGGCAGGTAGAAGTAGTACTTCTCGTAGGAGTCGTGGCCCAGTTCCTGCATCTCCTCGGAGAGCACCCAGATGTCCTGGTTTCCCGGGACGAACAGCTTGGGGCACTTCAGCCCCGAGAAGCACTCCAGCGTGTATTCCAGGTCCCCCAGTTCCGGGCTCACGTCCCCAGCTATGACGAATACGTCGGGATCGATTATCTTGAGGACCTCGCCGAGATAAGGGACCAGTTCCCAGTTACGCTGCGATATGTCTACATGCAGATCGCTGGTGTAGGCGATTCTCAAATCCGTGCCCCCCAGGCTCGGACGGCCAATAGGTATATTCTAATGCAAACCGACTCAAGCCTGCATGGCGTCTATGGGAAAGTAGATCCTTTCGTCTCCCTCCCCGGGCTGTGGAATATGCGCGATGAAGGTCGATCCCCGGCCGTGCTCGCTGCGCACCTCGATGCGGCCTCCATGGGCCTCCACCAGGCGGTTGACGATGTAGAGGCCCAGGCCCATGCCCTTGATGGAGCTGAACTCCTTGCCCTCTCCCTGGCGGAAGGGCTGGAAGATGAAGTTGATGTTCTCCTCGCTTATCCCCTGTCCGTAATCCCTCACCCCGAGCAGCACCTCCCGGCTGATGCGCCTGGCGAAGATCTCGATCCTGCCCCCGGGCGGGGAGTACTTCGCCGCGTTGTCCATGAGGTTGAAGAGGATGATCTCCAGCTTGTCGCGGTCGGCGATGACCGTCTCCGCACCTTCCTCTATCTCCATGGCGAAGGTATGGTCCACCGACCTCGCCTTGAGTTCCTCCACCAGTCCGCCGAGGAGGTCGTCGAGGTCGATCTCCTCCGTCTCCAGGGCTAGCTTGCCGGACTCCAGCCGCGACACCTCCATCATGTTCACCACGCTGCGGCGCAGCCTGTCCGCCGCCTTGCTCAGCTTCTCCACGACGTCGCGGCTCTCGGAGGCATCTAGGGTGTCGCCATAATCCCTGAGCACCTCCGAGAAGCCCATGATCAGGGTGAGGGGGTGCCGGATCTCGTGCGAGGCCATGTTGATGAGGTCGGTCTTGCTCTGGACCTTCTCCTCCTCGGCCCGACACATCTCTTCCAGGAGGCGGACGCGCCCCTGCAGGGCATCGTGGCGCAGAGGGGCCGCGATGGACGAGTTGACGAGCCCGGCCGTCCTCTCGATGAGGTTGACCTCGCGCTCGCTGAAAGCGCCGCCGCGGGAATTTCCCACCAGCAGTACGCCCTTCATCTCCTCTCCCTGCAGCGCCACCGCCATGTAGGATCGGATGCCCTTGAGCGCCAGCTCGTCCTCACCGGGACCGCGCAGGAAGGTGTTTAGGTTGTTGCGGACCAGCTTGCCCGCGTGGGAGAGCGCCACCATCAGCGGGCCCTGAGCCTCGAGAAGTTCGTCGTAAGCGCCGGCCTCGTCCCTCTCCCCCTTCAGCCACGCCAGTCTCCTGATCCCGGACTTGCCGAAAATGGAGACGAGCAGCAGGTCGGCCCCGATGGTGCCGTCCAGTTCGCGGTAGAGTCCCCCGCTCATCTCATCCAGGGTCAGTGCGGAGGCCAGGCGGCGGGATATACGCAGCAGGATCCGGTTCTCGTCCGCAACGCTCTCCAGCCGGCTACCTTCCTTGTAGGACTCGAGCACGGAGACCGCCTGTCCGGCTAGGAAGTGGGAGAGGCGGCGGTGAAACTCGCCGAACTGGTCATCACTTCCCATCTTCTCGAAGGTAAGCGCCCCAAACCATCCCTTCCTCCCGGTGAGGGGAACGGCGATAAAGGACTTGCGGGGCCTCTCCGCGCCTTCCCGCGCCTCGCCCGTATCCCCGGCGTTGGAGCTGTAGAGCGCGTGTCCTTTCTCCAGGACCGCTGCTATCTCCCCGCTCGTGAGCAAGTTGAGCCCACACGCCTCGGACCCCTCGGCGGTCTCTACCGCGCCCTCGAAGCTTCCCGCCCTCTCGTCCACAACGACGATGGCCGCGCGGTCGCAGTCCAGCAGGTCCCTGCCTCCCCGCGCCAGGATGCGCAGGGCGCGCGCCGGGTCGTCGCATGCCGTCAGGTCTCCCTCGATCTCGGTAAGGATTTCCAGAGAACGGCGGTAGCCTTCCGCCTGCGACCTCTCCCTCAAACCCCTCGCCAGGCTGAGCAATATGGACGTTACCGGCTGCAGGGAGTCTATCTCTGCCTTGGTCAGCTTCCTCTCCACGGGCAGGTAGAAACCGGTAAGGAGGGACATCCCCCTTTCCCGGGCTGGGATGAGCAGGAGCACCAGGTCCTGGGCGGCGGCCTGCTCGGCCGCGGGCAGTTCCCGCATGGCCGGGGTGTTGGGCTTGACCACGGCCATACGCTCCAGGTTGCGGGCCATACGCTCGAGGCCCGGCGTGCTCCTGAACACGCTCTCACCGCCGTAGATGGAGTCCGCGTACCATTGGAAGCTCCTGTCGGTGGCCAGGTCGTATCCGGCGTAGGCGAATGCCATGGTCGCCCCCACCTCCACCGCGAGGGTGCGCAGCGCCGTGGAGAGGAAGTCCTCCATGCCGAGCGCTCCGTCGGAGATATGCGCCATGTCGTCCACCAGGGCGGGAAAGTCCCATCCCGCCCCCGCCCCGCGCATCCCCTGCTCCGTCTGCTCTCCGGAGAAGAGCACGCCCAGGCGGTAGGAGAGCTGCACCAGCAGGTCCATGTCCCTGGTCTCCATCGCCGTGTACGCCTTGCCGAAGAGCGCAAGCAGGCCCACCAGTCTTTCGTCCTGGAAGATTGGGGTGAGGAGAAAGGACTTGACCTGGTTGGCGTGGAAGAACGGCTTCACCCCGGGAAAATACTCGGCGATGCGCCCGGCGTCGAGGCTGAACTCCCCTTCCTGCGAGCGCCGCATGGCCTGCAGCAGCTTGATCAGGTCGTTCTCGAAGAGGTGCTCTACTATCTCCGGCATGCCACCCCAGCCCCGGGAAGCCACCAGCACCGCCTGCTGCTCCCCGTGAGCGCCGCTCACGCGGTGCACCGTTCCCCCGTCCATGTTCAGGAGCTTGATGAGGAGGTCGAGGCTGAGGGAAGCGGCGCGGCCATGATCCGCCTTGCCGATGACGTAGCTGGATAGTATTCCCAGTTCGACCGAGGACATCTCTTTATCGCCCTCCCGGCCCTCCCTGCGTTCATCGAAGGAGAAGAGCTCGACCATGCGCTCGAGCACGGCGCCGACGGCCGCCGCCCGGTAAGACTGCTGGTCCGGGAGGGTGGCCATGGCCGGTACAGCCACCAGCAGGGCCGCACGCAGGTGGGCATGGCTACGGATGGGGAAGACCACCGAGATGTCCGAAGGTCCGCCACAGATCCCCTCCAGGCCCAGCTCCACCAACCTTGCCTTGTCCACTACCATATAACGCTGGGACGGTAGGCGGGCCAACCATTCCATGGGAACGAGCCTATCCCTTATCCTCTCCTTATCTCCCTCGCTCATGTTCCAGGCCAGCCGAGGCTCGAGAAAAGAAGACATATCCCTGCGGATAAAGAGCACCGCGCACTTTCCACCCAGGGCCCCGGCGACGCTCCCCAGCACCTCCTCGAGGGAGAATCCCTGCGAATAGCGCTGCAGCACGTCCCGATAAAGGTCCACCGCATCCTTCAGCTCCATGTTAACCTTCCCCTCCTGTAACCGCACACCTTTCGCGGGGTCGCTAGTGAACACGGCAGATCGTAGGAAACCAGGTTTCCTACGAGTAACACAACCTTGTATAAATATTTCGCCCCTGTCCGTTTATTCCCTCCCCCGCCGGCACTCGCCCGCGTGCGTGGAGGCGGGAATTAAGGAAGCGCCCCGGAGAGGGCGCTTCCCGTCTATCCACTGTGCGGCCGCTTATCCCATGACCGGCCTGCGCCGCATGAGCAGGCTCATGAGCAGCAGGGCCAATATGATGACCGCCGATATCACCCCAGCCACCAGCCAGCTCGTCTTCGACCCCTCGGTGTAGTTGTAGGTGGGCGGGGTCTGGTAGATGAAGGCCAGGCCGTTCTCCGCGTCCACAGTGCGTCCCAGGATGTGGTCGAACTCCTCTCCGCGCACCTTTATCGCCTCCAGCTCGGACTCGGTGAGGTAGAGGTCGCCCAGGTTGGTGGCCAGGCCGTCGTACATCTGCTGGGTGCCGTCGGCGGCCTGCACCAGCCCGTCCTTGACCTGCTGAACGCCGCTGTTAACCTGGTCTGCGCCGTAGAGCAGGGTGTCGGGGGTCGAGGTGCTTCCCAGTCCGGCCAGGGCGTCGCCCAGCCCGGCGGAGATCATCACCAGGCCTTCCTTGAGCCCGGGGTTGTTGGGGTCACCGCTGGACAGACCGGCCTTCAGTTGGTTGAGACCGTTCTGCACCTGGGCCATGGCGAAGAGCAGGGTGTTGGGAGCGCCCGCGGCGCCGATGCCGGTCTTCATCAGCTCCAGGCCGTTGCCCACCTGGGCCACGGCGTAGAGCAGGGTGTCCTGAGCGTCGGCCGCACCGATCCCGGCCTTCATCTCGTGGAGGCCGTCACTCATGGCCGACATGGCATAGAGGAGGGTATCCTGCGAGTTCTCCGCGCCGATGCCCGCCTTCATCAGCTTCAGTCCGCTCTCCACCTGGGCTATGGCGTAGAGCAGGGTGTCCTGGGAAGCCGGCGTGCCGATACCGGCGAGGATCTGGTTGAGCCCTCCCTGCACCTGGTCCACGGCGTAGAGCAGGGTGTCAGGCACGTTCGCCGCCCCTATGCCCGCCTTCAGCTGCTGCAGGCCGCCCTGCACCTGGGCCACTGCGTAAAGCAGGGTGTTATCAATGGTCGCCCCGCCGATGCCCTCCTTCATCTGCTGCAGGCCGCTCTTTATCTGCGACGTCCCGTAGAGCAGGGTGTCGGGAGTGGAGGGCGAGCCGATGCCCGCCACCAGCTGGTCGGTGCCGTCCAGCATAAGCCCCAGGCCGTAATGCATGGAGGGGTTGTCGGGGTCGGTGCTGAGCACGATGCCCTGCTCCAGCTGGTCGACGATGGGCCCCGTCCATGGGGCCAGCAGCCGGATGAGGTTGGTGGCCTGGAATATCTGGCCGCTGGTTGAGGTGGCCTCGTACATCTCGGCCACGCCACCCCGTATCTCCTGGATGCCCTCGAGGATGCCCGGCTCGGAGGACGACCCGGAGCTGATGCCCTTGGACACTTGGTCTATGCCGTAGAGGAGGGTGTCGGGGGTACCCACGCTGCCGATGCCCGCCAGCATGGTCTCCAGGCCGTCGGCCATGGCCGCCATGGCGTAGAGGAGGGTGTCCGGCGTCGAAGCGGATCCGATGCCCGCCGCCGCCTCCTCCAGCCCGCCGCCCATGGCCGCCATGGCGTAGAGGAGGGTGTTGGCGGAAGAGGGCGAACCGATGCCCGCTTTCATGTCCTGCAGGCCCGCTCCCATCTGGCTCATGGCGTAGAGGAGGGTGTTCTCCATGGCCGAGCTTCCTATGCCCGCCCTCATCTCCTCGAGACCCATGGTCGCCTGGTCCACGCCGTAGAGGAGGGTGTTGGGGACGCTGACGTCGCCAATGCCCGCCGCCATCTGGCTTAAGCCGTCACCCATGGCATCGAGGGCAAAGAGAGCGGTGTTGGCCACGTCGGGAGCGCCGATGCCGCTGAGCATGGTCATCAATCCCACCGAGGTGGCGTCGATGGCGTAGCTCAGGGTGTCGGGGGTGCCGGGATCGCCTATGCCCGCCACCGCCTGGTCCACGCCGGGTATGAGCTGGTCGTCCAGGGCGGCCTGCGCCTCCGGGAGTCCCGCCGCCATCTGCTGCAGGCCGTCCAGGATGGCGTTGGTGCCGTAAAGCAGGGTGTCCTCGGTGGAGGCGTCACCCAGTCCGGCCACGCCTCCCTGCAGCCCCTCGTTCAGCTGCTTCACGCCATCGAATAGCATCTCCAGCCCGGCGACGAACTCCGGCAGGGTGTCGCGCTGGTTGGTCTGCGGGAAGATGAAGTTCGCCGAGAGCACCAGGGGCGGCATGGCGAAGTCCTTGACGTCCGCCTCCACCCAGATGAGGTTGTCCGCCTCTGTGGCGGGCGGGAAGAGAGGGATGGACCACCCTACCTGGTAGTGCTCGGGAAGTGGCACGACGACCCCGGTGGGGTCAGCCTTTAGATTGAAGAAGATGGAGTTGTCAAAGTACCAGTCGTAGGGGAGGATGACCAGGGGCAGGTAGGTCTCGACCTCCTCGGTGACAATCTGTCCGGTGGCCGGGTCCTTGTATTCGAGCGTGGTCACCTCCTCGCTGGTGTTGGTCAGCTTGAGAGATACCTTGAAATGACCGTCCTGTCCGGTGACCTCGTTGGGATCGGAGATTATCTCATCGTTCCACTCGTAGATGTATTCGACTCTAAGGGGGATCCGCATCCTCACCTCGCCCACCATTTCCTCGCCGAGGATGGTGGAGCTGAGGTAATTCGCGTTGCCGTCGACCTCCAGGCCCCTCCAGACCAGCTCGTCTCCCTCCAATTCCGGCGTGGTGAAGCCCTTGATGCCTTGCCAGCTGCTCTCTCCCTCCAGGGACTTCTCCTTGACCACGTCAGTGGAGCCCTGGCCCTGCAGGTCGAAGAAGGTGACGATCCTGGCCTTCTCGATGGTGCCGTCGTGGGTGGTGTCCAGGATCACCGCCTCGGAGCTCATCACCTCTATCGCCTGCTCCTCTTCCTCGGCGCCGACGGCGGGCAGGAAGCTGACCATCACGAAGATGGCCACTGCGGCCACCGCTATCCCGAGGAAGACCTTGCCTCTGCGCCTGATACGTGCCATCTGCATCACCACCTATTGCTCCGCCCCGGCCGCCTGCACCGCGGCCGTCTCCTCTTGCGGCGTGAGCGCCAGGGCGTTGAGGACGGCCGCCACCAGCAGGCCGATGAGCAGGGACAGCACCACG
>JBFLWJ010000020.1 GCA_040757835.1 Actinomycetota bacterium
GGGGGGCAGTTGCGCGGATAAACGAGGTGGCTGGAAGCCGGGATCAGATCGCGGCGTTGATGTCGATGGTCAGGTCGCCGTCGGGAGCTACCTCCCATGCCACATCGCCGGGCTGGCCGAAGATGAGCTCATAGAACCCCAGGAAGAGGCCCACGATGACCAGGTTCATGCAGGGGTTCTCCAGGCGGCCGAGTAGCCGGTTCTTCTCCAGCCTGATCTCTCGCAGGTTGCCCAGTCCCCGCAGGGCGAAATGGCGCACGAGGTCCTTCTCCTGCCGGATGTCGTCCCGCGAGTAGAAGCCCTCGGTCACGAAACGCCTCTCCGCCTCTATGACGACCTTCGGTATGTGCTCCCCCAGTTCCTGTTCCAGCACCTCGAAGATGGGCTCGAACTCCCCCGGACCCGCCAGGACCATGCGCCTGCGGTTCGCCCGCGTCTCGATGGTGCCTTCCGCCACGTTCCACTCGAACTGGTCCAGGTCCTGGGGGCCTCCACAGATGGCGCACCTCGGCAGGTCCAGGTGGCCTTGCTTGGGCACGCGCTTGCGTTCCTTCAGGAGCTCGGTGATCTCCTTGGGATGGGAGGATATATGGGTGGTGATGCGGTAGGTGTCGGGGGCTAACTCCTCGTAGGTGGCCTGCGACTCCAACCCTGTGACCGCTTCCATCCCCCCCGATATCTGGCCGGAGAAGCACTGCAGGAACCAGGGGTTGCGCACGACGACCGCCACGTGATCGTCGTCCCCGCCCTTGAACTTCACGGATTCGAGTTCGGCGTCGCCGAGCCCCATGACCCGCGTGAGGCCTATGAGGTTCTTCGCCAGCATCTTCAGCCCCGCATAGCGGACTATCCTTCTCACCACCCCCGGCACCAGGTTCACGACATAGTCGAAGGTGGTCATATGCTGGCTCTCGGTGATGATGCGGTCGATATCGTGCCCCACGATCTCCTCGATGTTCGCGAAGAGCTCGACGATGTTGTCGCTCTCGAAGAAGAGCATGCGGCGTTCGGGGTTCCTGGTCTCCACGATCAGGCCGTTGTTGAGCCAGGTGTGTTCCCTGGTGATGCGCCTCGGAGCCCCGCACCCGGAGCACAGCTTAGCGTTCATCGCCCGACCTTCCGGTTAGAAGACGACCCACCCGAATCGCGCATGTGTCACGCGATGCATTTATATTACCATCCCGGGGCCGCCGTGTATCCCCCGCGGTCAGCCGGCCCTCTTCCCGCGCATCGTCTTGTAGTGATATAGCGCGGCCAGTGCCCGGGCGGCGGATTCGGGAGAGGTGAGCACGGGCACGTCCGGTCCGATAGCCTCGTCGAGGTCGGAGATGAACCCCTGGTCTCCAAGGGAACACAGAACAACCGGCTTGTGGGGGGCAAGGTCGCGCAGCTCCGGTGCCGTCCCCAGCCAGTCTTTGACCGAAATCCCCCGCTGTGAGAACTCCCGAAAGACCGCGAAGGGCATGACCGCGATGGAGAGCACCATATCCATATTGGGGTCCTCAAGCAGCGCGGTCATTGCCGGCATGAACTGGCCGGACGGCCCCACGTCCAGGGGATTGCGCACGTTCATCCATTGCGGGGCGGTGCCGCGCACCTTCTCCACCGATGCGGTGTCAAGCGCCGGCAGCATCAGCCCCGATTCAACGGCCGCATCCGTGGCCAGCGCGCCCAGGCTGCCGCTGGATGTGACCACCCCGAGGCGGTTGCCCGGCGGCAGGGGTTGAGTGGCGAAGACACGTGCCACGTCCACCAGTTCGTCCAGGCTGCGGGCCCGGATGGCGCCGGATTGCCGGAAGACCGCCTCGTAGAGCTCATCCTCCCCGGACATGCTGCCTGTATGGGAGGCGGTGGCCTGCCGTCCGGCACCGGTGCGGCCGCTCTTGAGCACCAGCACCGGCTTGTCCCGGGTGACCCGGCCAAGGGTATGTTTGAGCAGCCGGCCGTCCGCCGCTCCCTCCAGGTACATCATGATCACGGAGGTGTCCGGGTCCCGGTGGAGATAGTCCAGGACCTCGCATTCGTTGACGTCCATGCGGTTGCCCAGGGTGACCGCCTTGGAGATGAAAAGCCCTTTCTGGTACAGGCCGTCCAGGAGGATGTTGCCGAATACCCCGCTCTGGGCGATGACCGCCACCGGCCCCGGGGTGAACGCCTCTTCTACCACCTCCACGGTGGAAAGCCGGTTGGCGGTGTTGATCACCCCCACGCAGTTGGGGCCGATGACCCGGATACCGTATCGGGCCGCGGTGTTCCTGGCCTCCTCCTGCAGCGCCCTCCCTTCCTCCCCGGTCTCGGTGAAACCCGCGCTCTCGATGATCGCATGCCTGATCCCGCTCTCCCCTATCTCCGCCAGTGCCTGCGGCACCACGTGCGCGGGCACGATGACCACCGCCAGGTCGGGCCCGGCCGGGACGTCGGCGATGGTCTTATACAGGGGAAACCCGTGCAGCTCGCCCCCCGCCGGATTGACCAGGTGGATGCGGTCCCCCCACCCCTGGCGCCGCATGGCCAGGGGGAGGATGAAACCGAAACCCGGCGACCGCCGCGCCCCCACGATGACAACCCCTCTTGGAGTGAAGAAAGGGCAGAGGTCCGCGCACGCCTCGTTTCTTTCCCGCGAAGACATCGCCACTACCGCCTTTCGCTGAGCGTTCCCGCGCCGCCCCGGGCAGGACTTCCCGATCGGTTGTGAGCGCACGGTGCCGCATGGCTTTCGGCCATCAATATAACACGAAACCAACCGCCCCCATCCCCCGCCGCCGGCACGTGCGGAGCGGTCCGTCGCGCCGGCCGGCGTTTCCTGCTAATAATATATGAGTGTTTCGAGACAGGGAGAAGGGGATGAGCGAGAGCGGCGATCACCTGGGCCTGGGCATCGATTGCGGCGGCACCTGCACCGACGCCGTCGTATACGGCCTCGACTGCGGCGAGGTGCTGGCATCCGCCAAGTATCCCACCAGCCACCATGACCTCACGCGCTGCATAGACGGGGTCCTGGGCAGCCTGCCCGACGGGTTGCTTAGGCGGGCACGCCTGGCCTGCCTGTCCACTACCCTTGCCACCAATGCCATCGTCGAAGGCCGGGGAGGCAAGGCTTGCCTCGTACTCCTCGGCTATGATGCCGCGGCCAACGTCTCGCCCTTCGGGGCGCGGGTGGTCCGCCTCGCGGGAGGACACGACGTGCGGGGAGAGGAGACGGAGCCACTGGACGAGGACGGCCTGCGCGCGGCCGCCCGCGGCAGCGACGCCTGGGCCGATGCCTTCGCCGTGTCCGGGTACTTCAGCGTGCGCAATCCCGCCCACGAGATCAGGGCCCGCGATATCATCTCCCGCGAGACCGGCAAGCCGGTGGTCTGCGGGCACGAGCTCTCCATGCAGCTCGACGCCCCCCGCCGCGCCACCACCGCGGCCATCAACGCCCGCCTCATCCCCCTCATAACCGGTCTCATCTTTTCCGTCCAGGTGATCCTGGAGAGGCGCGGCATCCGCTGCCCCCTCATGGTGGTGCGCGGCGACGGCACCCTCATGGGTTCGGAGATGGCCCTGGAGCGTCCGGTGGAGACCATCCTGTCGGGACCCGCGGCCTCCGTGGTCGGCGCCCTGGCCCTGTCGGGGCGGCGCGAGGGCGTGGTCATCGACATCGGGGGCACCACCACCGATATCGCCTGGGTCCAGGGCGGTCTTCCTCCCATCAACAGCGATGGGGCCGTGGTGGGCGACCTGGCCACGCGGGTGGAGGCCATCGACATCCGCACCGTGGGCCTGGGGGGCGATTCCTGGATCAAGCTCTCCCGCGGCGGCGGCCTGGAGCTGGGTCCTCGCCGCGTGCTTCCCTTCGCCATGCTCCCCCACGGCGAAGTTGTGCTGGAGGCGCTGGCACGGATCGCGGAGTCCCGCTCCAGGTGGTCGGTGCCGGACATGCTCACTTTCTGGGTGAGGACGGAAGACGGCGACCCCGCGGTTACCGCTTCAGCTCCGGACGGGCTCATGGACATGCTGGAGAAGGGGCCGCTCTCGCTTCTCGAGCTGAAGTCATCCGACCTGGGCCCGGAGGCATCACTGCGCCTCATGAACCTGGAACACCAGGGAGCGGTCATGCGCGCTTCCCTCACCCCCACCGACATCTTCAACGCCTGCGGGGAATCATGCGTGGGTGAGGCCGCCGTCTCGCGTGCCGCCGTGGAGACCGCCGCGGCCCTGGTGGGCGCGTCCCCCGCCGAACTCATCGCCAGGGTGAAGGGCGCGGCGAGGGAATCCATCGCCAGGCAGGTGCTCGTCTTCCTGCTCGGCCTGGACGGCAGAGACCGCACCCTGCTGGAGAGATGGATGCGCGGCGAGAAGGACCGCGGGGTCCAGCTGGGTTTGAGCCTGGAGGCCCCCATCCTGGCGGCGGGAGCTCCCGCCGCGCTCTTCCTGGCGCCGGTGGCCTCGTTCCTGTCCTGCGAGTGCGCGGTGCCGCCGCACATGGAGGTGGCCAACGCCGTGGGCGCGGTGGCCGGGGTGGTCAGCCACCGCGAGGAGGTCACCCTCAGGCGCCAGCCCGACGAGACCTACCGGGCCTTCGCGCCGGACGGGAGGTATGACTTTCCCGACCTCCCGGCGGCTACCGCGGCGGCGGTGGAGAAGGCCACTTCCCTGGCCATGGAGGCGGCGCGGCGGGCGGGCGCGGGGGAGATCGAACTGGACGAGCATACCGACGATTTCAGCATCGCCGATCCCGCGGGCAACCCCGCGGTGCTGGAGCGCAGGGTGACCGTCCGCGCCTACGGCCGCCCCCGGATGCGGGCTTGAGGAAGCGCGTTCAATCCGCGGCGAGGAGGGATTCCATGAGGCGGTCCAGCCCGGCGAAGATCCCCAATGCGATGGAGCGCAGGCGGTCGCTGACCGAAGTGGCGGCCGGACGGCGGAACAGGGGATCGAGGCGTTTCGCGTAGCTCCGCGGCCGCCACTCCGGCGCATAGTCTATCTCCTGTCTGGCCTTGTCGGCCCACTCCATGCGCAGGGCGTCCCCCACCCATACGGGCACGTACTGTTTACGGCAGGGGTTACCGGGGGTGATATAGATGGTGCAGCGCCCGGGGTCCATGAGGATGTTGTTGAGGGTCCGGGCCACGTTCATCTCCACCATTGCCTCCACCAGCTCCAGGCGGCGCAGGTGGCGGAAGAAGTTCCAGGGGTGGCAGCAGATGGTGGCGTCGTCCACGCGCTCCCCGTAGATGCTGGGCTCGATGCCGAACTCGCCCAGGGTGGAGTAGTTGAGGCCGTGGTCGGTGGTGATCATGCGGACGGCGGCGAGGTCTATGTTTCCCTTGAACCTCTCCAGCAGCTCCCACATGCGAGCCAGGCGCGCATAGGAGCCGGTGATCAGGGGCTCGATCCCGGGGACGGCGCCGCCGGAGAGGGAACGGTCCAGGAACTGGTGGTGGTTGGCCGAGGCCAGCACCCCGCCGTGCCCGGCCGCTTTCTCCACCGCCATGTGGTTATGGGAGTGTTCGATGACCGCCGCGTCGCCGTTTGCATCCGCGAAGATGCTATTGGCGTTCATGATGATGGCGATGGCCAGCCCGGGCACGACCTCGCGCGGGTTGTCCCGCCATACGCCCACCGCCCCGTCCACGGTGGACTGGGTCTCCATGGCCAGGTTGTTGAGCTCGAAGAAGGTGAGGCCCTCGCCGCTGTCCATGGCCCCCACCGAGTTCACGCAGGACGACAGGCCGTCGCCGTTCATGACCCCGATGCCGAAGAGCACCGGTAGCCCCATGCAAACGTAGGGCTTGCATCCCGCGATGTCCCTGACGTAGAGGGGCATCCTGCCGACGATGGTGCGGAACCAGGGCGGCAGGTCGAAGTTCCATGAGACGTAGACCTTGCCGTCGCAGGTCGCGGGGGGCACGGCGGTGAAGTTGGTGCACCCGGTGCCGGCGCAAGACGCCAGCGCCAGCTCGCCCATGGCCACATCGACAGGATCGGCCCCGATGGCGCGGGCCAGTCCGCATATGCGCTCCAGGTGGGCGGGGTAGCGCTCCGCAAGCAGGCCCAGGTGGCGCCGCGCCTTCGCCGCCGCCAGGGCCGGGTCGGCCCCCCTTCTTTTCAACCATAGCCCCGCCTGACCGAGCACCGCCCGGAAGAGGCGCTCCCGCCCGCGCGCCGCCGCCAGACCGTAGCCGAAATCGTCCTTGGCCTCTATGGTCCAGAGCATATCTCCTCCTCCCGGTCCCGTTATTCCTCTATCCTGACCACGGGGGTCAGTCTCTCCTGATGATGGAGAGCGGCTTGGGCTTGCCATCCGGTTCCACTTTCTGCCAGTCGTCCGGCAGCAGCTCGAACACCCGGTCCCTGATATACTCGTTGTCCTCCTCCTCCGCCAGGCGGAAGAAGAGGTCGAAGGGTATGTCCTGGCGCGACACGAAATCGGTGACGATCTTCACCATCCTGGAGATGAGCTTCATGCCCTTCCTGTCCTTGGGCACGGTGTCCGCCCACTGGCGCAGCACCTCCACCTGCTGGATGAAGTGGCTCTCCGCCTTCCCCTCGATACCTTCCAGCACTTCGTACATCCTTCTCTTGGGCGGCAGGGTGAAGAGCCTGCCGATGTTGACCTGGATGCCGCCGTCCCCATCCCTCCTGTAGGTGGCCACCGGCAGGATGGGCGCTGGAGCCGCGCGGGCCAGGTTGGCCACCCCGAACTGGAAGGGTTTCAGTTGCTTGGGCCTGCTTCGCGTCCCCTCCGGGAAGACGAAGACCAGCTCACCTCGGCGCAGGTATTTCAGGCTGAGGAGGATAGCCTCGGAATGGTCCTTTTTCTCGCGGTCGATGGGTATGACCCCGAAGACCTTCCACAAGGCCCAGCCCATTATCCCCTCCTTGCCCCGTTCTATGTCCTTCTTCGCCCAGGGCCACATATGGCTGTGGGTGAGGGCTGGCTTGAGGGCAAGGGAGACGGCGATTATGTCCAGGCTGCTCTGGTGGTTCGAGACCACGATGAAAGGCCCGTACTTTGGCACGTTCTCGGTGCCGGAGACCTTGAGGTTATATTTATCCGTCCTGCCCCCGATTGCGAACAGGGGGCGGATAAAGACGTATCTCCACCACATCCTGTATGGCCTTTCTCTCCGATAACATCAACCCCGCGCCCCTATACATTACGGGAAACGGATTCCGCGCGTCCAGCACCGGATGGGGTCAAGGGCTGACCATGAGTTCCGGCTGGTGGGTGGCGAAGGCCAGTTTCCCCCCCTTGAAGACGGCGCAGGGATTCATCACGTGATGCATACTGTCCAGCGGGTTCCCCGGCAGCAGCACCAGGTCGGCCAGTTTCCCCCTGGCCACCGTGCCCAGATCGTCTTCCACTCCGAGGATGCGGGCGTTATTTATGGTGGCGGCCTGCAGGACATCGAGGGGCTTCATGTCCGACATCGACTCCATGATGACCATCTCCATGCCCAGGCCGCCCGGGAAGCTCTGGGGCGTCCCCCCGTCGTTGCCGCAACCGATGAGGGCGCCGGCGTGGTACAGCTTGTTGAGGTTCTCGCTCCCCTTCACGACCGCTTCCGTGAATATCTTGGATTCCAGCGTGAAGGGGCGGTGGCGCTTTTCCTGGGTGGCGGGATCGCGGTAGGTCTTTTCAAAGGCCATGAGGGCCTTGTGCACCGCCGGTTCGCACAGGGTCATATAGAAAGCCTTCACCACCTCCAGGCGGTTGGCCAGTACCTGCCGTACCCGGGGATCGTCGAGGTAAGGGTCGTCCCTGCTGACGCCGCACAGCGCCCAGCCCACCTGAACTGTGGGGACGATATAGTTGTCCCCAGCCACGAAGGCCTCGACGTCCGCGTCCTGGAGCACCGCATCGGAGGGAAGGTGCTCCATGCCGTCTAGCCCGAAGGCGATGCCGCGCAGGAAACCGGCGCGGAAACGGTGGTGGGCCGATACCTTCATCCCCCGCTCGTGCGCGGCCTCCACCACCGCCCGCAGGGAAGCGTCGTCCAGGATGGGCAGCGGCTTCTGCCCCAGGAAGAGGGTGCGGTCGTCGAAGGCGGTCTTGATCAGGCTGGCGCCCGCCGCGGCGTTCTTCTCCACCGCCTCTATCGCTTCTGCGGGCGTCCTCACCCCGATCCCGAAATCCCCGACCTTGTCCGCGACCTGCGGCGGCAGGGCGGGGATAAACGCGGGGTATCCTCCCGGGGCGTTGATGAACGACCCCGCATAATATACACGCGGCCCCAACAGGTCGCCGTCCTCGATGCGTTCTACGTAACGGCGCAGCAGCAGCGGCAGGGACCCCACGTCCCTCACCGTGGTCACGCCGTGGGTGATGCAATCCTCGAAGTTGCGCTCGATCTGCCTGCCCATGGCGGCAAATACCCCCGGCGTGAAGGAGAGGGTCGCCGTCAGCAACATATGGCAGTGGGCGTTGATCAATCCGGGTATGACGTAGCTGCCCGCGGCGTCCAGGACCTTCACGCCCTCCAGCGCGGCCGTCTTCTTCTCGGTTAGTATCTCCTCGATCCTGCCGTCTCGGATAAGCAGTCCCCGCTTGTGCAATACCGTGCCGGTGAGCACGTCAACCACCTCGGCGTTCTTGAGGATAAACGCCTCTCCGGGTCCGGGAGACCACACCACGCCAGGGCGTTTCTCACTACGGTTGTGGCGTTCCCTGACGAAGGGCTCCAGAACCGCGCATAAGGCGAGCAGCGTCCCTAGCTTCGCCATCGTCTTGGTGACGTTCTTGGCGGCATCACGCATATCGATCCCTCCTCGGTACTCATCTTTGGTTTTAACCATTGTATCATCGGGCCGTAAACAGGCCCGTGCCGGAAGGCCGGGGATGGACGGACCATCCCCGGCGGGGGAATAATAACCGTGCCTGTCCCGTTACGGTTGCCGGGATGGATGGAGGGCCATGGGAAAGGAATTCGACGCGGTGATCGTGGGTGCGGGCCTCGGCGGCCTCACCGCGGCGGCGCGCCTGCTCGGGGATGGGCTGAGGGTGTTGGTAGTCGAATCCGACCCCCACCCCGGCGGCACCGCCTACACCTACCGGCGCAAGGGTTTCGGCTTCCCCATGGGTCCCCTGGGTTTCAGCAGCCCGGGCGTGGTGGGGGACGTGCTGCGGCAGGTCGGGATAGAGGACGGGCCGCAGCTGGTGCGCGTCCATTACCGCCTGCACGCCTTCGGCCTGGAGGCGCCCCTGTCCCTGCCCTACGGGGAGATGATCACCGCACTTGCCGCCCTGTTCCCGCGCGAGGAGGCGGCCATCAGCCGCTTCTTCGGCCACATGCAGGGCATAAGCGCTCAGCGCGAGCGCCTGGTGAGAGAGGGTGCGTCGAGCGCCCGCCGTGAGGAGTCCATCAGCGGCGCCGCCTACCTGGACAGGCTGGTGGTTGACTGGAGGCTGCGCCGCATCCTCGGCAGCATGGGCAGCCGGGAACCCTACTCCGGCACGACCCTGCTCGCGGCCATGTGGTCGCTCCTCTGCGACCAGGGCATACACTACCCGGAGGGCGGCCTGCGCCGTCTCTCCGATACCCTCGCGGCCGGGCTCGGCTGGGAACCCGGCGCCGGGTGGAATGCGGACAGCGGCGACACCCGGTCCTCCCTTGGCGGAGGCAGCCTGCTGTTACGCACCCGGGTGGCAGGCATCGCGGTTGAGGGCGGCAGGGCCGCGGGCGTGGTGCTGGCGGACGGCACGCGCCTGGAGGCCGGCGCGGTGATATCCAACGCGGATTTCAAGGCCACACTGACGCGGCTCGTACCCCGGGAAGCCGTACCCGGCGATCTTTACGAGGCGGTATCGTCCGCGCGGCAGACCTCCTCAAACCTGCAGGTATGCCTGGGGCTGGACGGCGCGCGGGCGGACCTCTCGGCGTTCCGGGACGCAAGCCGCATCATCTACCGCCGTGACACCGGAGGTGCGCCGCCGGATGATGACGGGCCGGACTGGGACGCGCCGGAGACCGACCCCCATGCCCTGGCGGGAGAGGAACTGGAAGCAGCGCTGCTCTCGGCGGACGACCCTTCTCTCGCGCCCGGCGGCCGTGCCGTGCTGGTCATCCGCGTGGCCGTGCCCCACCGCCACTTCGCCCGCTTCCGGCCGGCGCCGCGGCGCCGGACCCCCGGGTACTTCGCGTACAAGGCGGGCCTGGCGGCCGCGCTGGTGAAAGAGGTGGCCGTGATGGTGCCCGGCCTGGAGGGCGCCGTCCTCTGCATGGACGTGGCCACCCCCCTCACCTTCGAGGAGCGGGGGGGCCGCAGCGAGGGAGCGGTGGCCGGCTGGTCGTGGGACTTCTCCGAGGGCGAGGCCGGGTCCACAGAACTCATCCGCACCCCCGTCGCCGGCCTGTACATGGCCGGATACCAGGCCTACTCCATGCTGGCCCTGGGCGGAGTGCCCTCGGCCATGCTCAGCGGCCTCAAGGCCGCGGAGTACCTCCTCGCCGGCGCGGGTCCCGTGAGCGCCATGCCCATCCCCGGCGCCCCGGTGGCCTGAATCGTCTGAGGAGATCCTTTTCCCCCGGCTGAAGTGCTATTCCGCGTCGAACATGCCTTATACCAAGAGCGCCGAATCCTTGCTGGTTTAATGGGTGCCTAAAACCGGGGGCCTCCCGGTAGGTCTAGTCCCCTGTTATCAAACAGGCCTCTGCCCTCTCTTGCCTGCCCAATATATGTCCCAGCAATCCGTCCATGGTGTTGCCGGCCAGGTTGAAGAAGTACATCCCCTTCATGGCGGCTATGACGTGGCGCCTCTGCCTCTCGTCAAAGGCCTCTTCGAACCGCTCGAGCGCAGCGGCGGAAGCGCCTTCCCGCAAGGTCAGCGTCTCGCGCACCCAGCACAGCGCCGCATGTTCACGTTCATCGAACCTCTCCGGGTCCAGGCTTGCCAGGTCATTTATCTCTTCCCTTGTCATCCCCGCGATCCGACCGAACCGCCGATGTGCGAACTGTCACCACGAACACTCGTTGGCCATGGCCGTGACCAGCATGATGCTTTCGCGGAATGCCGGTGAGATCGCATGCAGCAGATAGACCTCGGCCAGCGCGGCCTGAACGGACAGGAGCTCCCGCAGGTGGTAGAGGAAGTGGGAAGGGCTGAGAAAACTGCGGCGGGACGATCCCCGCTCGTAGATCGACCAGTCACATTCATGCAGCTGCAACCGGGGCTCCATCATGCTCGACGCGGCCAGCGCGGCGATGCCCGCGGTCCCGGCAAGCCCTAGCAGTGTTGTCCTTCGCAAAGCGTCCCTCCTGCATCCTCGGCAAGACCATGTCTCGGCCTCGCGGTTGTTATTGCCGCGCCTTCCTCTCCGCCGGGACTATCTCGACGTCCCGCTTGTTGGCCCGCTTGATCACCGTGAGGTTAGAGGCCACCCCTATGGTCTCCTCGGTGAGCATGCGGTGCAGGTCGTCCACGCCGGCCACGGGACAGCCGTTGAAAGCGACTATGATGTCCCCCTCCTTGACGCCCGCCTGCGCTGCCGGGCTGTCCGGCTCCACCTGGGTGACCAGGAACCCGCGGCTCACCGAGAGGTCGTGATAGCGGACCACCCGCCGGTTAAGGGAGATGTCCTGTCCCGCCGCCCCGATGTATGAGCGCTTCACCCGTCCGTACTGGATGAGCCTGCCGGCCACGAACTTGGCGGTGTTCACGGCGATGGCGAAGCACAGCCCCTGGGCGGGATAGATGATGGCCGTGTTCACGCCGATGACCTCGCCGCGCGAGTTCACCAGGGGGCCCCCGGAGTTGCCCGGGTTGAGGGCGGCGTCGGTCTGGATGACGTTGTCTATGAGCCGGTTCGAACGCGACCTCAAGGAGCGTCCCAGCGCGCTGATCACCCCGGCGGTGACCGTGCACTGGAAGCCGTAGGGGTTGCCCACCGCCACCACCAGCTGGCCCACTCGCAGCAGATGCGAATCGCCCATACACACGGGGTCCAGGGCGGGTGCGCTTATCCTCACCACGGCCAGGTCGGTGTCGGGATCGTCGCCCACGATGTCCGCTTGCAGGCACCTGCCGTCCGGCAGGGTGACGTCGACCTTGCGCGCTCCCTGCACCACGTGGCTGTTGGTGAGGATGAATCCGTCGCCGGTGAAGACGAAACCGGAGCCGGTGCCCTGGGCCTCCCGCGCGGGCGGGCTTCCCGGCTTGGCGCGTTTCTGTGCCTTCTGGGTGACGGCGATATTGACCACCGCCGGGCTAACCCTCTCCGCCGCGCCGGAGACGGCGCTGGAGTAGGCGTCCAGCAGGTAACCGTCCTCATCGGGGACGGGCCGGGGGACGAGTCCGTCCTCTTCCTCCAGGGCTTCCCCGGAGATGAGCCTCAGGTTCCTCTCCATCTTTTCACCTCGTTCCTTCCGCGATATCTCTCGCCAGCGGTTTGCCACGACCGCATAACTCCTCTATCTCAACCTACCTGCCGGCGATATGTTTTGCAATGCTAACCATCTACGTGGCCGGGTCCGTCGGAACGGGCTGGGCCCCGCTCTGGTGCGCGGAGGATGCAATCCCGCATGGATGGGGAAAGACTACAGGCGGCAGGCCATGAAGGCCACCTCGAAGGGCAGGTGCTTGAAGCTCTTCCGTCCCGTCTCCCGGAAACCTTGCTCCAGATACCAGTCCCTCAGCTCGTCCTGGGCGGCGATGATGCCTATCTCCACGCGCAGGGCGCCAGCCGCCCGCGCCTCTTCCAGGACGTGGCTGACCAGGCTTTTCCCGTGGCCCATGCGCCGCCTCTCCGGCAGAACCGCCAGCCTCTCCAGGTAGCAGGCATCGGGCTCAGCCCGTTCCAGGGCGGCGCAGCCGCATACCGCCCCGCCGTCCTCCAGGATGAAAAACCAGGTCCCTGCGGCCATAGCCTCTCCTATCCACTGTTCCGTACAGAAGGACGGGTGGGTGGGGCAGTTCTCCAACGTCAGAGCGTAGCGCTCCGCGACGTCGTGGAAAGAAGCGCGGATGACGCGGTTCAGCTCGGTTATATCTTTTTCTGATGCTTCACGGATGCACATCTTTTTCACGCGGTCATTCGTATTCCACGCTCATTGACTCCAGCTGTACTGGCTGGCTGCCATCGCTGACCAGAAAAGCCCTGATATACAGTGTGCCGGGCCCGTTTTCTTCCGCGAAGGCGGCAATGGACCCGTCCACCTCCGCCGCCGTGTTGGCATCGCCCTCTGCTGCCGCGACCTTCCATCCCGAGCCGTCATGGTA
The DNA here is from genome assembly GCA_040757835.1 of Actinomycetota bacterium. Classification (NCBI taxonomy): domain Bacteria; kingdom Bacillati; phylum Actinomycetota; species Actinomycetota bacterium. Next base: position 13,205 of record JBFLWJ010000020.1, read on the forward strand.
GTACCATTCCTCTCCGTCCGGCGAGATTTGGTATGACACGCTGCCCTGGTTCCCGGTCCCTAGGACCTCACCGAACCCATACAGGTCACGGTAAACGGGCCCGGTCCTGGTGGTCAGTGAGGGCCTGCCCGGGGAGTAGGCCCCCGGCGCATACTTGACGATGAAAGCGGTGTGATCGGCGTCTTCGTCGCTGCCCTGGTAGGAAAAGCCCAGAGTATATACATACCCCGTATCGTCCACGCTGCACGACCGCGTGCCCACGAAGTACCCTTCCCTGCTCACCGCCTTCGGAAAGCCGTTTGCTATGGAGCCGCTGGGATCGTACCTGAGGGTCAGTACCTGCGGCGGCTGCGTCCCGACGATGAAAGCGGCCGCGATGTTTCCGCCGCCGTCCACCCTGCCCCGCCAGGCATCGGGAGGGCTGTAATCGCGCACTCCTGCCTGTTCGTATATCCGCGGCCAGCCCGGGCGCTGTTCGCCCTCCGTGCTGTAGCGGGTGACCAGGAGCCTGCCGCTCTCTTCGTCCGCCCCCTGGCCCGTCCCCACCACGCAGTAATCGCCGCCCGCGTCCTGGGAAACCGCGAAATACTCGTCGTAACCGGCGGAGCCGGAATCCCAGATCTTCGGCCAGCCGGCCAGCACTTTGCCGTCCCGGTCGAGCTTGTAGAGCACCGCGTCGCGGCCGCCTGTGGCAGGTTGCGTATATCCCGCCACGACCAGGTTTCCCGCACCGTCCTGCATGAGGTCGTACGAGAACGCCCCCTGGCCCGCCACCGGCTGCAGGACCTTGGGCCACCCCTCCACCATGCTGCCGTCCCGCTTGAACCTGGCCAGCACGATGTTCTCGTGCCCGGTGGGCCCGGAAGCCCCGCAGGCGATGACCTCTCCGCTGGAATCGAAGATTACTCCCGTGCCATAGGCCTGGCTGCTGGCCACGTACTGCGGCCAGCCCGGGAGCATGTCGCCGCCGGCGTCCAGCAGCCACACGGAGTATACCCAGGAGCGTCCGTCCACGATGGAGTAGCCGGCGATGGCTATGTTGCCTTCTCCGTCCAGGGCCACGTCCTCCCCCTCGTTCCAGCGGTACACCGGATCGGTGTAGAACTTGGGCCATCCCGGCAGTACCTCTCCCCGCGGGCTGTACTTGGCCACAATGAGCTGCCCCGTTATCGGCCTCTTCGGCATATCCGTGTTGGAGCCGACCACCACGAGGTTTCCCTCCACGTCGAAAGCGACCTGGTGGAACTCCGGTGCCTGCGCCGGCTGGGGATCGGCGTAGGTCGCGGTCCACAAGGCTTCGCCGGGCAGCGCCCTCAGTTCAGCCAGGGCCGCACCTCCTTCGCCCACGCTCACCAGCTGGGCGTCGAAAGTGAAGTCCGATGAGTTCTGAAATCCCCAGGTGTGCGTCTGTCCCGATTTCCCCCCGCAGCCGCATATAACCATCAGGAACGCGATCAACAGCGCGGACGCGAGCAGGCACGGCCACGTCCGCCCGACGGTGGTCTTCATCTCCATATCCCCCCTCTGACCATGCAGCCCTCGACGCTAACTATTATTAAAAGGCCAAAGCGGCGACATGGAAAGAGCGTGCGGCCATGATCAGGAGAAAGCAGTACGGGACGCAGCGTGACATCTTATACTGCCTGTGCCCCCGGTTTCCGGATCAAGCCGTGGAGCGCTCGAGAAAGAGACGGCAGGAGCGCAGCACGTCATCGGAGAGGGGGGTGCCCGCGAGCGCGCGGGCCAGCGTCAGGCCACCGACCATGGTGGAGAGCACGGCCACCGCCCCTCCCGCCGGGTCAGCGGCTCCCGCCTCCTCGAGGTGCACGGCGAGTTCGTCGGCCATGGCGCCGATCTCCGCGGCAAGGGCTTCTCTGACCGCGGCGTCCTCCCTCGCCACCTCGCCCAGGACCGCGGGGAGCGGGCACCCCGCCTGCGGATTGTCCCGGTGCGACCGCGAGAGGTAGGCCCGGACCACGTCGCCGACCCACTCCGCGCCCTTCTTGCCCGCGGCCCCCGCCGCGAGCAGCGCGCGCGAGTTCCTCAGGGTCTCCCGCAACGCCTCAACCACCAGTTCACGCTTGGAGGGGAAGTGGGCATAGAACCCGCCCACGGTCATATCCGCTCCCCCCATGACATCGGCGACGCTGGCGTTGGAGATCCCTCGCTCGCGCATGAGCGCTCCCGCCGATGTGAGGATCCTCTCTCGGCTCTTCTCTTTCCTCTCGGCTTTCGCGTTCGCCATGGCTTTCCTCCCGTCCCGTACGGCCTGCTCCGCAGCGGAGCACTACGATTTCATCCTTGCGGTGAGGAACCTCTCGAAGTCCGGGGGCGGGCTGGTCTTTTCGCGCTGCCTGAGCTTTATGGCCTCCGCGCCCTCACAGGTCGGGGTACATACCCCGCAGCCGATACACAGGCCCTCGTCCACCACCGCGATGCCATCCACCAGGGTGATGGCCTTCACCGGGCACCTATCCTCGCAGGTACCGCAGCCGATGCAGTCGTCCGCTTCCACGTAGGCCACGTAATTGGAGCGCGCGTACGTCTCCAGGCCACGCTGCGACCTCACCCGGAAGAAGCCACAGCAGCAGGGGCAGCAGTTACAGATGGTGTGCAAGGTGCCCTCCACGTTGTCGCAGACATGGACCAGGCCCTCCTCCGTCGCCATCTTGAGCATCTCCAGGGCCTCATCCCTGGTCAGCTCACGCGCCTTACCCACCTCTACCATGTAGCGGCCCAGGCTGCCGAAGTGCATACAGCGCTCGGTGGGACGGTCGCAGCCCTCGCCGGTGTACTTGCCGATCTGGCGGCACGGGCAGTGGCCCACGGCCATGAAGTTGGTCTCCTCGAGCTTCTGCACGACGGCGTCGAAGGGCAGCACCTCGGATGAGTCCTCGAAAGACTCGGCGATGGGGACCACGCGGATGAGCGGTATGTTACGCGCCATCTCCTCGCCGAACCCCTCGTCGATGTACCGTTTCCACAGGCGGCTCAGCTCGCGCTTGGTCGGCGTGTCCTCGCCGTCTAGGAAAGGGACCTCCACGAAACCCACGATGCTGGGGAGCAGGCGGTAGATCCTCTCCCGGCCCGGCTTCTCCGAGGTGAACACGGTGCCGCGGTGGGCCATGGCGTCCAGTATCTCCGCCATACGCCCGGCTTTCTCCGGCAGAGCCGCCTCGACATCGGCCAGGGTGCGGTTCTCGTAGAGGGCGAGCTTCAGGGCCACCTCTGCCTCTTCGCCCGGGTAAAGTATCTTCAGGATCGCGATGAGAGTCGGCGACATGGGCACGCCGGCGATGGCCTTGTCCAGGTGCCTTCCCAGTTCCTCGTAGATGCTCTCGCTCATACCGTGCTTACCTCCCGGTCACTCCCCGCCGCTGCGGATAAGTTAATATTATGATGATAATATTATCTTCATAATATTAACGCAAGGGGTCGACCGCAGTAGGCCAGGTCCTGTTCTCCGCGTTTTGGGCAAGGGGTCTTCTGCAACTCTAGTCTTGCGGGATGCTCTAGAGCCTGGCCTCCTGGGCGCTGGCCGAGGCGGTGTTGGAACGGCCACGGAAGGTAAGGTGCCAGGTCTTTGATCATCGCGCAAAACCGCTGGTGCTAACTGGGAACATACCGGGGTATCCAAAGAACAAGACCTGATCCCTTAGATCTACAGGGTCCAGGCGGTGTCGAAACCATCGCGGACGGCGTTGTAGATGCGCCCGGGCCGGCGCGCGTCGCCGACGACGCGCACGCGCGGGAAGCGCCCCGCGAGTTCCCGCGCCAGGCGGTCGTCGCTCTTCACTCCCACCGCCAGGACCACGGCGTCCACCCGGCGGGTGGTACGAGCGCCGGACTTCACGCGCTCCAGCACGATCTCGCCATCGCGTATCTCCACCAGCCTGTGGGAGGTGATGAACTCCGTATCGTGCTCCCGCAGCCTGCCCAGGACATCCTCCAGGTTCTGGAAATAGGCGCCGGGCCCTATCTCGTCCAGCATCTCCACCACCAGCAGGCGGTTGCCGTCCTCCGCAAGTTTTTCGGCGGTCTCGAGGCCGGTAAGCCCCGAGCCGATGACCGCCACCGACTTCCCCCTTAGCTCCACCGTCCCCTCCAGCACCTCCCTGACCGTGCGGACGTGCTCCAGCCTTACCCCGGGGACGTCCGGCACGACGGGATCGGCTCCAGTTGCCACGATCACCGCGCAAGGGCCCAGCTCCTCCAGGGCCGCGGCGGTTCCCTCGGTATCGAAGCGGATCTCCGCCCCGCCGCGCCGGGCGGCGCCCTCCAGGTCCTGGATGCACCAGTCGATCTTGTCTTTCTTGGGCGGCACCCCCGCCTGCCTGAGCTGTCCGCCGGCGCTGCCGCTGCGCTCGAGGACCACGGTCCTGAAGCCACGGGAGGCCAGCACCTCGGCGGCCGCCAGGCCGGCCGGGCCGGCTCCGACCACCGCCACCGTGCGCCCGCCCCCGTCCCGCCGCGGCTCCGCCGTCTCCCTCTCCCGTCCCAGCCGGGGGTTGACGGCGCACTCGAGGGGAAGCCCCTTGGTAACGTTCTCCACCAGCGACTCCATGCAGCGCAGGCAGTTGATGCAGCGCACGATCTCCTCCGGCCTGCCTTGCTCGGCCTTGGCTGCCCAGGCCGCGTCGGCCAGCAGCGGCCGCCCCAGGCCGATGAAGTCCTGGGTGCCCTCGGCGAGCTGGGCCTCGGCCTGCTCGGGCGAGCGGATGAGGTTGGCCGCGATGACCGGGATTGATACCGCTTCCTTCACCGCGGCGGCCAGGTACTTGCGCCAGCCGCACTCGAAGGACATGGGCTCCAGCCACCAGTTATAGGTCTCGTAGCTGGCCGAGGTTACGTCAATGGCGTCTATACCCGCGCGCTCCAGGTGCCGTGCCATCTCTACCCCCTCCTCCAACTGGATACCCTGGCCTGGCTCGCCGATGGCGCGGCAGAACTCGTCCACGCTCAGCCGGACGGCCAGGGGAAAATCGCTGCCGCACTCGCGCCGGATACCGCTCACTATCTCCAGCAGGAAGCGCATGCGGTTATCCAGGCTGCCGCCGTACCCGTCGCGGCGCCGGTTGCTCTGGGGGCTCAAGAACTGCTGGATGAGGTAGCCGTGGGCCCCGTGCAGCTCCACGCCGTCCGCTCCCGCCAGCTGCACGCGCCGGGCGGCACGGACGAAATCCCGCACCAGGCTCCTTACCTCCCATCTCATCAGCGCGCGCGTCCTCTGGTTGTAGAGGCGGCTGGGCACCTTGGACGGACCCACCACCGCGGGCCAGCGTATGTTGTGTACCATCCAGTCGGTGACCGAGGCGGGGACCTTCCCGGTGAGGGCGAACATGCCCGGGAGGAGCCTGTACATGCCCGGCCACAGGCGTCCCATGAGCTCGATCTGCGGTGCGGTGATGCCCATGAGCGAGAGGCCCTGGCGCCCGGGATGGTGGAGCTGGCAGAAGATCCTGGCCCCGTGGGCATGGACGCGTTCCACCATGGCCGCGAAGGGGGCGATGTGGCGGTCATGGGCCATGGAGAGCTGGCGCGGTGCCGTCGCCCCGTGGAGGGTGTTGACGCGGGTGGCCCCGGTGATGATCAGGCCCACGCCGCCCCGCGCCCTCTCCTCGAAATAGTCCGTGATCTGCCGTGAGGGGGTGCCGTCGTAGCCGGCCATGCCCGTGACCATGGGGACCAGGACGGTGCGGTTCCTGATGGTCAGGCTCCCGATGTCCGCCTCACTGAAGAGAAGAGGGTACTGCACCATGGTTCTCCTTCACTCCCCTCCCGTGACGGTTCACTATTATACACTCTATACTGTCCATTCTCCGCGGGCGCTCTGTGCGGGGACAGGTGGGCACGCGGGAGGTCCAGCGCCGCAGCCTCCTCCCGCCATATGGCCCGCACGGGACCGGGTTACCTGATGGAGGTCCCGCGCAGGCCGCGTATACTGGTCCTCCGCTCAGGTGGATGTGGAATCCGAGGAATCCGGTTGCGTGGTCTCTCCCGGTGGCTGGGCCCCCCGGCCGCCAGGACCGCCCGGGCCGCCCATGGCGGGGTTGATGATGATCCGCGCGGCTACGGACTCATCGGAATCGCCGGGGATCACCATGACGCTGTCCCCCACCTCGATGTCGCCGACACCGGCCGTCTCGCCCTCGTCCAGTATCTCCGTGGAGGAGTCTATCTCGAAGGTGCTGGCCTCACCGGACCTCACGTCCTCGACGGAGATGCTGGAGGAACTGACCGCGGTCACCTCGCCCATGGCGCCCATGCGGCCCGGCATCGCCTGCCCCATGTCGCCGTTAGGCTGGTCCGGCACCACTTGCTCTCCCTGGCCGGCACTTCCCACCGCAACCTGCTTCTGCTGTTCGTCGCCCCCGACCGCCATGCCCCCGAAGAAGCTCCCCAGGCCCACGGCCATGATGAGCGCGCCCACTCCTACCGGTTTCAGCCAGGCCCGCGGCTCTTTACCCTGTGGAGTCCCCGGGGCCAGCGGCTGATAGGCCGGCACCTGCCAGGCCTGCGGGTTATCCCGCGCATACTCTCCTTCCTCCGCCAGCGGGACCTGCTGGGTCTGCTGCGCCTGCTGGGCCTGCTCCGCCTGGTCTGCCTCCTCCGTTCGCTGCATTCGTTCTTCCTGCATTTCGCCCTGCGAGCCCTCGGTCTCCATTTTTCTTCCTTTCTCCTCACCCGGACGCAACCGCCCGGGGACCGGTCCTTACACGATCCGACTCCTGTGCCCCTAAATCTGGGGGTCAGAAGTTAAGGATTTATGGGCGGAAGGTGGTGAAAATGGAAAATCCCGCCCTGCATCCATACTCCCGGCGACGGGACGGAAACCCATGGTCTTTGCCCTTTATAACCACCTTGATTTGGGTAGAATATGGGTGTGCCGGGACAAGGCTTGCCTGCGCTCAGTGGGGGTTTAACGGGATGGATGCTCATACGCATACGACCGTGGAGGATATCATGCACGGCACGAATCGTCTCCTCCGCCTGCTCTACCAGCCATACAAATTCCTGGTCTTTGCTCCGCTGTTGGTCCTCTCCACCTGCTTCTTCGTAGGCCTTGGCGTCATCCTCATCTTCCTCCGCGACGACCGCGCCGCCAACCGCATCGCGGGCGTGTGGTGGTCGCGCTTCTGTGCCTTCGTCACCCCCATGCGGGTCAAGGTGATCGGCCGGGAGAACATCGACAGGGACCAGTCCTATATCGTGGCCTCCAACCACCAGAGCTCCTACGACATCTTCGTCCTCTTCGGTTGGCTGGGCATCGACCTCAAGTGGGTGATCAAGAAAGAGCTGCGCAGGTACCCCGTGTTCGGCTACGCCACCTTGAAGGGAGGGAACATCATCATCGACCGCTCCAACCCCGGGGAGGCCTACAAGTCGCTGGAGAACGCGCGCCAGAAGATCCAGGGCGGCACCTCCATCATCATGCTCCCGGAGGGCACGCGCAGCCGCACCGGCGAGCTGGGCGAGTTCAAGAAGGGGGCTTTCGTCCTCGCACGGGAGCTGGGCCTGCCCATACTTCCCGTGAGCATAACCGGCACCCGCTCCATCCTGCCGCCGAAGACCCTCAACCTCTTCCCCGGCCGCGCCACCATGCGCGTGCACCCTCCGGTCGATATAGGGGAATACGCCGAGGGCGATATCGAGAGGCTGGCCGCGGACGTAAGGGAGGTCATACGCCAAGGGCTCGAGGAGCGGGAATGACCCCGAGAAAGAGGAGGTAGTCCGTTGAACATACCCGAGACCTTACTCTACGCGGCGATAGTCGGCTTCTGTTACTTCACCATCCTCTTTATCGTCGCCACCATCATCGAGGACAACAGCATCCTGGACATCGCCTGGGGGCCCAGCTTCATAGTCACCACCTGGGTGGTGCTGATCGTAAACGCTGTCGAGGGGGCGGAGGGCGTGCTCATCGGCGCCCGCCAGTACCTGGTGGCGGGATTGGTTACGGTGTGGGGGCTGCGGCTGGGGATTCGCATCTTCCGCCGCAACCGGGGGCGGGGCGAGGACCCGCGCTACGTCAAGTTCCGCGAGGAATGGGGGAAGTACTTCGTGCTGCGCAGCTACTTCCAGCTCTTTCTCTTTCAAGGCGTCATCCTCATGCTCAACGTCACCCCCGTGCTGCTGATCATGGCGGGCCTGCGGGACGGCCTGGTGTGGTCCGACTACCTGGGCCTGGCCATCTGGGTGGTGGGCTTCCTCTTCGAGACCGTGGGCGATCACCAGCTCGACTCCTTCCTCAAGGTGCCGGAGAACCGCGGCACCATCATCGACAAGGGGCTGTGGAGATATACGCGCCACCCCAATTATTTCGGCGAGGCCACCATGTGGTGGGGGATCTTCGTCATCGCCGTCAACCAGCCCTGGGGGTGGATCGGGGTCATCGGGCCGTTGGTCATCACCTCCATGCTCCTCTTCGTCTCCGGCATCCCCATGACCGAGAGGCTGATGGAGAAGACCCCTGGGTGGGACGAGTACAAGCGGCGGACGAGCGTGTTCATACCCTGGTTCAAGAAAGCGGGCTGATCGACTTCCTACGATATGATCTCGAGTTGTCGGACGCGGTCTTGCCGCGGCCTGACCCGACGGACAAGGGGGATGAGATGAAGAGATACGTCATCGCTTATTTCTGTTTCCTGCTTCCCATGCTGGCCATCGACGCGGTGTGGCTCTTCACCATGTCCAAGAGGTTCTATTCCACCCACATCGGCTCCCTGCTGGCGGACTCCCCGCGGCTGGCGCCGGCGGTGGCCTTCTACCTAATCTACGCGTTCGGGGCCTCGGTGCTGGTGGTGGTGCGGGCGGTGGACGAAGGCTCCGGCTACCTGCGGGTGCTGCTGTGGGGGGCGCTGCTGGGGCTCTTCGCCTACGCCACCTACGACCTCACCAACCAGGCCACCCTGAAGGAATGGCCTACCCTGGTGACCGTGGTGGACCTGGCCTGGGGTGCGGCGCTCACCGGCGTGGTAAGCATCATCTCGGTCGCGCTCACCCGCGCCTTCCTGTAGGTGTGGCGCGCCACCTGAAGGGAGCGTGATGCAGACGATGCAATACCTCGTGACCAGGCAGGTCGGATACACCCTGTGGGTGGAGATCCACAACCCCCACGTCAACTTCCTCACCGTGGACATCCTGGAGGAGCTGTGGGAGGTGGTGAAGTCCGTCAAGGCAGACGATTCCGTGCGGGTGCTGGTGCTCACCGGGGGAATCGAGGACACCTATATCATGCACTTCTCCATCCCCGAGCTGGCGCGCACCTGTGAGGAGAACAAGACCTCCCCTTTCGCCAGGATGGCCAGGGGCCCGCTGGGACGCGCCGTCATCGACTGGGGCAACACAATGAACTCCCTGGTGATGGACCACTTCCCCGCGGTGGAGGAGCTGAGCCTCCGGCAGACCAGGAAGCTGAAGGACCGCTACTTCACCCTCTTCTTATGGCTGCAGATGACCCGCCTCTACCGCGCCGTGGAACGCCTGAACAAGGTGACCATCGCGGCCATCAACGGCCCCTGCAACGGCGGGGGCACCGAGTTCGCCGCCTGCTTCGACTTCCGCTTCATGGTGGGAGACCAGGGTTTCACCATCGGGCAGCCGGAGGTGCTGGTGGGCATCGTGGCAGGCGGGGGCGGGACCCAGAGGTGGCCCCGCCATCTCGGTCGGGCCAAGGCCCTGGAGTGGATGCTCAAGGCCAACCAGCTGACGGCCCAGGAGGCGAAGGAGTGGGGCATCATCACCGACTGCTTCGACAAGGCCGAGTTCAACGACCGCGTGCAGGAGTTCGCCGACCTCATGGCCCGGCGCCCTCCCGTAGCCGTGCACGCCATCAAGCGGGCGGTACACGAAGGCATGGACACCTTCCTTGCCCGCGGCCTCATCGTGGAGCTGCTGCAGAGCCTGCGCGTCTTCGACACCCGCGACGTGGAGAGGGCCATGGCCGACTATGCCCGCCTGCTCCAGGAGAGGGTGGATGTCCCGCCGCAGGAGAGGATGCCGGTGCCCGAGCTCATGGATATCATGTACAGGGAGGAATTCACCCGCGACTTCGAAGGTAGTTAACGGGGTCAGGTCTTGGGTTTTGGATTCCATATAATGGTATCCAAAACCCAAGACCTGACCCCACCTATAGAAGGCTGGTGGAGTTGTTTATAATTATCTTCGGGGCAGCGGCGACATCATGATAGGCGACCAAGCGGCTGTCCTCCCGCATACAGGGATTGCGCGGAACAGCAAAGGACAGTGATCATGGGCTCGGATTCACCTCATCAGGTCTCCCGCGGCGGCGGGGAGGAGGACGTCCTCGAGAGGCAGCGCTTCGTAACGGATATGGGGGCGGGCATCGACTGGATAGCGAAGGACCCCTACCCCGTCGACGCGGTCAAGAACAACATCGAGAACTACATCGGCACCGCCAGGGTGCCCGTGGGCCTCGCGGGCCCGCTGCTCATCCACGGGGACCACGCCGACGGCGAGTTCTACGTGCCCCTGGCCACCACCGAGGGGTCGCTGGTCGCCTCCTACAACCGCGGCATGCGGGTCATCCGGGAATCGGGTGGATGCCGCGTCAAGGTCTTCGAGGACCACATGGAGCGCGCCCCGGTCTTCCGCTTCACCTCCCTCGCCGCCGCGGAAGACTTCACCCGCTGGCTGGCGGAGAACCGCGCGGTGATGGAGGGCGCCGTCGCCAAGACCACCTCCCACGGCAGGTTGAGCGACGTGGACGTCTTCAACCTGGGAAGGAACGTCTACGTACGCTTCGGGCTCTTCACCGGGGACGCGGCGGGGCAGAACATGGTCAACCTGGCCGTGAGCCAGATATGCCGGGACATCCGGGAGGCCTACCCGCGCGCGGGCGAGGTCGAGTCGTTCAACCTGGCCTCCAAGTTCTGCTCCGACAAGAAGTACTCGCAGATCAACGTGCTCAAGAGCCGGGGCAAGAAGGTCTCGGCCGAGGTGGAGATCCCCGCGTCCGTGCTGGAGGAGCGCCTGCGCACCACGCCCGAGGTCATCCTCGACAATTTCCTGAGCGGGACCCTCAGCGCCATCTACGCCGGCTGCGTGAGCAACGGCTTCCACGCCGCCAACGGCATCGCGGCCCTCTTCATCGCCTGCGGCAACGACCCCGCCAACGTCGCCGAGTCCCACGTGGACATCCTCGACCTGCGGCCGGCCCCCGGCGGGCTCTACTTCGGGGTCACCCTGCCCTCGCTCATAGTGGGCACCGTCGGGGGCGGCACCAACCTCCCGACCCAGAGTGAGTCCCTGAGCATCCTGGGGTGCAAGGGGGCGGGCAACGCCCTCAAGTTCGCGGAGATAACGGCGGCGGTGGTGCTGGCGGGCGAGATCTCCCTGGTGGGGGCCATAACCTCGGACGAATGGGTCGGGGCCCACGAAAGGCTGGGCCGCAACCGCCCGGTCGAGGGAAGCTAGTCCTCGAACGAGATCTCCCGTTTCAGGACCTTGCCGGCGGAGTTCCTGGGCAGCTCGCCCACTATCCTTATCACCCGGGGATACTTGTACGGCGCCACCCTCTCCTTCACGAACCGGCGCAGCTCGTCCGGTGACGCCTCGGCCCCTGGCCTGAGCACCACCGCCGCCCCCACCTCCTCCCCCAGGTCCGCGTGGGGGATGCCCAGCACCGCCGCCTCCAGCACGGCGGGGTGCGAATAGAAGACCTCCTCCACCTCGCGCGGATAGACGTTGTAGCCGCCCCGGATGATCATCTCCTTCTTGCGGTCCACGATGAAGAAGTAGCCGTCCTCGTCCTGGAGGGCGAGGTCGCCGGTGTGAAGCCACCCTCCCCTCAGGGTGGCCTCGGTGGCCTCGGGCTGGTTGAGATACTCCTTCATAACCCCCGGCCCGGAGACGATCAGCTCCCCCACCTCGCCCGGCGGGACATCGTTGTCGTCGTCGTCGACCACGCGGGCTCGGAAACCCGGCACCGGGAAGCCGATGGATCCGGTGCGGGCGCGGCCGGGCGGGTTCTCGAGGCAGGTGGGCGAGCACTCAGTGAGGCCGTAGCCCTCCATGATCCAGGTCTCGAAGAGGGACTCGAACCTCCTGAATACCTCCACGGGGAGCGAAGCGCCACCGGAGACGCAGAAGCGCAGGCTGGAGCGGCGTGGGGGAGATGTGCTCGCCAGCTCAACCAGGCGGTTGATCATGGTGGGGACGGCATAGAGGACGGTGCTCTCCTCCTCCTCGATGGCCGCCATGGTCTCGGCGGGGTCGAAGTGGTCCCAGAAACGCAGGGTGAGGCCGCTGAAGACGGAGAGGTTGAGGGCGTGGGTCTGACCGTAGATGTGGAAGAGGGGCAAAGCGGAGAGGACTACATCGCCGGGCTCGGTGGTGCGCAGCCCCGACACCGCCAGCACGTCTCCCATGAGGTTGCCGTGGGTCAGCACCGCCCCCTTGGGCAGGCCCGTGGTGCCGCTGGTGTAGATGATGGCGAAGGGGTCGCCCGCCGCGGTGGCGGCGTAGGTCACGCCGCTTCGCCCGCGGTCGAAGACCCCGCTGAGCGGCACGCACCCGGCGGAGACGTCTTTCCCGTTGACGATGCGGATGCTCATGTCCGGAAGCGATTCGACCACCGGCATCGCCTCCTCCAGGTAACCGGCGTGGCCGATGAAGGCCCTGGCGCCCGAATCGCTGAAGATGTGCCGCAGCTCCCCCTTGCGGTAGATGAAGTTCACCGGCACCACCACCGCCCCCATCCTGGCCAGGGCATAATAAGCCAGGACCCATTCGATGGAGTTGGGCATCATCAGCACGCACCGGTCACCCGGCCGCAGGCCCAGGCCCCAGAGGCCGCGCACCAGGGCGTCGACCTCGCGGTCCATCTCGAGGAAGGACAGCGACTCGTCCTCGAAGACGAGCGCGGTATGGTCGGGAATGCGGGCGGTGGTCTCGATGAGAAAATCGGCCAGGTTCATCTCTTCTGATCCCCCTCATCCAACTCTTCTTCGGCCGGCATGGACGATGCCGTCAACTCCTGGCCAGTACGTCCCCGGCCAGGACCTCCGGCCGGTAGGCGCCGCCCTCCACCGCCACTCTGCCGTTCACCAGCACGTAATTTATGCCGTCCGGGTACTGTTGAGTGTCCTCGTAGGTGGAATTGTCCCGGATGGTCTCGAAGTCGAAGACGGTGATGTCCGCCGCGGCGCCCGCCCTGATGACCCCCCTGTCGTCGAGGCCGTAGCGGGAAGCGGCCAGTCCGGTGCAGCGGTGCACGGCGTTCTCCAGGGTGTAGTAACCGAGCTCCTTCACGTAATGCTGGAAGATGCGCGGGAAGGTCCCGAAGGCGGTCTGCGGAGCCGCCCCCTTCTCGGGGAAGAGCACGTCCGCGCCCACGGAGAGCTGGGGGTGGTCCTGTCCGTGCAGGAAGACCTTCTCCGACCACGGCTTGGGCGGGATGCCCATGAGGAACCCCGCCGCCCCCTCCTCCTCGATGGCCAGGTCGCAGAGGAAGTCGAAGTTGTCCTTGCCCGCATCCCTGGCCAGGTCGACCACCCGCTTCCCCTCCATGTAGCTGTTCTTCTCGCTGCCCACCGAGAGGATGGAGAGCATCTTGTAGCTGAGGCAGCCGATGTAGTTGGTAGCCCAGGAACCTGGTTCCCATTGCGGCCAGCTGTCCTTGACCGTCTCCACGTCGTGGCGGATACGGGCGCGCTGGGCCGGGTCGGCCAGGCGGCGCAACAGCGCCTCCGTGCCCCCCATGAGCGCCCAGGGCGGGAAGAGCTGGGTGACGGTGGTGTTGCCCATGACGTAGGGGATGAAGTCCAGCCCCACGTCGGTCCCCTGCTCCAGGGCGCGGTCCACCGCCTGGTAGCCCTTCTTGAGTTGTGTGTTGGGTATGCCGGGCAGGGGCACCACGCGGTTGGCCTTCTCGAAGAAACCCACCAGCTCGTAGATGATATCGCCCATGCGGCCGAAGTACGGAACGGCCATGAAGTGGCTCACCTGCAGCGAGGCGCCACTGCGCTGCGCGATCTCGATGGCCTCCTCGACGGCGCGCGCGAAGGTGTTGGTGATGCTGCGGATGTGGGTGACGTAGCGGCCGCCGTACTCGTGCGCGACTTTGGCCAGCTCCACGATCTCGTCGGTGTGGCAGTACATGCCCGGGAAATAGGTGAGCCCGGTGGAGAACCCGCGGCAGCCATCCTCCATGTCCCTGCGCAGCAGCTCCTTCATCCTCTCCAGCTCGTCCTCATCGCTGAAGCGGGCCTCCTCGCCCATGACCGCGATGCGGAGGGGGCCGTGCGCCGAAAGGGGCACGAAGTTGAGCGGCAGGCCCCGGCCCCGCATCCACCCGTTGAACTCCTTAACCGTCTCCCACTGCGGCTCGAAGGCGTCGGAGACGCCCATGGAATGCAGGGTGGAGCGGAAGAGCGCTGAGTTCTCCGGCAGCCAGGGTGCTACCGACCAGCCGCAGTTGGAGACCACGCTGGTGGTGATGCCCTGCCGCAGGTATGGCTCGAAGAGGGTCACGTAGTCGTCACGGATGACGAACATGTCGTTGTGGGAATGGATGTCGATGAAACCCGGAGAGACCACCTTGCCGGAGGCGTCGATGACCCGCTGCGCCTCCGCCCCCGGAAGGTCCCCCACCTCGGCGATCCTGCCGTCCTTCACCGCAACGTCGGCAACACGCGCCGCCGCTCCGGTGCCGTCCACCACCTTGCCCCGCTTGATCAACACGTCCAGCACGATAAACCCCTCCCATCCGGTGCTTTTCCTCTATTTATATCCATGGGGCGTGACGTTGACAACGACGGCACAGCCGGCGATGGGTCCGCGCGGCTCAATAGCGGAAGCCGAGCAAGGCAGCGAGCACGTTGAGGAAAATGGGGACGGCGTAGATGATCCCGACGAAGATGAGCTTGCTCCTGTAGGTCTTCATGCTCAGCATGAAGTTGATCGCCGCGAACCAGTAGAAGTATCCAAGCAGGAAGATGATCCAGACGCCGCCCCAGGAGAGGTACCACCAGGGGTATTCCCATATCAGCTGGTCGCCCATGTTCAGGAGTATCTCGATGATCACGGCGAGGACGGCGAAGAAAACGGCGAAGAACCAGCGGTTGGGCAGGCCCAGGATCTTCTGCTCCGGGTCGGGGAGCAGGGTATGGTAGTAGATCAGGCCGAAGAGGAGGAAGCCGAAGATGATCTCGATGTTCCAGCCCACCATAACCCGGTAGGCGGTGGGCCCGGGGGTGGTCCACACCGCCGACCTCTCGGAAAGGTGGAAGACCCAGCCGTTCCAGGTCTCGTTGAAGAAGTCGCAGCCGAAGAGGACCAGCGCCGCCAGAATGGGGTCCCAGTTCCCCGACGCCCACGCTTCCTTGATCTCCTTGGAGTAGATATAGGCCAGGATGAGCAGCAGCGGCACCGCGTACCACTTGAGCATGTTAAGGTCTCTCAGGCCGTCCAATGCCTGCTGCGAAGCCTCGGTATAGGCGAAGAGCACCTCTCCCTCCTTGCCGCGGTCTCTCCGCCCTATACCTTCTTCTCCGCCCCCGTTTTTCCTTCCCCGCGTGAAAGCGGGAGAACCCCTTTTCTCCCCGCTTCGGCACGCTCCTTATGGGCCTGGTTCATCGCCTCGAAGGGACCCCTGGTCGATCTTTCCATCGCAGGACCAACCATGGGAGCGAAGAGACCGGAGACAGACGACCCGTGCATCAGATATGTCCTGCCATCGGGCGCCTCCTCCATGATCCAGTAATGCTCGGTGTCGATCAGCCCGGGGAAACGCGGCCACCCCAGCCAGCGCAGCTCCCGGCCGGGGTCCACGACCGTCAGCCGCGGACGAAACGTATACCCCCTGCTGCCCTCGGGCTCGAAGCGCACCTGCAGCCTCTCTCCGGCCTCGAGCTTGCCGCTGGCCTGCCTGATCATCGGATTCCATTGCGGGTACGAGCCGAAGTCGGTCAGCACCTTCCAGACATCTTCCGCCGCGGCGTCGATATCTATCCAGGTCACCAGTTCCTTTCTGAACATTCTTCTCGCCTCCATGGGTATGATCTCAGGCCCCGCCTATCAGCTTGAGGCAGATCAATCGAACGGCCTGCCGAAGATGTTGCGATACTCGAACTGGTCGTGGGAGGCGATGGTCCTGACCTCTTCGCCGTGCTCCCTCAGGAGCTTCTTCAGCGCCGCGATGGTCTGCGCGGCGCGCGCGGGGTCGCAGTGGGCGAAGCGCCGGAAGGCCCTGGTGCCGATGGGGGCCTTGCCGATCTCCCTCAGCTCCTCTTTTACGTAGTAGGCGTCTCCGCAGTGCAGGACCCACCCGTCCCCCGTCTCCACCGCCACGCCTATCTGGCCCCGCGTATGTCCCGGCAGCGGCACCAGCGCGATCCCGGACGGGAGCCCGGGCAGGTCCCTAGTGTACGGCATGCCGAACCAGGTACCGTCCATGTCCGGCAAGTGGGTTACCCACTTGGGGCCGTGGGCGAAGTGGACCCTGCATACACGGGTCCTTTCCAGGTGGTTGCGGGGGTTGTTGAGGGCGTCCAGTTCCGTCTCCGACACGTGCACCCTGGCGTGGGGGAAATCGGCGAGGCCGCCGCTGTGATCGGGGTCCACGTGGGTGCAGATGATGTCCCGGACATCCTCCGGCTCGAAGCCGAGCCTCTCTACCTGCCGCACCGCCGGTTCCTCCGCATCAACCTGGATGTTCATCATGAAGTTGTAATAGCGGCGCAGCCGGTTGGGGTCCGCCATGTCCCTGGTGCCAAAACCCGTGTCCACGAGCACGAGCCCGCTGTCGCCCTCGATAAGCAGGCAGAGGCAGCAGGAACGCTCCTCGTACGGCACGAAGAGCGTCGCGCCCCGCGGATACATGGTGCCGCAGTTGAGGTAATGCACTCTCATCACCCACCCCCTCCTCGAAGATCACTGTCGGGCTCGCCGCCTTCAGCGGCTGAACTGCATGAGCAGCCATTCGAAGGTGAGGTCAAGCCATTCCCGGTAATGTCCCATGGCGCAGTGGTCATCGTCCTCGTACAGTTTGAGCAGCGCTTTGGGAACCCTGGCCGCGAGGACGCTGGAATCCCTGGTGCCGAGCAGGGTATCGTTGTCGCCGTTGATGACCAGCAGGGGGATATCGATGCGCCGGTAGAGGTCGTTGTTCACGAACGACAGCTCATTCAGCCTGCGCCCCATAGCGGCCAGGCTGCCGGCCCCGGTGACCTTCTTGAGGACGGAAGCGATGATCTCCGGTGTGCCCAGGGAGTTGGCCAGCCCGAAAGCGTAGTGCAGGGGGGCGCCGCAGGCCACGGCGCACTTCAGCCTGGGATCGACCGCCGCCATCCTCGCCGACCAGTAGCCGCCGAAACTCGTCCCAACCATAGCTATGCGCCCGGCATCCACCCGGGGATGAACGGCGAAGTGGTCGATGACGCCGTTGTATACCGCCTCGGATGCCCCCGACATGGGCTGCCTGTAGGCATAGGTACCCGGCATCTCCATGAGGAAGACGCCGATGTCCGCGTCCCGGTAGGCCAGCAGCGGCAGGGCGATCTCCTGCACGGTGCCTTCCAGCCCGTTGGTGACGATCACCAGGGGGTGCTTCTCCTCCCCCGCGGGAAAGCGCGCATATCCATTGACCTCCTCGCCCGCCACGATGAGCGTCACCTTCTCCATGCGCTCGTCGAACAAGGGGACGGAGCGCTCGAAGAGCTGCGCGGCCTTGTAGTAGGCGTCCATCCTCAGGGGGGTATCCCCGGGAAAGGCACTCACCGTGTAGTAGGTGAGTGCTTTGACCAGGCGGTCCCGTGCCTCCTCCCCACCGGCGTCCCCTCCTTCCCGCAGGAGTCTCTCCGCCTCCGCCTCGTAAGCGCTGGCGATAGCGTTCCAGTACCCGCACCATGCCGACTCCTCGAACGACTTGAGGCCGCCTAGTTGCCGCGCGAAGACATCGGGGTCCAACCCCCCCATGTTGGCATAGCGCAGCCGGAACAGTTCGGGCAGGAAGAAGCGCACCCCCAGGCAGCCTGCCGCCCGCTCGGTCTGGCCGGTGACCAGGCAGAGGGTGATGAGGATATCCTTGAGGATCATTGCCGCCTCCGCTCGACTATACTTCCATCGTTTTCTTGAGCCACGCCGATATAGGCGGTATGAGGTCGTCCACGTAGTCGGTCATCACCAGGTGCGGCGCGCCCTCCATGTAGAGGAACTCTTTGTCGCAGGTCAGCCTGGCGTATACCCGGCGCACGTAGTCCTCGGGAAAGATATTATCCTTGCCCGCATGGATGACCATCACCGGGGTCTTTATCTCCTCCACCTTCACCGCCAGGGGAGTCGAGGCCAGGGAGTGGAGGGCGGACAGGCTCACCGCGCTCGCGACCAGCGGGTCCTCCCTGATGAACTCCATAACATCAGGTATAAGCCGGCTGGTCTCGGCCTTGAGGTCCAGGTAGAGATAGACGGGGGTCATCAGTTTGCCTAACGGCGAACCGACCACCGGCTGCAGCAGGGACAGGAAGGGCATCAGGGGGCGGAACATGCCCGGCCAGCGGGTCATCCTCTCGTTGTCCGGCTCATCGGGGGCGATGACGTTGTGGCACACGGCGGCCTTGAGGCGCGGCTCGGCCGCCGCGCAGTAGAAGGCGACCATGCCGCCCTGGCTCGAGCCGGAGACTGCCACCTTGTCACCGTAGGCCGCCATGGCGTGGCCGATGACCGCCCGGGCGTCCTCCACCAGCTGGCCCAGGGTATAGACCCCCCGCTTGCCGGTGCTCATGCCGTGGCCGCGCGGGTCGAAGCCCACCACGTTGAAACCCTGTTTGCTCAACTTGTACATGTACTCGGTATAGAGGAGCGCGTAGACGCTGGTCCCGGGGACGAAGACCATCACCGGGTCGCCCGGTTCGCTCTTGAAATGGTAGAGGGCCAGCGTACGGTCGCCCAGATCCAGCCGCTCCTCGCGCCAGGTACCGTAGAGTTCCCCCAGGCCCACCTTCTCCAGCAGCGACCTGGCATAGGCCCTCGCCTCCTCCTCGGAGGGGACCGGCTTGTTCATCTTAGCGAGGCTGTACGCGGCCCAACCCACCATCGGCACCGCGGCGGTGGCGGCTGCCAGCTTCATCTTCTTCACCTCGACCTCCTTCGGTGCGATCTCACTGATCGGTGCCCCTGCAATTATAGATATCCATTAGCGGTCCTTGCCCTTGCCTTCCTCTCCCCGATGCCTCGAAGTAACCGTCATATTATGAGTGATTATTCATTCATAATTCAGATCATGACTACCATTACCAGAACCGCTTGTCAAGCGTTCTTAACATGATGAGCTGCATTCATATGAGGATAAGGTCACGCAAAACGCCCATTACCTTCTTCGATTTATTGCCATAAACCATTTTCTTGTGATATATTGTATTGCAATTTGTCAGGAACGGCGGTCGCTGCAAGGAGCCATGATGGCGATGGAGAAGAGGCGGATGAAGATCGGTGAGCTGGAGAGGCTCTCCGGGGTGCCCCGCCATACCATCCATCACTATGTCCGCCAGGGCCTGCTGCCCGAACCCGAGCGGACGGGCAAGACCATGGCCTACTACGACGATTCCCACCTGGAACGACTCCTTGCGGTCCGCGAGGTCAAGGGAGACTCGAGGGTGCCTCTGTCCTTCCTGCGCAAGGTCCTGGAAGAGAGAGACGGGACGGAGACGTCCGGCGGCATCAAGCCGCCGCGGAAACCTGGGGATATGAGCAAGGAGACCGCGCTGCGGCGCAGGCAGCAGATAAGGGAAGCGGCCCGCAAGGTATTCCTGGAGAAGGGTTACTCGCGTGCCCGCATCGAGGACATAACCGCCGCGACGGGCATATCCATCGGCACCTTCTACATCTACTTCGAGGACAAACAGGAGCTGTTCATGGAGGTCATCGACGAGTTGACCCGGAACATGGTCTCGGCCTTCGAGGCCATGGTCGAGAAAGAGGATGATTTCCAGAGGAAAGCGGCGATCACCGCCACATATTACATAGAGAACTACGAATACTTCTCCGGGATCATCAACCAGCTGCGGGGGATGATGGCTGCCAGCGCCCCCTCCGCCCGGGAGAAGTTCGAAGCCCTGCACAACCAGATGGCCGACCCCATCGCTGCCGAGATCCGAGCAGCGATCGGCAAGGGCGTGATCCGCGATTTAGACCCGGAGCTTCTGGCCCGCGTTTTCATGGGCATGGTGGAATTCCTGGCCATCTATCTCACCTTCAACCCCCAGCATCCCGTCCCCGAGGTGACCTCGTTCATGCTCGACCTCATGATGAACGGGATCAGGTGAGGCCGGCGGCAAACAGTCTCGCCCGTTCTGTTTTCAGTCCATGGCGAAAACGCCCGATAATATATGTTAGATACTGCCAGCAGGGCGAGCGGAACGAGAGAAGGTGGCGTTGGATGAACCCTCTCGACAGATGCCTGGAATGTGGACTGCCCGAGATCATCACCTCCGAACACTCCTGGCTGAACAACGGCGATATCGTGCAAGCGCGCAACCACAGCAGCCGCATGGTCTTCATCGAGACCGAGAACCTCGACCCGCTCTTCAAGGGCATAGAAGAGATCATCGGCTCCCCCATCGAGCACCTGGTCATCACCGCGGGACGGCGGGCGTACCGCGGATACCTCAAGTCCTTCGTCCCCGCGGCGGTGAGGGAGAAGGTCAGGAACCGGGAGATGGACTACGAGCCTATCGACGCGGCGTTCCGCGACATCGGCAGGATAAACGGGGCGGGGAGCTACAACCGGGTAGCCCTTCGCTACGAGCAGGACGAGAACGATTTCGACACCGTCAGCATCACCGAACCCCATTCCGTCCCCCTCGCCGTGTCCGCCCACGTCGGCGCCGTCGAACTCCTTACCGGTGTCGAACAGGGTTATTCCTACGAGCGGATGTTCCCCGATCTATACAATATCACCGCGTACCCCATGCCACACACCAAGGAACTCAAGGAGCGACTGTGGTTCCGCCCCCACACCCACGTGGACGGGGACATCGAGCTCGAGAGGTGCCCGTCTTGCGGGTGCCCCAGGACGATGTCCAGCTATCAATGGTATCCGGACCGGGGTATCATCGTGAACAAATTCACCCGCAGGCGCATGGCCATCCAGGGAGATGTCCTGCTGGACCCGGTCTTCCACGAGCTGGAGGAAGAGCTGGGGGACGAGGTCCCCCGGGCGGTGGTCGAGGCGCAGCGGCGCTTCACCAAGAGCGGCTTCTACACCATCGAGGACATCACCGACGAGGGGGATTTTCGCACCCAGCTCGCGGTGCGCGGGCTCGGGAACCTCAAGGAACTGAGCATGCGCAGGATGGGCATGCGGCTGCGCATGGAGAACGTCGCCCTGCCCATGATCATCGTCGGGCTTGCCCAGGGTTTCTTCGAGATAGGCTTCGGCACCGCGGCCACCGACGCGGAATGGGAACTCACCGACGGCGGGGTCCTGGAGGCGGAAGTCAAACCCCGATCATCGCAGCTCGCCACCGGCAACGGAGTACGGGCTTAGCGGGCCTGTCCGGTCAGCCTGTCCCACCGGTCGCGGGGTCCTCGCCGCGTAGTCATCAGGGGAAGCCGAAACGCCTCTGTACCCTCGCCAGCAGCTTCACCGGACCTGGCGTCTGCTTGACCTTGAGCCCCATGAAACGGGTCTGGATGAACTCGAGGATGATGCCCACCTCGTCCACGGTGTCCAGGTAGGCGTAGTCGATGGTCAGTCCCAACTGCTTCAGGACCCCCCGCTGCAGCACCTCGATGCCCGCCTCGCGGCAGGCCTGCAACCTCTCCTCCAGGTTGTTCACGGCAAAACCGAGGTGATGTATCCCCTCCTCGAGCCCTCCCAGGGTATCGAGATAGAGGTTGCTCCCGGCCACGATGTTGATGAGTTCCAGCTGGACCCTGCCGGTGTACCCCATGGCGATGCGGCCCCGGACCGTGACCTCGCAGCCGCGGTCCAGGCAGTACTCCGTGTCTCCCTCCAGGACCAACCAGGGCCCGATGCCGAAGAGCTTCTCGAAGCGCTCTATGGACTTGTCCATGTCCTTGACGTAGATGCCGATCTGGGCGAGGCGCGGCATGCGCAGATGCTCCATCACCGTCATCTCCGACCTCCTTTCTCCGGCCGCCCGCGTTGCGAACGGCTGCGGTCTTTACCGGTCGTTTTCAACTCATCATGCCTCGAAGCGCGTCATGTCTATGACCGTCGCCGCCCGGTCACGGCCCGCCTTCTCCAGGGCCACCATGAGCTCAGCCGCTCCGGTGGCCACGGCGCCATTAAGGCCGAACCCCTCGGCCACCCCTCTCCAGTCGAAGGGCTCGCCCACCACGCACACGATCACGCCGATGTCCTCCCGCCGGGCGGTGTCCAGTTCCTGGACGTGGTGGAGCAGGGACGCGGTGTCGCAGAGGGCGAAGACCCGCTCCCGGGGGCGTGCCAGCTTGACCCCCAGGGCCATGGGCAGCCCGTAGCCGATACCCTTGAGCCCGTGGGAGAGGTAGCGGGTATTATTCGTGCCGGCGGGGCAGAGCAGTGATCCCCAGTAGAAGGACTCCCTCCCATCCAGAACCATCAGGTCCTGCTTGCCCATGGCCTGTCCCAGGGCATCAACCGCGGCCCCGGGGCCCTTACCGCGTGCGTCCTTCCTGGTATTATCCAGGGTGCCCTCGAAGGACTCCCGGCAAGCCTGCCGCCACTTCGTCCTCTCGCCCGACTCCCCGCGCATGCCATTCTCCAGCGCCCTGGAGATGGATGCGGCATCGCCAGCCAGGACCGCGTCCACCGGCCCCAGGGAGCCCAGGAGCTCCGGCTCCGGCGAGGTCTGGATGACCCTGGTGCGGGAGCGGTCCACCATCTCCACGACCTCCTCCTGCTCACCCAGGGTGGTCCCGAGCAATAGCAGCAGGTCGGCCTGGCCCATTGCCTCCGGCAGGCTGGTGAGAGCGGCGTGGCCACACACGCCGATATACCCGGGATCGTCGCCAGCGAGCGCCGACAGGGCGGGCGGGGTCAAGGCCACGGGGGAGGACAACCTCTCCGCCAGGGCGGACAGCGAGTCCCAGGCCCCCTCCCTGAGCACGCTCAGCCCCGCCACCACCACCGGCCTGCTCGACGCCTCGAGCAGCCCCAGGGCCGCGGCGGCGGCGTCGCGGTCGGGCAGGTAGCTGCCGGAGAAGCGGCTGCTCCCGGGTGGGGGCATGAGCTTCTTGAGCCGTTTGCCCGTCACCGCGTGATACTCGTAAAAGACGTCCACCGGGATATCGATGTGAACCGGGCCCTTCTCGCCGGAGTGGGCCTCGCGCAGCGCCCTCTGCACCAGGCGCGGGATGCGACGCCAGTTGTAGGCGACACAGTTCCAGCGCGTCACCCCCGACAGCATGTCCGCCTGGTAGCAGCCCTGCAGCGACTCCTGGGCCGGATACATCTTCCAGCTCTGCACCTGGGGTGATATGGAGAGGATGGGCACGTGATCGCCCCACGCGTTGGCGGTACCCGCCGCCGAGTAGATGGCCCCGGCGCCGACGGTGGAGAGGACCACCGCCACATCGCCCGAGGCGCGGGCATATCCGTCCGCCATCATCGCCGCCGCCGCCTCGTTGCGGGGGGCCACCAGCTTGAGCCCCGGGTCCCGGTACACGGCATCGAAGAGCGGCAGTATCTGGCCTCCTATTATCCCGATGAAGCAGTCCACTCCCTCCTGGGCGAGGGTCTTGGCCACCAGTTCTCCTCCATTCAGAAGCTGCATGCCCATCACCCCCTCACTTTAGGTCCCTGTCCAGGAAGATGTTGACGGCGTACTTGGCAACGCTCAAGAGGCGCCGGTCGAACTTGACGTTGGGTTTCCCTATGGCCCGCAAGGGGTTCAGGCTCACCCCCTCGAACTCACCGCCCATCGCGAAGCTGATAAGGGTCTCGGGGATGGCGTCCGGGTCGATGAGGACGTCCAGGATGGCGGGGAGCCCTGAGGCCCGTGCCTCCCGCCATGCGGGCTCGATATCCTCCGCCCTCTCCACCCTCCTGCCGTAGCATCCGAAACCGCGGGCTATGGCGGCATAGTCGGAGCCCTCGATGATGGACGCCGCGTGGCGGCCGCCGAACATCATGTCCTGCGCGCCCTTGATCATGTTCCAGCAGCGGTCGTTGAAGATGACCACCACGAAGTCCATGCCCAGGCGGCGCGCCGTCGCCAGCTCCTGCACGTTGTAGAGGAAGGCACCGTCCCCCTGGATGAGCACCAGGGGCCGCTCCGGCGCGGCGGCTTTTATGCCGATGGCCGCGGGAATGCCGCATCCCAGGGTCCCCATCCCCGCCGGGGCCACCCCGCTCTTGGGCGTATGGTTCATGCAGAACATCGCCGACCACAGCGCGGTATTGCCCCCGTCGACGGCGATGAATATATCCGGCTCGAAGAGCTCCGCAATGGTTTTGGCCAGGTAAGCCGGCTGGATGACGGGCCACTCGGCATCAGCCAGGCTTTCCACCCGTGCCCGCCAGCCCCTCTTCTTGGCCAGGAGGTGCTCCACCCAGGGACGGTGGGCCGGGTTCGGCTTGACCTCGCCCTCCTCCACCATCTCCAGCATGCGTACAAGGACCGCCTTCGCGTCCCCCAGGATGGATATCTCCACCGGGGTGTTGAGGCAGATGTTGATGGGGTCGATATCCACCTGGATGATGCGCACGTCCGGGTTCCAGAAGGGCGGCGAGCCGAATCCCTCGAAGCCCCCCAGGGCGGCGCCCACCACCATCACGCAGTCGGCGCGCTTAACGGCACGGTGGAAGGCTTCGCCGCCCAGGAAGCTGGGTCCGCCGATGTAGAAGGGGTTGTCGCCGCGGATGCCGCCCTCGCCCGAGATGGAGGTCGAGGCGGGCAGCTCCAGGGCCCGCACCAGCCGGTCCATCTCGTCCCACGCTTCGGCGTGGGTCACCCCCCCACCTGAGATGAGCAGCGGGCGCTCGGAGGACAGCAGGGCGCGCAGGCCGGCGCGGATGAGTTCGGGGTCTCCGTCTATGGTCACGATCTCGAGGGAACCCAGGCCGCGGGCCACCAATTCCTCCAGTTCCTCCGCCCCCATCTCCTTCACCTCACCGAGCACCGCCTCCGCGATGTCCAGG
The DNA here is from genome assembly GCA_040757835.1 of Actinomycetota bacterium. Taxonomy (NCBI): domain Bacteria; kingdom Bacillati; phylum Actinomycetota; species Actinomycetota bacterium. Next base: position 38,310 of record JBFLWJ010000020.1, read on the forward strand.
TGTACCGGACCGTGGCACCCGCTCATGGCTTCCCGCCAGGCTTGCCCCACCAGCCTGGGGATATCATCCATCGCAGTGACGGTCTCGCTCCACTTGGTAAAGGGGGCGAAGGTGCGCCGGTGGGTCAACCCGGGGAAGCTCCCCCCCAACCTGGTGCTCGGGCACACCGTGATGAGAAAGACCGGCACCTTGTCCCCCCAGGCGGTTCCCACGCCGGTGAGGGAGTTAACGGCGTCCGCCGGGGTGGAGGAGAGGATCACCGCCGGAACTGCATTGTAGAAGGTATTGCTGTAGGCCATGAAGGGGCCCGCTATATCCCCCAGCGGTGTCAGCGCCGTCAGTCCTTCCTCTCTTTCCAGGGCCGCGAATACCGGGCCAAGTGCCCCCGCGTCCCTGCCGACCACGAAGCGCGTCCCGATCCCGACAAGTGAGCGCGCGAGCAGGTCGCATCCAGACACCTTCATGTCCTCACCCCTTTTCCGAATCCGCTCCATAGCATGGGATATCTGCCATAATAAATATTACATCCTCTGAAGCCGACCACAACGGGGTCGGTTGACGCCCGTCCCTTAAGATCCTATAAATGTCTAGGTAAGCATGCGAACCTGTTCAAGTCGGTTGTCTGTATATGGCGCGGGCTTCAGGAGGGACACGAGCCTGGCTGTGATGGCTCCGGATTCCCGCGATCGCCTGCCGGAAAGGAGACTTTAGTATGTCTGAGGCTATCGCGACCATGCTGGCCGGGCTGCAGGAGGACGAGGTCCTGGCGGAGGTCCGCAAGGTCCTCGATGAAGGGGGCGACCCCCTCTCGCTGGTGGAAGGCCTGAGGGAGGGCATGTCCGAGGTGGGAAGGCGTTTCGAGGACAAGGAGTACTTCCTCTCGGAGTTGATCATGTCCGCGGAGATCTTCAAGGAGGCCATCGCCCTCATCGAGCCGCACCTCGAGGCGGGAGCGGGCCCCACCAGGGGGAGCGTGGTCATCGGCACCGTGAAGGGAGACATCCACGACATCGGCAAGAACATCGTTGCCACCCTGCTGCGCTGCGAGGGTTACGACGTCCACGACCTCGGTGTTGACGTCGCCCCCGAGGCCTTCGTGGGCAAACTCAAGGACACCGGCGCTTCCCTTCTGGCCCTCTCGGGCCTCTTGACCCTGGCCTTCGATTCCATGAAGGAGACGGTGGAGAGCCTGGCCGAGGCGGGGCTGCGGGACAGGGTGAAGGTGATCATCGGCGGCGGACCGGTGAACGGGAAGGTGGTGGAATATTCCGGCGCCGACGCCTTCGGGGTGGACGCCGCCCACGCCGTGAAGCTGGCCGCGGGATACCTGGGCGCATGATGCCGATTGGGAGGATAGTGTAAGGCCCCTATTTGGTGGGTTGGGAATCGCAGGCGGGGCACTTCCAGCCCTTTCCCCGCCGGCCGTAGCCGGGGGGGACGTCTTCCCCGCAACGTCCGCAGCGGTAATGGCCGGAGGACTCGCGCAGGATGTAGCTGCCTCCCTCGATTCGCAGCGCCTTCCCCCCCACCAGCGCGTCGATGACCTTGGCCCGCGACTCATTTAGGATGCGCTGCAGGGTCTGGCGGGACACGCCCATCTCCCTCGCCGCATCCTCCTGGTACATACCCTCCAGGTCGACCAGGCGCAAGGCCTCGAGTTCGTCCACGGTCACGACCACTTCCTCGAGCTCGAGCATGGGAATCCCCCGCGGTTTAAAATACTCCGCCTTGGGGGACTCGCGTACGAGCCTTGGTTTGATCGGCCTGGCCAATTCCTTATCTCCCTCCGGCTTCGCCGTTTGCCTACGAATATATCACATTCACAGTATACACTCGCTGCCGGTCACCGCCGTCGACGGATCATGCGCATATAGGAGCCGTCCCGGTACGGACTCAACCGGCGTGCACGGACGGAAAGGGCGCCGGCCGGCTTACGGCCTGCGCCCCGTCTTCAACTTTATATGGGGATGCGGCTTAGAACGCCGACTCTGGCTTCCACTCCTTCCACACCTTTCCGGCCAGGTCCGGCCTGGGCTTGAGGGTCGGCTTTCCGGGCTGCCATCCCGAGGGGGTGACCTCGCCGGTCTCGCTCACATACTGGTATGTTTTCACCTGGCGTATAAGCTCGCTGACGTTTCGGCCCACCGGCGGGGTGAGGACCTCCATGGCCTGGACTATCCCCTCGGGATCGATGATGAAACGCCCACGGACGTCTACTCCCGCCTCCTCATCGTAGACGCCGAATGCCGTACCGATACGGCCACCGGCGTCGGAGAGCATGGGGTAAGGGACGCCCCCCTCCGTCCACGTACGCGCTTGCCTCGAAATCGGGGGCTGGCTTGCCCACCAGTACTCCCATCTTCGGTCCTCCCTTCATCTCCCCTGTCTCTCCCGGTGCGGTCTCTGCCGGCGCTTGAGCGTGTAGCCGTATCCCCCTGCCAGCTCCACGGCGGAAGACGCGATCTCCTCCAGCTTGCCGCTTACGAAGAGCTTGAGCATGCACAGCTCGCAGTGGCAGGGATCACCGGCATCCAGCCTACCCGCGGCCGCTTGCAGCGATATCTTCATCGACTCGATGCTGGTGGCCATGTCGCTCATGCGGAAATAGAGCGCCTGGTGGCCGGCGAGCGCCCTGCCGCCCTGTCTCCTCTCCCCAGCGTATCGCGAGACCGTCTCCAGGCAGGCGCGGGCCATACCCGCGGCCATGGCCGCGACCAGGAGCGCCGCCCCGTCGAAGAGGGACAGCAGGTCATCCCTTACCATGCCTTCTCGGAGCAGGTTGCCGGCGGGAAAGGCGCAGTCCTGAAGCACCAGCGCGTGGTTTGGAAGCCCTTCCCATCCGCTGAAGCGGTAGCGGTGGGCCAGGTGCAGCCCGGGACTCGACGAGGATATATAGGCCGCCGCGATGCCTTCGGGCCCCTTCAGGAAAGCGAGCAGGCCGCTCTCCTCTCCAGGCGCGGTGTTGGTCACGAAACACTTGTTGCCACTTGCGTAACAGGCCTCTCCCTTTCTCTCCAGGGAGGTCCGCAGGTCGGCAAAGTCGGTGCCCGCCTCCGGCTCGGTCAGTGCGACAGCCCCCAGGACATCACATCTCGCAAGCGGCGGCAGGAGATCCGCCGCCTGGCGTCCATCGGCCCAGAGGAGCAGGCCGGCCGTGCACACCAGGTGGGAGAGGAGCATCATAGCCAGGACCGGATCCGCCAGGGCCAGTTCTTCGATCACGATAGCCGCCTCGGCCCATCCTCCCCCTTCCCCTCCCATCTCCGTGGGGATGAGGATCCCGGGATAGCCCGCCCCCTTGAGCGCACGGAACCGCAGTAGAAGAAGCCCCTCATCCCCTTGAGGCATCAGTCCGTCCTCTTTGAGTATGCGGGCACAAAAATCGCAGGCCTGGGCGCGCAACATCGACTGTAGGTCGTTCTCTTCACACGAGGGCATGTTCTCTCCCCCCTGTCGATCAAGCATCACGCGCCTGCTTGTTCCCACGTGGCTGTCCGTATGATACACGTCATGGGACACATGAGTAACAATATAGACATATGCCCATTATATCCCTAAAATATCATTAGTCGCGGAAAGCAATTACCGAGGAGGAAACATGATACTGGCGATAGTCAAGGAAGGCGAGAGGGTCTCTTCACATTACGGGCGCTCCGAGGGGTTCATCCTCGCCGAGATCGATAACGGTTCCATCAAGTCCCGGGAGGTCATCCCGGCTCCGTCCGAACATTCATGTGGGGGCCTCGCCGAGCTTTTTCTGCGCCACGGGGTCGATACTGTGATCGTCGGCGGGATCGGGGGCGGCGCCGTCCAGCACCTCAATGCCGCGGGCATAAACATCGTCGCCGGGGCTTCCGGAGGTATCGAAGAGGTGCTCTCCAGCTACCTGGACGGCTCGTTGTTGCCCGGGGACGCGGTATGCGGCGGTGAGCACGAAGGCCCGTGCCGCCACCACTGAAGCGCCATCATCACCCACACGTGGTCAATCCGGAGAGACAGGGCCCCTGGAAGATACCACAAAGGCGGCGCCGTCGCATGACGGGCGCTCGGAAAAATCCCGTGCGTAGCGTCCCACTTCTTTTTGGGAGCGGGTTCCCGCCTCGAGGCTGGTCTATCCCTCAGTCGCAGCAACCCCTGGGGTGATCGGGATCGGTGCAGAAATTCTGCACGAAGACCACGCCCCGGCACTCCCCCACCGCGAGCCCCGGACCATCCACGTCGCTGAACTGGAACTCGAGCTCCATGAAGGGCATGCCCTTCCTCTCGTAGATGGTGCGGATGGCGATCCAGCCGGTGAAGTCGGAGGGATCGATGGGGCGCACGAAGGTGGTATTGATCTTGGCGATCATCATGTTCACGGCGACCTTGCGGCAGCGGACGTGCTCGGGGTCCACCCCGAACTTGTCCAGGGGCACCAGCCCGCTCTTACTCCCTTCCATGGAGAGCACGTAAGCGAGCTGGTTGAAACAGAGGTTGGAGTCGACGGCGTTGAAGTGGCGGAAAGTGGCGTACTCCACCTCGTCCTCGGGTGGTGCCAGGTAGAAGGAGGCGGGGATGGCGAAGTTGCCATGGGCACGCACGAAGACCTCCTCGTCATCGTTGTTGAAGAGGAGCGCCGGATCGTAACTAGTGGGGTGCTCCAGCCACGCGTCCTGCAGGTAGCGGCAATCCGGCCGGTAGAACTATATGTCTCCCAATAGGTCCTGGGACTGCAGGTGGGGCAGGCTCTCCTGTGGCACGTCGATCTTGACCGTCATCGTCGGCACCTCCGTTCCGCCGTCGCGAATACTTCCACCACATTAATAATCGTCCTTTCGGTAAACGCCTTGAAGCCGTTCTCCGCCGCGGTACCTGCGGTATCGCAAGAGGATGCGCCGGGCGGCGGTCCACCGTATCGGGCGGGGTTGACGCCGCCGCTCAGCGACGCGGCGGGATATCGTCAAGGCCCAACTGACCTCCGGGGTTCATGATGCCGTGGGGATCGAAGTGGCGCTTCAGGGCCCGCAGGACCTCCATCTGCTCTTTACCGAGATGGGCCTCCATCCAGGGCGCGAGCATGCGGCCGATTCCGTGGTGGTGGCTCAGGGTGCCGCCGTGCTCCAGTATCCGCTCGATGATGCAGTCCTGGAAGGCCACGTATTCTTCCACGTCCATGCGCGCCATTAGGATGAAGTAGAGGTTGGCCCCGTGCGGGTAGAAATGGGACGCGTGGGTCATGCAGATAGTGCCGGGGCGGCTCTTGATGAAGGAACGCACCCCCTGGTGCACGCGGTGCAGGTTGTCCCATGTGACGCTGGTCTCCAGGGTGTCCAGGAAGATGCCGTAATCGTTGAGGTCCTCGCGCATGTATGGTTCGGTGTAGCGGGTATGTTCCCACATGCGCGCGGGATAGCCGGTGAGGGGGATGGCGCCGTGCCCGCGGGCGATTCCCTTGACCTTGCGAGCCACCAGGCGGGCGAAGTCCCTGTCGCCCTCGATGTTGCCGAGGCACAGGCTGCGCTGCCCGGGCTTGAACCCCAGGCGCTCCAAGCCGGCGTCCACGAAGCCCGGCACGCCGTAAAGCTTGAGGCCGCGGTCGGTCTCCTCCGGGTCTGAGATGCGGTAGATGGCGGGCATCCCGAACTCGGACTGCATGATCTCGCGGCTGGCGTCAACTGCCGCCTCCCAGGTGGGGAACATGAAGCCGAAGCGCCGCCGGTTCTCCGGCATGTAGCGGTAGATCTTCATGGTCACCTCGACCAGGATGCCGTAGGTGCCCTCGGAGCCCTTGAGGATATCATGCACCTTGGGTCCGGTGGCCGTGGCCGGGTAATCGAGGGTCTTGATGGTCCCGACGGGGGTCACGTACTCCTGGCTGAAGACGATGTCACAGGCGTCTCCGTAATAGGTGGAGGCCTGGCCGGACCCCAGGGTGACCACCCATCCTCCCACCGTCGAATACTCGAAGGACTGGGGAAAATGACCGCAGGTGTAGCGGCGCCTGCAACCGAAGCCCTCGGGGGCATTATTGAGGGCTGCCTCGTAGGCGGGTCCGAACATGCCCGGCTGCACCCTGGCGGTCTGATTGAACTCGTTTATCTCCAGGAGCCTGTTCATGTGCGTGCTCAGCACCAGGGAGACGCCCCCCTTATAGGGACGGCAGCCGAAGTTGACGGATGAGCCTCCACTGAAGACGGTGATGGGTATGCCCTCGCCATCGCAATACTCCACGATCCTGCGCACGTCGTGCTTGTCGCGGGGATGGACGACCACGTCGGCCACCTCGCGGTAGATGCCCCGGCGCAGTTCCAGGACCTCCTCGGAGTTCTTGGCCGAGGAATACTTCACGCGGCTGAAGTCATCCAGGGCCACGTTCTCTCTGCCAACGATGGCCGCCAGCGCCTCGATCTGCTCCGCCTGCAGCGCCGGGGGGCGTTCGAGCACAACCGGCTCGTTCCCCTCGTCCCGCTTGACGGAAAAATCTGTCTCGCTCATGTGGAACTCCCGCTGCATCATTTTTACCCAGGCGTCGCTGGGGTGCTTGAAATGACGGGGGTCGCCGTATTTGACGATGGACCGGATGGTCCCGGGCCGGGGGGCCTGCTCCGTCCAGTCCGGCCTGAACTTCTTTCCCATTATCCCTTCCCTCCCGATAGGCAACCATTATTTCCCATATATGTCTTCACCCGAACATTCTATCACGATTCAGGCGGCCTTCTCCTCCGGGAGGGCCCTCACCGTACCGCCGATACCATACTCCGTCTCGCGGCCCCCGGCCTCCCCGGGAGCTAAGCCCCGCCGGCGGTCGCGGGGGACTCGATAAGAAAACGGGGACGTATAAGGAAGAATCACCGCTCCGGGTATTGTAGAATGATTGTGCCGGCGGCTGCCGCGGCAAGTACGGTTACGTAAAATAGCCGATCTACAGGGAGGATAACAACCATGTCAGAGCCCAAGGAAGCCACCCCCTTCACCGAGGAGGCCAACGCCGTATCGAGTTTTAAGAACCTGGACTGGAAGGACGGACAGGACTGGGAGGACGCCCAGAGGGGCTTTATCGCCAGCCTCGACCCCCCGCTCATCAAGGACGACGGTGGCCGGCCGGTCTGGGACCTGGACGGCTACGCTTTCCTGCGGGAAGAGGACGCGCCCCCCAGTGTCAACCCCAGCCTGTGGCGTCAGGCCAGGCTCAACATGCACCACGGCCTGTTCAAGGTGACCGACCACATCTACCAGGTGCGGGGCCACGACCTGTCCGTCATGAGCATCATCGAGACGGACACCGGTTACATCGTCATCGACCCGCTCATATCCGCCGAGACCGCCCGGGCGTCCATGGGTCTGGTATACGAGCACCTTGGGAAGAAACCCGTGGTGGCGATGGTATATACCCACAGCCATGTCGATCACTGGGGCGGCGTCAAGGGGGTTATCTCCGAGGCTGACGTCAGGGCGGGCAAGGTCCATGTCATCGCGCCGGAGGGTTTCACAGAGGCGGCGGTGAGCGAGAACGTCATGGCCGGCAACGCCATGAGCCGACGTGCCTACTTCATGTACGGGAGCCTGCTGCCCAGAAGCCCCCGCGGACAGGTTGACGCCGGCCTGGGCAAGAACATCTCTAACGGCAGGATAACGCTCATAGAGCCAACGGTCATCATCTCCAATACCCCCACCGAGATGGACATAGACGGCGTCAAGATCATCTTCCAGAACACCCCGGACACCGAGGCCCCGGCCGAGATGCATTTCTTCTTCCCGCAGTTCAGAGCCCTGTGCATAGCGGAGAACTGCACCCATAACCTGCACAACCTCTACACCCTGCGCGGCGCCCAGGTGAGGGACGCCAGGAACTGGGCCCGCTACATCGACGAGGCCATCGAGCTCTTCGCCGCCGACACCGACGTGGTCTTCGCCAGCCACCACTGGCCGACGTGGGGGCACGACCGCTGCGTGAAGTTCCTGGCGAAGCAGCGCGACATGTACAAGTACCTCCACGACGAGGTGCTGCGGCTGGCGAACCACGGCATGACCATGCTGGAGATAGCGGAGGAGATAAAGCTGCCCGAGGAGCTGGAGCGCGAGTGGTATAACCGCGGTTACTACGGCACCATCAGTCACGACGCCAAGGCCATCTACCAGAAGTACCTGGGGTGGTTCGACGGCAACCCCGCCAACCTGCACCCCCTGCCTCCCGCCGATGCCGCCGCGCGTTACGTGGAGTACATGGGAGGCGGCGAGGCGGTCCTCGCCAGGGCGCGGGAAGCCTTTGCGAGGGGCGAGTACCGCTGGGTGGCCGAGGTGGTCAACCACCTGGTCTTCGCCCAGCCCGACAATATGGAGGCGCGGGAGCTGCAGGCCGATGCCCTGGAGCAGCTGGGATACCAGGCCGAATCCGGCCCCTGGCGCAATTTCTACCTCACCGGCGCCATGGAGCTGCGCGAAGGAGTGGTCCCGGTCGAGCAGGCGAAGAGCGGCAGCGATGACGCCATCACGGCCATGAGCGTGGGCCTGATCTTCGACTACATGGCGGTACGGCTCAACGGGCCCAGGGCCGAGGGCCATGCCGCGAGCATCGGCTTCGACTTCACCGACACGGGCGAGGCATACCTGCTCCAACTGGAGAACGGGGTGCTTAACTATCTCACCGGGAAGTGGGACGTGACCCCCGATGCCGTCCTCGCCCTCACCCGCTCGGCGCTTAACGAGATCCTGACCCAACAGGCCAACGTGGCGGACAAGGTCTCATCCGGGGAGGTCACCATCGAGGGCGATGCGAGTAAGCTAGCCGAGGTATTCGGCCTCATGGACGACTTCGATCCCTGGTTCAACATCGTAACGCCGTGAAGCGGAAAGCCGAGGTGAAAGCCATGACCGATGGACCGGCAGATGAAGCGATCACCATGGATAGCATGACGCCCAGGGGGCTGAAGGCGCCCCGCGCCGCCGCCATCGCCGGCATCCTCTTCGCAGTGCTCCTGGCCGCCGCTATCATGCTCATGAGGATCTCCATGCCCTCGGACCCCGCTGATGCCGGTCAATGGCTCAGTGATGGCGGCCGTAAGACGTCCGTGGTGATCGCCATCAATCTCGTCCCCTTCGCGGGCATCGCCTTCCTCTGGTTCATCGGCGTGATCCGCGACCGCCTTGGAGACTGGGAGGACAAGTTCTTCGCCACCGTCTTCCTGGGCAGCGGGCTGCTCTTCGTCGCGCTGCTCTTCGCGGCCACGGCTATGGCCTTCGGGCTGCTGGCGAGCTTCGATGCTCCTCCAGGCACGGCCAGCCAGCACGATCTGTGGGACCTCGGCAGCAGAACGGGGTTGGCGCTTCTAAACGTGTTCGCCATGCGGATGGGCGCGGTGTTCATCATCTCCACCTCCACCGTCGCGCTGCGCACCGGTTTCATCAGGCGCTGGCTGGGACTGCTCGGCCTCGCCATCGCCCTGGTGCTGCTGGTGGCAGCGAACTCCGTTCCCTATCTGAACCTGTTGTTCCCGCTGTGGATCGTGCTGGTGAGCCTGGACATCCTCATCTTCGATCTGCGCCAGGGCAAGGATCCCGCCGCGGCCACGGAAGGGGGCTGACCGTGTCATACATGCGGCCGTCATTTCCATCCGGTCGAAACCAGGGGGCTTAGCATGGGACCACCGGCCGGTTTCCGTTTCTTCAGGGAGGATGAGTGCGACCGCTGCGGCATCTGTTTTCAGCGCTGCCCCGTGCTCGAGCTTTCCGGGGATGACGCGAAGCGGGAGATAGAGAAGCTCATCCGCGGCGATGTGGCTGGGTCCCTGGTGCTGCGGCGCTGCGAGACCTGCAACGTCTGCGAGTTCGCCTGTCCCCGGGAAGCCAGCCCCTACGGCCTCATCCTGCAGCGCTACGGCGAGATGAAAAAGGCCCAGGGCCTTCCCCACATGGCCAAGTTCATCTTCCCCAACGAGCCCGAGAACATGTGGTCAACCATCAGGGTGCTGATGGGAGACGATGAGCTGTCGCTCCTGCGCGCGTGGGAGGATAACCTCCGGCAGCCCAGGGAGGAGGTCCTCGTAACCGGCTTCTATAACAACCTGGTGCCGTTCATCGCCCAGACCTCGCTGCTCGACGACCTCAGGCCCGCCATCATGGGCAGCGACAGTATGTTCGGCATGGGAGAGGACGCCTACCGGATCGGGGATTTCGCGGAGGCGGAACGGTTGGGCCGCCTGGCGGTTCAGAAGTTCACCGAGCTGGGCGTGAAGAAGATGTACTGCTTCATGGTCGTCGAGGCCTCGATGTTCACCGACGTCCTGCCCGAGAGGTTCGGCGTGGAAGCCGGCTTCGAGGTGGAGCTCCTGGACACCTGGCTTCTGGAGCGGCTGCGCGGCGGAAAGATAGAGATAAAGCAGCCCTTGCGCATGAAGGTCACCGTCCACGATAACTGCTGCGGCAGGTACATGGACGCCGTCCTCCCCGACACCACGCGCGAGATAGTGGAGCGCACCGGATGCCGGGTGGCCGAGATGCGCCACTGCCGGGAGAACGCGCTCTGCTGTGGCTGGGCCGGGACCGTGCCCACGCTGTACGGTCCCACCTCAGATAATCCCGTCCACACCCTGCTCAACCTGCTGCAGGCCCTCTACCTCAGGTGGCAGGAGGCCGAGGCCACCGGCGCGGACGCCCTGGTCGTACCCTGCCCGGGCTGCTACGCATTCCTCTCGCTGATCAAGGTGCTGACCGCCAGCGACCTCGACGTCTACCTGCCCCTGGAGCTGGTGCAGATGGCCGCCGGGGAGATGCCAGCCCACCGCAACCAGGAGCGGGCGTGGGACATCCTCGCCCTCACCACCAACCTCGTTCTCAAGTGGTTCTTTTCACCCCGGCGCTTCTTCCCCAGGCCCGTGGATATCGACGCGCCGCTCCCCCGGGTCAGCCAGGGGGACGCAGCACGGATAAGGCTTTTCGGCCGGTTTTTCCACGGCCCCCTGGTGCAGAACCCCGTTTCCAGGAGGCTCATCGCGTCCGCCGTAAAGGCCGCCATCGCCGCATACAGGACCTACCTGGAGCGGAAGGGACGCGCGCTCATGGGCTTGTGAGCCGCGGGGAGCGGCCCCCGTTCCGCGCGGTGCGCAGCCTGCCGGCGCTCACCTATATCGGCCCTACCACCATCGGCAAGGACGGCAGTGCTTATTCCGGCTTTTGCAGGAAGGGGACCTTCTGGCGCATGCCGCGCAATGTTCCCACCAGCTTGGTTGATTTCAACAGCGTACGGAACATCCAGCTGTCATCGCGGGGCAGGATGCCGGCGGCCTGCGTCGCCTCGAAGATGTCATAACTGGTGTCCCCCTCGTACATCCGCCCCTCCCGGTTGAAATAGTAGCGGTCGAAGCCGTGGCACTGGATGAAAACACCCGTCCCGTAGATGGCCGGGGCGGTCTCGTCGTAGGGGTAGAGGCGGAGGGGGCCGCTCCAGTGCCCGCTGCCGAGGTAGCGTACCAGGATGCGCACCTCCCCTTCCGGGGTATAGTCGACGAAGACCTGTCCGGGTAGGGGATCGTAGCGCCAGTCGGGGATGGCGTCGAAGAACGCGAAATTGTACTTCACGAACTCGTCCAGGCCGACGATGGTGCGGCCGAACGACGACACGTCGGTGTAGCGGAGGTCCGGCTCGTAGAGTTCTTCATTCAGGGACATGTCGCGCATCAGCCAGCTCCACCAGTACTTCTTGGCCCATTCCAGCGTCCAGCCGATATCCATGCCGCGCTCGGCATAGTACTGGATCTTGCGCTCGTAGTCCACGAACCACTGCCTGGTCATGGCATTGAGCTCGGGCTCGGTGAGCACGCGGACCTTGCCGCCGGCGCGGTTGCCGGTGAGGAACTCCGGTACCGGCTGTTGCAACCTCGGCATGGCCAGGGCCTTCTCGAATTCCGCTTGATCGAACATCAGGATATCCCCCTTTCCGCTGCGCATGTAGATAGCCACGGAGAAGACCGATATTGATTCCCCGCTCCAATAGTACTCCATTCTTATGAAAGAGGGCCTCGCCGGCTCGTAAGGGATTCGCGTCTCGCCTAAAGGGCGGAATATCACCCTGGCGGCTCTCAAGCATCGGCCGCTTTCGGTATGGATAAACCTCACTCTCGGAGCGGAGCACTTGCCCCGAATATCCTTCCCTAGCTGCGATTTCGGCTTAAGGCGAGTAGATCTTACGGCCTGGGTGGGTTATCTTGCCTAGTTATATATAATTATATATAATTACTACGGCTTCGACCGTGTTGCTTCCGTCAAGGATTGATAGGGCATAGATCTGGTTGGTCGGCTTGGTAGATCGAGTATGGGGAGGAGGGTCCCTCGCAATGTCAAACGTCTTTCGCTCGGTCATGATCTTCGCTATCGCCATCTCCCTGCTCGCCATCGTGGCTTTCCTTGGCGCCTGCTCGAACGGGGAGACCGGAACAGCTGCTCCCGCAGCGGTCCGCCTCGGCTACTTCCCCAACGTTACCCACGCGCCCGCTATCCTGGGCGTCACCGAAGGGTATTTCCAGGAGGAGCTGGGTGATGTCTCCCTGCAGACCGCCACCTTCAACGCGGGCACGGAGGCCACCGAGGCGCTTTTCTCGGGAGCCATCGACATGACCTTCATCGGGCCGAACCCGGCCATCAACGCCTTCGCCCAGTCGGGCGGAGAAGCGGTACGCATCGTATCGGGGACCACGTCGGGCGGCGCCGCGCTGGTGGTCCGCGAGGGCGTCGACACCCCCGCCGACCTGGCCAGCACGCGGCTCGCAACGCCATCCCTCGGGAACACCCAGGACGTGGCCCTGCGCGCCTGGCTTGCCGACCAGGGATATGCCACCACCCTGGAGGGAGGTGGCGACGTCTCCATCCTCCCGCAATCCAATGCCCAGACCCTTGAGACCTTCCGCTCGGGCGACATCGACGGGGCCTGGGTCCCGGAACCGTGGGCGACCCGCCTGGTGCTCGAGGGTGGCGGGCACGTCCTGGTGAACGAGGCCGACCTGTGGCCCGAAGGCCAGTTCGTCACGACCCACCTCATCGTGGCCACCTCTTTCCTGGACGAGCACCCGGACCAGGTGCGGGCCGTGCTGCGCGGGCTCATCCGCGCCGTCGACTTCGCCAACCAGGACCCGTTCCAGGCACAGGCCGCGGTTAACGCCAACATCGAGCAGCTCACCGGCAAAGCCCTGGCACCAGATGTGATCTCGGGTTCCTGGAACAACCTCACCTTCACCCTTGACCCCATCGCGTCCTCGTTGCAGCGATCGGCCGACGATGCCATTGAAGTGGGGCTGCTCGAACCGGTCGACCTGAAAGGTATCTACGCCCTCGACATCCTCAACGAGGTCCTCCGCGAGGAAGGCCGTCCGGAGGTCAGTCAATGACCATCTCCGCCCAGGACCTTGGTGCTGTCGCAGCAGTCGGGGAGGGCCCGGCGGAGGCCCCCACGGTCCGCGTGGAGCACCTATGGAAGACCTATGGTAACGGCCGGTCCGAGGTCCTCGCCCTCGCCGATTTCTCCCTGGACGTCTTTCCCGGGGAGTTCGTCTGCCTGCTCGGCGCTTCCGGGTGCGGCAAGACAACCCTGCTCAACCTCATCGCCGGCATCTACAGCATCGATCGCGGCTCCATCACCACCGACGGGCGCGGGGTGGGGATGGTCTTCCAGGAACCCGCGCTGTTCCCCTGGCTCACGGTGCGGCGGAACGTGGAGACATCCATGCGGTTCCGGCGCCTCCATAAGCACGGGCGCCGGCAGCGCGTGGATGAACTGCTGCAACTCGTGCACCTGCACGAATTCGGGGACTGCCGCCCCCACGAACTCTCCGGGGGCATGCAGCAGCGGGCCACGCTCGCGCGCGCTCTCGCCCAGGACGCCGAGATCATGCTCATGGACGAGCCGTTCGGGGCCCTCGACGCGATGACCAGAGGGATCCTGCAGGATGAGCTTGAACGCATATGGCGCGCCACGGGAGTGACCGTGCTCTTCGTGACCCATGACGTGAGCGAGGCCGTGCGCCTGGGCGACCGGGTGGTGCTCCTCTCCAGCAGGCCCGGCCGGGTGATCGAGGAGTTCCCGATAGCGCTGGCGCGGCCGCGCCGCATCGACTCGACCGAGGTCGGCGAGGTCGCCCGGGTGATCACCGAGCGGCTCCGCGACGAGGTGAGGAGACATGGCTGAACCCATCTCCCCCCTCGACCAGGACATCCGGGGAGTAGACGCCCTCGACATCCCGCGGCGGGACAGGCGGTCACTGGCGCTCGCCCTCTGGAGGTCCCTGTGGCCGAAGCTTGCCGCGATAGCTCTGGTCTTCGCAGTATGGGAGCTGGCCGTGTTGAGCGGCTGGAAGCCGACCTACGTGCTCCCGCCGCCCTACGAGGCGTTCGGACGCCTCGGTGAACTCATAACCACCGCCGATTTCTGGAGGGCGGTGGCTATCACCATGCAGCGGGCCGTGTTCGGCTTTGCCCTCGCCGTATCGCTGGGGACGATATCGGGCCTGGCGGTATCGCAGTCCAGCGTCCTGCGCCGGGCCGTGGGCTCCATGATCACAGGCCTTCAGAGCATGCCGTCCATCGTGTGGTTCCCCTTCGCCATCCTGCTCTTCGGCCTCACCGAGGGGGCCATCCTCTTCGTGGTGGTGTTGGGGGCCGCTCCGGCCATCGCCAACGGGCTCATCTCGGGCATCGACAATATCCCGCCCATCCTGCTGCGGGCCGGCCAGGTGCTGGGCGCCCGCGGCCTCAACTCGTGGCGGCACGTGGTGCTCCCGGCCGCGCTCCCCGCCTACGTCGCCGGGCTGAAACAGGGCTGGGCCTTCGCCTGGCGGTCACTCATGGCGGGCGAGCTGCTGGTGATCATCGCGTCACGGCCATCCATCGGCGTCCGCCTGCAGTTCGCGCGCGAGCTGAGCGATGCCGCCGGCCTCATGGCCATGATGATCGTCGTCCTGGTGATCGGCCTCATCGTGGACGGCGCGGTGTTCGGCAACGTCGAGCGATGGATCCGGCGCAACCGCGGCCTGGAGGTCACCCGCTAGCGCGCTCCTGGACCATGTGCTTGGGGCGTTCATTCGCTTCCGCCTTTCTCGTCCTGCCCAGCGGCCAGCAGGTTGAGTGCCATACGCGGTCTCAGCTCCACCTCCTGCATGATGAGCTTTTCCGGGTCTGGGGACACGTAAAAGGCGGGGTCGCTTACGTTGTCCGGGTCGAAGGCGGCCTTGATGCGGCGCAGCCACTCGTGATAGTCGCCGATGAGAGGCCCGAAGATCTCCGCCACGATGGCGCCTCCCGCGAAGCCAAGGCCAGGTCCGAGTTTCTTCAGTGCGGTGTCCGTGAGCGTGCTCGCCAGGTAGTCCTCCGCGGCTTCCAGTTGCTCGGGGTCACGCGGGTCGTAGATATAGAGCTCCTCCTGGTGGCCAAAGCCCGTGCTGCCCTCGTAGATCCCTCCCCAGGAGTTATCCGCCAGGTCGTCCATAAGCCTTCCCGCCTCGGTGAACAGCGCTTTCAAGCGCGCACCCTCCTGGGACTGGTAAGCGGGGTGGTCGAACCCCTCCAGGGCTCCATATGAAGTCCCGAAGGTCCCGCCCATGCGGAAGATGAGTGGTGGCATGGCCGCGCGCACGAATCCCCACCAGAAAGCGCCGTGCATTTCCGGCAGCTTGCGCAGGTCGATGCATATGCCCTCGCATTCCTCGACGATCTCCTCCAGGACCGCCTTTTGATACGCGAATTCCCGCGGGGTGCGCGCACAGATCATGAACTGGAACTGGAAGCGCAAGGCCTTGAGCATCTCCTTGAAGACCGGGAAGCGCGTAAGTCTCTTGAGCCCCCTGGGTATCATGGTCGCGGCCATGGCGCCTATGGAATTCTTGCACATTATGTACCCTATCTCGGCATCGGCTATGTGGTAGGCCGCGTCGGCCCAACGTTTCAGGTCGGGGAAGGCGATCAAGAACATCGCGTGGGTATCCGGCACGTCCGCGGTAACGTCGATCAGCAGGCCATCGACCTGTGGCTCCTCCGGGCCGGGCCAGGGGAAGAGCTTGATGGCGCAGCGCGTGAACACCCCCAGGCCGCCGCAGGCGCCCATGAAGCCGCGCATGGCACCGCGCAGGCTTGGCCCGGGACCATCGCCGTTGAACCACCCGGCGTCCTGCCCCAGAGTCCCGATCCGCAATACCTCTCCATCGGGAAGCACCCATTCCACACCCAGTACGTTGCGGGCGCTGTAGGAGGTGGTGAGGCCGCTCCATCCGTAGCCGCAGAGGGATGTGGCGCTGGCCAGGGGTGAGGAGCCACAGCCGGCCCCTATGATATGGCAGTTCAATCCCCTCTTCATG
Source organism: Actinomycetota bacterium (assembly GCA_040757835.1). Classification (NCBI taxonomy): domain Bacteria; kingdom Bacillati; phylum Actinomycetota; species Actinomycetota bacterium. The sequence goes on from JBFLWJ010000020.1 coordinate 54,623, forward strand.
GCTTCCGCCTGCAATTGGGAACAGATGGCGAGCGGCTCCACGACCGCGTACATGTTCTTCTCGTCGATCTCCAGGATGCGGTTCATCCTCTTCAGGTCTATCTGTACGGTGTTCTCTCCGCCCAGAGCGTTCCAGGCTCCCCAGCCGGTGCTCATGGCCTTGAACTGCAGGCCGTTGCGGCCGCAGATCCTTACCACCTCCTGCACCTCCCCGGTGCTTCCGGGCAGCACCACCGCCACGGGCCGGTAGCGGCACCACGAATCGGGGAGGCCGAGGATGTCGGTGAAGGGTTGCCAGGTATAGCCATCCAGCACCGCCGGTTCGCGGGAGACGTTCTCGGGACCCAGTGCTTCCTGAAGTTCCCGGTAGACTTCATCTTTCATCATCTCAAACACCTCCAAGAGACGCAGAGAGCAGTTCCATCACGTCATAGACCTTCATCTCCACTCCCGTCTCCGTGACGGTGTCCCTGAAGATCCTCACGCACCACGGGCAGGCGGTGACCAGCGCTTCCGCACCGGTAGCCGCGGCCTCCTCCAGGCGGTCCGCGGCTGTCCACGCGGCGAAATCCGGGAAGGCCTCCAGTACGCCTCCCCCGGCACCGCAACACCATGAATACTCGCGTATGCGTTCCATCTCCACCAGCTCAGCCCCGGGCAGCGCCCTGATGATATCCCGCGGCGGATCGAAGACTCCCATGCGCCCGCTCTGTTTGAAACGCACCGGCCGCTGGAGCTTATCACCACCGTCCCATCCGGCCTTGTAGGTCTCGCCGCGCCGCCCCAAGTGGCAGGGGTCATGGTATGTGACGCGCATGGGGACATCCCCGGCCGGCTCGATCCTTCCCTCCTTGATCATGCGGCCCACTAACTCGGTAACGTGCAGAACCTCCACCCCCAGGTCCAGCCCCCGCTTGGGATAGAGGTACTTGAAGGTGTAGTAGCAGTCCGAGCAGGCCGTGACCAGAATAGCCGCGCCCGAGGCCTTGACCCGTCCAGCCATGTCATCCGCGAAGTTGCGCATCTCCCCCTGATAGCCCAACTCGTACGCCCGGCCGCCGCAACAAGCCTCCTCCCTGCCCGCGATGCCGATATCGACCCCGCTGCCGCTCAACAGGGAGATCGTCTCCCGCAACGTCTCGCGCAGGTCTTCGTCGTATGAGTAGCGGCATCCGGCGTGGAAGAGGACCTCCACCTGACGCTGACCGATGTCCGGCACATCGAGCCCCTCCGCCCAGCGGCCGCGGTCGGCCTTGAGCATACCCAGGGGGTTGTCCTCTTTCTTCATTGACTGCAGCATCTCCATGTGCTCGAGGATGAGGAAACCGTCCTCCACGCACTTACCCCTCAGCTCGAGGAGCACGTCGCTGAGGTCGATATCGTCCCGGTACACCTGACATGATACCTGGCAGGAGCCGCATAGCTGACAGTTGTAGATGATCTCCGCCACGCCGTCGTTGAGTTCGCTCCGGCCATGCAGCAAAGACAGGCCCATGATCATCTTCCCGCTGCCGGAGTAGGCGTGAAAATGATGACGGGTGCTGGAGGGACAGCCCGAGGCGAATCTCCAGCTCTTGACCTGGCTATGGGGTATCCACTTGCAGCTCGAGCACCTTGAGCACCCCGCCATATCCCTTTCCATATCCCGTAAAGCCATGTCTCACCCCTCCTTCCCATAGCAGAGACGACCCGGGTTCATCACGCCACGCGGATCGAGGATGCCCTTTATCTTCGCCAGCGCCGCCACGGTATCCGGCGCCCTCCCGTAGGCCAGGTCCGCCCAGATACCATAGGGCCGTGAGAAGAAGCCTCCCATCTCGATACTGGTGCGGCTGATGCTCTCGTAGAGCGTTTTGACCTTCGCGGCTTCCGCCTCATTCGTGGGGTCGAAGAAGAGATCGAGTTCCAGGTGGCACCCGGTACCCTGACGGATGGGTTGCACGTACACCCCGAGATCGCGCGCAGCGAAACCGTTCGCTGATATCTCCTTTTCCACAGCGGACAGGAACGCGGGCACCCGGTCCAGGGTGGTCAGAAAAAAGACCTCCCGGCACGCTCCCCGCACGCGCGTCTTCCAGTGCGGTGGCGGGCACGGGATCTCCAGCCCGCGCACCAGCTCACCGGCATCGATGCCACCCGCGAGACGTGCGGTTTCCACCCCGATCATGGAAGCAATGTCCGCGATATCCTTCTCCAGGTAAGCCACTCTCTCCCGCGGCCGGTATGTATACCCCGAGATGGAATAGACAAGAGTCCATGGGGGCAGGCTCCCGCTGTCCTTTTCAGCTATCGCGCCCAGGTTCGCGCCGTTGAGGATGATGCAGGTATCGGGCAGCTTGAACTTCAGGATGGCGTAGGTGAAATCGAGCAGTGCACTGAAGTCGGCGGCGGTGACCAAGTAAGCTCTTTCCTCGGCGGGCAGCAACTCCAGCTTCACCGTGCCCCAGGTAACCATGGCCATGCTCCCCTGAGATCCCTGGATGAGGCGGAGAAAATCGGTCTGCCCGGGTCCCATGGGATTCTTCTGTGCGCACCCTACGGCCCACTGCTCCTCCAGGGTACCGGGACCAGCCGCCGAGCCGGTGCGGAAGACGTCGCCAGTGCCGAATACCGCCTCCACGCACATTAGGGGATCGGTCATGTCCCAGTGATACTTGGGGATGAGGATAGGTTCTCTTTCCAGCGCGCTTCCCAGGACGGACTTGTTGTGGCGGGGCAGCAGGGGCGAAAGCACCCGCATGCCCGCCTGTGCCGCGGCGCTTCGCAGCTCTCCGAAGGTAACTCCCGGTTCCACCATGGCCACTTTGTTGCGCCGGTCCACGCGCAGGATGCCTTTCATTCCCGAGAGGTCGACGACGATGGCGCCTTCCGCCATGGGCAAGGTGTCCCCGCGGGAGTGCGGCTCGCCGGAGGATACGGGGACCAGCGCGTACCCCTTGTCTTTGGCCATGAGCACTATTTCACGCACCTCCTCCACGCTGGCCGGCTTCACCACGCATGCGGGAGATATACCGTGCGTATAGCTCTCGTCGGAAGCGAAGGAAGTGGTGGTCTGCCTGTCCGCGAGCACCCTCTCGCCGCCCAAGATCTTCACGCAATCGGCTTTTGCCGTCATTGTCCTCGACCTCCTTTTATCGCCCCGAGGTATTGCCTCATGCGTATCAGGATCTCCTGGACCAGCCATTTGAACAGCTTCGGCCTGTGCGCGAGTAGGACCGGGAAGAGGACGGAGGCGGCCTTCTTCATCGCCGCAATATCGACGGTGGCGGAAATGCCCTCCAGAAAGGCCGGGATCGCCCTGGGGCTTGTCTCGTTGAGGCGTTCGAGGCCGGCGAGCTGCGCGTTGATCATGCCGCCAACGGCCGGGCCCGCCTTGTTCCTGAGGAACTCCTCCACGTGGGGAGAGGCGGCCTTCAAGACCCCCGGCGTGGCAGCCCTCAAAATGGGCCGCAGGGCCAGCAGGCTCGCCCGCATCTCAAGAAGCCTGTCGCGGATCACCGTGGCATCGCCGCCCGAGACCACAACGATGCCCTCAACAAGCGGTTTGGCGGTGAGGAGCAGGTTCTTCATCGCTTCCACCGCCTCTTGCCCGGCCAGGGCGCGCGCCAGCGGGATCAGCATGTCGTCAAGCATACCGGCGAGGGCTGTGAGGTCGGCCCGCATCAGGTGATCCTCCGCATCACCCAGCATCTCGATCTGATCCATGCCGGGGGGCATTAGCGCGCCCGCCACGCCCAGTATCTCGTCCGTGAGTCCCGCCTTATACGCGGCACGCATCGCCTGCCATACAGCCTCGCTCTTCTCGTCCATACCCGACTGCAGCAAACCAGCTTCCATCTCCATGGTCCAGTCCCCCTTTCCCTTGCCGAGAATCATGATATGCAATATACTTTTACCGAATGGTAAAATTAATCATAAGATATTTTACCGGTTTGTCAATATCTCTATGGCTGCGTTATCATCAGCGGCGGGCGACTTTTCACGACCTGACGACCATGGGGTGCGGGACACACGAAAGAGGTGTACGAGGGATGGCGGCACGCGATAGATCCGCGGACGGATCCGCTTCCAACGGTGAGGCCAAGAGGCGCTACCGCAAGGGCGATACGGACGAGGGGACGCGGGAGAGGATCCTTAAGGCAGCTACCCGGGTGTTCGCGCGGCACTCCTTCCGGGCCGCCAGCACACGCATGATCGCTGCCGAGGCGGATGTTGACCATCCGCTCATCCATTACTACTTCGGTTCAAAGGAGAAGCTCTTCGAGGCGGTGACTGAGAGGATATACAGCGAGGCCATGGAGATGATGCCCGCCTGGCTGGTGGACATATCACGCCGCCCCCCCCTGGAGGGCCTTGCCCGTTTCGTCGACAACTTCCTAGACTATTACTTCCACCACCCCGAAGCCCAGCAGATCATCTTCGTTAACATGGCGCAGATCGGTCAGCTGGAAGAGATACCCGGCTACCGTCATATCCTCATGCACATCGAGGGGGTGCGGAGCATGCTGGAGGAGATGGTCCCCCTTCCGGGAAACAAGGATCTCATGGAGAAGTTCGTTTACTGTTTTCATGTCCTCGTTGACTCTTTCCTCGGCGCCAAGACCGCCCACGCCCAGGTCCTGGGGGTGGACCCCGACGGTGAAACCTTCAAGCACTGGATCAGGGAATCCCTTCTCGAGGTGTTCACTCCCCTTCTCGAAAAATTCATGTCCGAGAGCCCGCAAAGAGGCACCGGCTGAGCGCTAATGCCGGACGCGAGGTTTTCCCCTCCCTGAAAAGGGTATTCTATGGAATATGGTTTGATCCATTCCGGATCGGTAATTATATAATAAGGTTCATCTCCCAGAAGTGTGGGTAGCCGGCCTGAAAGCTCCCCGTATCTTCAGGAAGAAGTACTCCTCATCTCTATACCCATAGGCCACCCTCTTTATGACCTTGATTTTGTTGTTGATTCCCTCG
>JBFLWJ010000021.1 GCA_040757835.1 Actinomycetota bacterium
CCCGACAGACGTACGTTCTTCTCCCCGTAGGGTGGGGTAAGGATCTATCCTGTCCCCACTTGCCATTGCCTGAGACCAATGCCCCTTCGAAAGGACCGTCAAGACCTGACTCCCGTTTCCCATCGCCTCATATCTGCGAAGCCGCTGTCCTGAAGCGGCAGCTATATCACTTTTTCCTGCCTCAGCAATTGCGCCAGCTTGCGACCGGCCTCCTCCGGGGTATCCCCCTCCACCAGCGTGCAACGCCTCTCGCGCGATGGGGCCGTGAGTCTGACCGTCTCGACCCGGCCAAGTCCGGCCGGTTCCACGCCGAGGTCCGCGAGGCCGAGCACCGTCTGCGGCAGGGCCTTGCCCGCCTTGATGGCCTGCAGGCTCGGGTAGCGCAGGTCGCCCACCTCGCCGGAGACGGTGACCAGCGCCGGCAGCGGCGCCTCCACCACCTCATAGCCGTCGGGCAGTACCCGCTCCACCACCACCCGGCCGTCCGCTATTTCCACCTTCTGGGCCAGGGTGATGGCCGGGATGCCCAGGAGCTGGGCTAGGCCCAGGCCCACCATCCCGGCGTTGGTGTCCGCGGCCTGCCGCCCGCACAGTATGAGGTCGAAGGGGCCCGCCTTTCCGATTGCTGCCGCGAGTAGCCGCGCGGTAGCGAAGGGATCCAGAAGCGCAGCGTCAAGGGCTTCCGCGTCCACCAGGAGGGAGGCGTCTGCCCCGGCGGCTACCGCCTTGAGGATAACCGCCTTGGAGAGCCCTTTTCCCAGCGAGAGCAGGGTAATATTGGCGCCGCTCGTCTCCTTGATGCGGATGGCCGCTTCCAGGGCGTTCTCGTCGAAGGGATTGATCACCGGTGGTATACCGCGCGCGGTGACCCTGCGCTCCTCAGCGTTGATCTCGAAGGAGGAAGGTGGACCTTCGGGGTCGGGGACCTGCTTGGCGCAGACGATGATGTTGATAGCCATGGCACTCTCCCTATTCCTGCATGATTTCCCTGAGCGCGGCGGAGAAGGAGGGGAGCACCTGCCTCCAGTCTCCTACCACGCCGTAATCAGCGACCTTGAAGATGTAGGCGTCGGGGTCCTTGTTGATGGCCACGATCTTTCCCGACTCGCCCATACCGGACAGATGCTGGGTGGAACCGGATATGGCCACTGCGATATAGATGTCGGGGGCGACGACCTTGCCGGTTATGCCCACCTGGCAGGTACTGGCAGCCCAGCCCGAGTCCACGGGCGGGCGGGAAGCGCCCACTGCGCCGCTCAGGATACCGGCGATCTCCGTGAGTTGCGCGAAACCATCCTCGCCGCCCATGCCCCTGCCTCCCGACACCACCACGGGGGCTTCCTCCAGCGGGCACTCCCGGGACTGGAGGACCTCCCTCTCTTTGAGCGACAGCCGGGAGGATGCGGGCACGGCGGTCTCCAGCGGCGTGACCGCCGCGGCGGAGGAAGGCTGCGGCGCTTCGCCCACCCTCGCCCTCACCGTGGCCATGACCTTGGAGGTGCCGACCTTCTGGGTGGCGATGGCGTTGCCGCCGTAGATGGGACGGGTGAGGAGGATGTCTCCGCCGTCCACCTCGAGAGCGACACAGTCGGTCACCAGACCGCAGTCCAGCGAGAACGCCAGACGGGGGAAAAGGTCCTGCCCCAGGGAGGTGTGTCCGGCCAGCAGCACCCGGGGCGGCCGGGATTCCAGGAAAGGGACCAGGGCCCCAACGTAGAGCTCCGGATCGTAACGGGAAAGCGCCGGGTCGTCCAGGAACAGGACCTCATCTGGCCCGTAGAGTGCCAGTTCCTGCGCTGCTTCCCGCACCCCGGCGCCGAGCACGAGGGTGCTGACCCTCTCGCCCAGCCTTGAAGCGAGGTCTCTTCCCAGCCCGATCAGTTCGAGCGTGACTGCTGTCGGTTTTTCCGCCTCTCCAATCTCGGCCAGGATGTAAATGCCTTGCGTGTCCGCCAATGTGATCAAACCTCCTGACGTTCTTTTACCGGGAAGCCTTTATGTATACATAAAACGGCAAACACTTCTCTTTACAAACAGAAGAACACGACCTGTTGCCGCCTACGGATGATGCTAGGACTGAAGCCGCGTTTGAAATATGACTGGCTGTCACATTTTATCAGAGCGATATGCGGCGGTCAATAGATATTTAACATAATCGTATTTTTTGTATGGCGAATCCCTCCGGGCGCTATTCTTCTGGCAGTAAGGGCGTCTTGCTGGTATAAATAGACTGGTGTGCGCGGGACAGGCTCCCCGCGCATGAGCGCTGAAAACACAGACCGTACTAGCGCGAGGCAGTGATGAACGTACTATTCGTACACACCGAACAGGACCCCTATTCACCTGAAAAGCCGCTGGAGATCCTGGAGAGGGTGCAGTTCGGGATATCATATATCTCCTCGGTGCTGAAGCAGGCCGGCCACCGCACCAGGCTGGTCGTGCTGTGCGAGGAGACGGTCGGCACCATCGACGATCATATCGAGGACTTCGACCCCCGCCTAGTCTGTTTCACCTCGGTTTTCACGGAGTACCACATCATCAGCAAGGTGGCGTCGAGGGTGAAGAGGGGCCATCCGGAGCTCTTCACGCTGCTGGGCGGACCCCACGCCACCCTCAAACCCCACGAGTGCCTGGCCGAAGGCACCTTCGACGCGGTCTGCGTGGGAGAGGGTGAATACGCCACCCTCGAGCTGGTAGAGCAGCTGGAGAAAGGCGTCCATCCTTCCGGCATCCCCAACCTGATCCTGGTGCAGCCGGACGGTTCGGTGGAGAGTAACGCGCCCCGGCCGTTCCTGGAGGACCTGGACAGCCTGCCCTTCCCCGACCGCGAGATGTGGGCACCCTGGTGCGCCAACCCCGACTCGCGCCCCTCCGTGCTGGTGGGGAGGGGGTGTCCCTTCAACTGCACCTACTGCTGCAACCACGCCCTGCGCAAGACGGCCTCCGGCAAGTACGTGCGCCTGCGCAGCCCGCATAACGTGGTGCTCGAGCTGAAGGCGATGAAGGAGGCGGAGCCCACCTTCGGCGAGGCCTACCTGGAAGTCGAGACCCTGGGCGTGAACAAGGAATGGGCCATGGATCTCTGTGATGAGCTGCAGGAGTTCAACGCGGGCCTGGAATATCCCATCACCTTCGGCACCAACCTGAGGGTCACGCCAAACGCGGACTACGACGAGCTCTTCGCCGCCCTGGCGAGAGCCAATTTCCGCTTCGTGAACATCGGGCTGGAATCGGGGAGCGAGAGGATAAGGAGAGAGGTCCTGAAGCGGCGCTACTCCAACCAGGACATCATCAGGACAGTGGAGACCGCGAGAAAACACGGGCTGCAGGTGGGAATCTATAATCTCATCGGACTGCCAGGGGAGACGCCGCGCGATTTTCGAGAGACCACGCGGGTGAACCGTGCCTGCCAGCCGGACTGGTTCCTGCTCTCGGTCTTCTACCCGTATCCCGGGACTGAGCTCAGCGACACCTGTTACCGCCTGGGGCTGCTGGACGGACCGGCCGACCCCTACCTGGAGCGCAGGAGGCCAGTGCTGGACATGCCCCAGTTCAGCAAGGGGCAGGTGGGAAGGAGGCGCGACTGGTTCCCCCTGCTCGTTTACGGCGGACACCGCCCCACCAGGGAACTGCTCTGGCTGGTTTCCCTTGCCAAGATATACTCCAACCGCCGTCTGGCGGACCTGCACCGGCGTTTCATGGAGATGTATTACGCGAAAAAGGCGCGCGATTACCGGGATGCACCGGAGATGGTCTTCGCCCGCAGGGAGAGGACGGTCGGAGGCGGGGGGACGGGATAAGCATGGCCGAACACATTCACCAGGTGATCGGTGAGGAGATCAGGAGCATCGCGGGCTATTATTCTGTACTGGAAGAGGGCGTGTTAGAATACAATGGCCGGGAACTGCTGTACCTGGTGCAGATGGCGGCCATCGAGACATCTTGTTGCGGCCGCGGAGGTATGGGGTTCATCCTGGTACCCGGCTACATCAACGCCCTCAAAGCACGGCGGAACGATGACGGCCTGTGGGTATCGGACGTCGAAAGGGTCGAGGGGGAAGAGAATCGCAGGGAGATAACCAGGCTGTTACTTGCGCTCCACCCCGGTTTCCAGCAGGTAAATTTCGCCTGAAGCAATATCGGCTGTTCTTTCAGAGCAAGGTCAAAGGGAAGGGAGGATGGACATGGTCGGTATCACATCATTTGGCGGCTACGTACCCCGCTACCGTCTCAACCGCATGATCGTCTTCGGCAGCATGGGCTGGCTGAACCCGGTGATCATCACCAACGCGCGGGGGGAGAAGGCCGTCGCCAACTTCGACGAGGACTCCATCACCATGGCCGTGGCCGCGGGCATGGACTGCCTCAGGGGCGTTGACCGCTCGAGCATCGACGCGGTCTATTATGCCAGCACCACCGCTCCCTACAGGGAGAGGCAGAACGCCAACATCGTGGCCGGGGCCCTGGGAGCCGGCGAGACGATACGCACCGCGGATTTCGCGGCGTCCCTCAAGTCCGGGACCACGGCACTGCTCTCCGCCCTGGAGTTCGCGGCCGCCAACCCGGGCAGCAAGGCCGTGGTCTGCGCCGCCGACTGCCGCCTGGGAAGGATGGCCTCCACCCAGGAGATGGTCTTCGGCGACGGGGGCGGAGCGCTCATGGTGGGAGACACCGACGTCATCGCCGAGTACAAGGGAAGCCACTCCATTTCATACGATTTCGTGGACCACCTGCGCGGGGCGAGGACCAAGTACGACCGCATGTGGGAGGAGCGGTGGATCCGTGACCTGGGGTACGGCGGTTTCATCCCCGAGGTGGTCAACGGACTGTGCGCGAAGTACGGGCTCAGCCCCGCCGACTTCGACAAGGTCGTCTACCCCTGCTATTACGGCGGGGCGCGCAAGAAGATCAACGCCATGTTCGGCGAGGGAGAGGGCAAAGTCCAGGACGACATGCTGGGGACGGTGGGCGACACTGGCAGCGGCCATCCCCTGCTGATGATGGCGGGGGCACTGGAGACCGCCAAGCCGGGAGAAAAGATCCTGCTCGTATCCTTCGGCAGCGGCTGCGACGCCATGTGGTTCGAGGCCACGGACGCCGTTACCAAGGTACAGGACGGGCGCGGCGTATCGCGCTGGCTGGCCAGGCGCGCCGAACTGGACAACTACCAGAAATACCTGGTGTGGAGGGGCATGGCCCCGCCGGATCTGGGCGTGCGCGGGGAGGTCGACAAAGAGACGCGCTGGTCGCTGGTGTGGCGCAACCATAAGCAGATCCTCGGACTGGTAGGCGGCAAGTGCAAGGCCTGTGGCACCCAGCAGTTCCCGGCGGGACGCATGTGCGCCAACCCCGATTGCGGTGCCGTGGACCAGATGGACGAGGTCTACCTCGCCGACAAGGGAGGGACAATCTTCACCTACACCGGGGACATGCTGGCCGCCTCCCTGAATCCACCGGCCGCATACGGAACGGTATCCTTCAACGGCGGGGGAAGGACAGTCCTCGACTTCACCGACTGCACCGTTGAGGACCTGGCCGTGGGCAACCCCGTCGACTTCAGTTTCCGCATCAAGTTCTACGATCCCAAGCGGGACATCACCAACTACTTCTGGAAGGCGATCCCCGCGGTCGAGGAGGTGAAGTGATATGGCAGAGGGCATCAGGGACAAGGTGGTCATCCTGGGCATGGGATGCACCAGGTTCGGAGAGCGCTGGGACATGAGCGGCGGTGACCTTCTGGTGGAGTCCCTAACCGAAGCCCTGCAGGACGCGGGCATCGAGAAGAAGGACCTGCAGGCGGCATGGCTCGGCGTACACATCGACGAGATCAACATCGGCAAGGGCGGCACCTACGCCAGTACCGCCATGCATCTGCCGCTGATCCCGGTCAGCCGCCTGGACAACTTCTGCGCCTCGGGGACGGAGGCTTTCCGCGGCGCCGCTTACGGCGTAGCCTCGGGGGCTTGCGATATCGCCCTGGCCATCGGGGTGGAGAAGCTCAAGGACACCGGCTACGGCGGACTGCCCGATTCCCCCGCCTTCGGGCAGGAAATGGTCATGATCGGGCCCAACGCCACCGCGCCGGGCATGTTCGCCCAGCTGGCCACGGCCTACGCGGCCAAACACAAGATCTCCATGGACAGGGTGAAGGAAGCCATCACCCATGTCTCCTGGAAGAGCCATCAGAACGGGGCCAAGAACCCCCGCGCCCACCTCCGCAAGGCGGTCACCAAGGAGCAGATCATGGGCTCCCCCATGGTGGCCTATCCCCTGGGGCTCTTCGACTGCTGCGGCGTCTCTGACGGGTCGGCGGCGGCCATCGTCTGCACCCCGGAGATCGCCAAGAAGTTAAAGCCCAACGACCCCCTGGTCAAGGTGAAGGCCCTGCAGGTCGCGGTGAGCTCCGGCGAGGAAGCCATGTACGACAAGTGGGACGGGGCAAGCGTCCTGACCACGCGGGCGGCGTCCAAGCGGGCTTACGAGGAAGCGGGCATCAAGAACCCCCGTGAGGAGATCTCAATGATGGAGGTGCATGACTGCTTCTCCATCACCGAGCTGTGCACCATGGAGGACCTGTGGATATCGCCCGAGGGCGGAGCCCCGGAAGACATCCTCGGCGGATTCTACGACCTGGACGGGCAGATCCCCTGCCAGCCGGACGGCGGCCTGAAGTGCTTCGGGCACCCCATCGGCGCCTCGGGGATCCGCATGATCTTCGAGATGTACAACCAGCTCCTGGGGCGCTGGCCGGAGGACCGGGCGGTAAAGGACCCCAAGTTCGGGCTCACCCACAACCTGGGCGGCGTGCCCAACAACAACGTCTGCTCCATCGCCATCTTCGGCGTGGACTGAGCGAAGTAGAGAAAAAGGGCGCGGCCTGGTCCGCGCCCTTTTTTATTTATGCCACGTTTCCGCTTGCCGACGCCCCGTTCCATAACCCGCCGGTCTGGGCTGCCACGCGCGATCTGTTTCCCGAAGGGTGGTGCCGGGTCTCGAGTCTCGAATCCCAACGCAAAGGGCTTCAGCTATCGCCACAGCGAAACTCCGAGACCCGGCCCCACGTCCCATTACCTCCCACCCAACACCGGGTAGTAATATACTAAGGAATCATCCGGCGGCGAAAGGAAATAAACATGGCCTCGAGGTGGGAGGAGGTGGCGGAGGACTACGACCGCATCTTCCGCAAGGACGCCTATTACTACGACATCCTGGCGATGGTCGCCGACCGCGTGGAGGGGGCGGCCGGCGTCAGGGTCCTCGACCTGGGCTGCGGGACGGGAAACATCGTTGCGCTCCTGAACGAAAGGTACCCCCTGGTGGAGCTCTGCGGGGTCGACCCCGCGGACAACATGGTGGCGCTGGCAACGGACCGTTTCCACGCCGTGCCCAAGGTGCAGATATTGAAGGGGGAAGGCACCAAGATACCGTGTCCATCCGAGAGCTTCGACTACGTCGTCTCCAACCTCGCCCTGCACCACGTCGTGCCCGAGCTGCGCGTGCTCTGCGCGGCGGAGATAGCAAGGGTGCTCAAACCGGGCGGGAGGCTGGTATACTCCGATCTCTTCTGGGACATGCCCGGAGACAGGGAGGACCCCGCGCGCTGCCGCGACATCATCGACAAGATCGTCGCCTACGCGCTCTACAACCTGGAGATAGGGGCGCGCGAGATGATGCTCTTCCTGTTCGAGCAGCTCCCCTTGCACCTGTCGGAGAAGGACGAGTACGTCACGGTGGTCGAGGACTGGCTACAGGCCCTGTCGGAAGGCGGCCTCGCCGGCCTGGAGGTCATCGCCACGCCGCGCCCCGAGTTCGCCTTCAAACTGGTGAGCGGGCACAAACCGCGAGCAAAGGGATCAGGCCTTGTTTCTTGCATGATAGAATAGGATGTCATCAATAAAGCGGCTGGTAGATAGGCGGCAAAATGGAAAGATATGGCATACATACCTGGATATCCGAAAAACATGACCTTACCCCATGGAGGTGGAAATGGACGGGATGGTGAACATGATCGTCTCCACGTACGCCCGCGGACGCATCATCAAGTACTTGAACTGTATGCAGGCTACCTTCGGTACCCTGGAGGGGTACTTGGGAGTGTCTGAGCGCACGGCCCTCACCGCGTCCTGCCCCCTGGAGGGGGGAGGCGCGAGCGAGGGTTCCACCTGCGGCGTGGTCTCCGGCGGATGCCTGGGGATAACCCTGGCTCACCTGGCGGACGTCCTCTCGGGTGAGGCCGGGAAGGGGGAGGCCCTCTACGAGAGGCTGCGCGAATATACGGGCTGGTTCGAGCGGGAGTTCCGCTCCACGCTCTGCCGCGAGCGCTGCGGCGTCGACGTAAAGGAGATAGCGGGTTTCGCCAACTACCTTATCACCGGAAAGGTGGTCACGCGCTGCATAAACCATATCGGCCAGGCAGTGAACCGTCTCATCGAGCTGATGAACCGGCCCCTGGAGGGCGGTGGGGAGACTACGGAACTGGACCGGCGTCTGGCCGGCAGCGGGGGATACTGCGGCGCCGAGGTGCTGCGCGGCGTACGCGCGGACACCGGCTACGGGAGCCTCTTTCTCGAGCAGCTCTCGCTGGGCTTCGACGGCGGTATCGGCCTCTCGGGGGGGCTGTGCGGGGCGCTGGCGGGAGCGCTGCTCCCCATGGGCCTCATATGGGGCATCGACCCCAAGAAGGAAGGACTGGTCGGCACGCTCGTCCCCTTCCTGCGCGGCCACTACAATCTCTACTTCGACCGCCAGGAGCCGGAGCTGTGGGCGGTTGCCAACCCCTTTATGCGCGAGTTCAAGGCCAGGTACGGCTCGCTGGAATGCCGGGACATCGTAGGGCGTTCCTTTACCAGCGGGGGCGAGCTGGCGGAGCACATGGCCGGTTCGGCCACATGCGCGGAGATAAAAGGGTGGTGCCGGGAGCGGACGACGGCGCTCATCACCGCCAACACCGTCTTCTCGAGGTGAGGACGGAGAAGCCGCCGGAAACGGGAGGGAGAGAGATATGAAGAGCAGGGTGCCCGGGATCCTGGGTGTACAGTACCCCGTCCTGCAGGGCGGGATGATCTGGGTCTCCGACGCGGGTCTGGCGGCGGCGGTTTCACAGGCGGGAGGCCTGGGCGTCATCGGCGCCGGGGGTATGGCGGCGGAGACGGTGGAAGAGGAGATCGCGAGGGCCAGGGAACTCACCGACAAGCCCTTCGGCGTGAACATCCCCATCCTCAGCCCGTTCGCCGAAGGCATCTTCGAGGCGGCGGCGCGCATGGGCGTGCCCGTCCTGACCACCTCGGCCGGAAACCCCCGTACCTACACCGACCGCGCCCACGAGGCCGGGATGAGGGTGGTGCATGTGGTGTCCAACGTGCGCATGGCACACAAGGCCCAGGAGGCGGGCGTTGACGTCATCGTGGCCGAGGGCTACGAGGCCGGGGGCCACAATGGATTCGACGAGTTGACCACCATGGTGCTGGTGCCGCAGGTGGTGGACGCCGTGGACGTGCCGGTGGTCGCCGCGGGCGGCATAGGCGACGCGCGTGGCATGGTTGCGGCCTTTGCCCTGGGCGCCGAGGGGGTGCAGCTCGGGACCCGATTCCTGGCCAGCGTGGAGAGCCCGGCCCACCCCCGTTTCAAGGAACTCATCCTGGGTGCCGGAGACTGTTCCACCGTGATCACCGGCCGGTCTTTCGGTCCGGTGCGTGTGCTCAGGAACCAGCTGGCAGAGACGATACTGCAGGCTGAGAGGGAGGGGTGGCCCCCGGAGAAGGTACAGGAGATGATCGGGTCCGGCCGTTCCGTAAAGGCCTGCCTGGAGGGCGACCTGGAAGAGGGCTCCTTCATGAGCGGCCAGGTTGCGGGCATGATCGGGGAAATCAGGAGCGCGGCGCAGATCGTCGCGGAACTGGTCGGAGGATACCGCGAGGTCGCGGCCGGCCTGTCCGATGGAGGAGCATAGGGCTTGAAACTGCACGATACGGCATACACCTCCATCTACGAGAGAGAGGACGAGCACTGGTGGTTCCTGGGACGCCGCAAGGTGCTTGCGGCCCTGCTCGCCGGGGTCGACCCCCCGGGTGACTGGCGCGTGCTCGATGTGGGGTGCGGCACCGGCGGCAACTTCTCGTTCCTGGACGCTTACGGCCACGTGGAGGGTTGCGACTACTCCGAGGAGGCCATCCGTTTCTGCAACCTGCGGGGCACGCACCTGGCGCGCGAGGCCAGCATCTACGAGCTGCCTTACGCGGACGGCTCCTTCGACCTGGTCACCTGCCTGGACGTCATCGAGCACCTGCGCTTCGACCTCCCCGCCTTCCGGGAGCTGCACCGCGTGCTGCGTAAGGGGGGATACCTGCTGGCGACGCTCCCCTTCGGCCCCCATCTCTACAACGATTTCGACTGCCTGGCCGGACACCTGCGCCGCTACACCAAGGCCGAGATGAGGATGCTGCTCGCCGAGGGCGGCTTCGAGCCGCTGCGGCTCACCTGCTACACTTCGCTGGTCCACCCCCTCATCCGTTATTACATGTGGCGGGGGAGCATCACCAGCGGCCGCAACAGGTATACCCAGGGCATGCAGACCCTGATACCTTCGTCGAACCGCGCCCTGACGCTGGCCCAGGACCTCGAGGCGCTCATCGTGTCCCGCTGGGACCTGCGCCGGGGATCGTCGGTGGCCACCCTCGCCGTTAAAAGATAGAGGTCAGCTGACCCCACCGTCGATATCGGAGATGCGGTCCGCCACGTAACGCTGGGCGGAATAGAGGTCGGAGAAGGTCTCGCCGCGAAAGCGGTAGTCGCCGTGGCGTCCCTTGACGCGGATGAGTTCCCTGCCGCTCTTGCGGACCCGCACGCGGTAAAACGTGACCCTTACATAGCCCTGCTCTCCGAGGAACTTCCTCCTCAGAACGATATCCGACATGACCACCTCCTGCTCGCCAACCATAGTATCGTTAAGTGGCCTGCCGCCACTTGAGGCGGACGCAACGGCCGGTGACCGCGGAGACACAGGTTAAAAGTATTAAGCAATAGTTAAGGCATTTACATCCTGGCTGATCCAGTATAGGATTGAAAAGCTGACAGGCTTTTGATCGGGCTAATAACGCTTCGCAGGATGATGGTATCGGGGTACCCGTATACGTAAAGGAGGGAGAGATGGGAGCAACAGAAGAAGCTTATTTCACCCCGGTGGTGCCGATGGACTTCACCTACAACTATCGTGTGGGCCACTATCTTCAGCGCTACCTCGACGGCTTCAAGGAGAAGAAGGTCCTCGGGGCCAAGTGTCCGGAATGCGGACAGGTTGTGGTGCCGCCGCGAAAGTACTGCGGATCATGCAATAAGGTCCGCGAGGAGTTCGTCGAGTTGTCCCAGGAAGGCACGCTGGAGAATTTCACCGTCGGCCACGTAACCCTGGTAAAAGGGAAGTTGAACGAGGTGGAGAGCCCTTACCTCGTCGGGATGATCAAGCTCGACGGGGCGGACAACCTGCTGCTCGCCAGGGTCGAGGGGCTGCCGGTGGGGGAGGCAAAGACGGGCATGCGCCTCAGGGCGGTATGGAAGGACCAGGCCGAGGGGGACTATTCCGACCTCGACCATTTCGAGCCGGTTTAAGGGGGTGAGGGGATTGGATAACAAGGTAGCGATCGTGGGTTTCAGGATGGCCGCCGCGCCGGATATCGAGATCACCCGCGAGCGGCTCGCTTTCAACCTGACCAGGGGGCTCTTCGACGACCTGGGCATCGAGCGGGACGACGTCGGCACCACCATCATCTGCTCCAACGATTTCCTGGACGGGAGGACCATCTCCAACGTCTTCCTCGACCCCCACGTCGGGGCCTATATGAAGGACGAGAGCAAGGTGGAGATGGACGGACTCAACGCCCTGGCCTACGCGGCCATGCGCATCCTCTCCGGCCAGTACGAGACGGCGCTGGTGGCGAGCCTGGGCCTTACTGGCTCGCAGGCAAGCCCCTACCTGCATATCGAATACACCATGGATGCCAGCTACGACCGCCCCATGAAGCTGCTCAACGAGCTCGCGGCGGCGGCCCTGCAGGCGAAGAGTTACCTCGCGGAGCACGGTTACTCCGAGGGGCTGCTGGACGAGGTGGCGGCGAAGGACCTCGCCAATGCCGCCGGCAACCCCAACCAGGCCCGCCGCATGCCCGGCATCACCGCGGAGCAGGTGGCAGCCTCGGCCATGTACTACGAGCCACTGCGCGAGTTGCACTGCTATCCCCCCACCGATGGGGGGTGCATGATGCTGCTGGCGTCCGAGAAGAAGGCCGGGGAGCTTTGCGACAAGCCGGTGTGGATACTGGGCATGGGCCGCAGTACCGACAACTATTATCTGGGTGACCGCGACCTCGCGACCTCGCTTTCGGCTTCCCAGGCGGCCGCGAAGGCCTGCGAGGCGGCGGGCATCAAGGACCCCGCCGGGGAGATCGACTTCGCCGAGATCTCCTCGCTCTTCGCCCACCAGGAACCGCTTTTCGCGGAGGCCATGGGCCTGATGGAGAGCGGAAAGGCGCCCGATGCTTACAGGGCCGGGGATACCGCGATAAACGGCAGGCTCCCCATCAACCCGTCCGGGGGGCCCCTGGGCGGGCACCCCATAAGCTCGACCGGCCTCATCCGGGCCGCGGAAACCGTGCTGCAGCTCCGGGGAGAGGCGGGCGAGAACCAGGTCACGAAGGCGGATGTGGCCCTTGTACACGGGCAGGACGGGTTGTGCGCGCAGCAGAGCGTCGTCTTCGTCCTGGGGACCTGAGGAGGTGGTCTGGATGCGTAACGTCGGGATAATCGGCATAGGATATACACCGGTCTTCGTGAGCAAGAGGAAGGACGTGAATATCCCCGAGATGATCTCGGAGGCGGTGGACGCCGCCTTCGTCAATACCGGCCTCACGCCCGCGGACATCGACGCCATCGTCTTCGGGAACATGCACACCTTCGAGGGGGTGAACCTGCCCCACCTCTGGGCGGCGGAACACATCCGCTCCCTGGGCAAGCCGGTGATGCGCATCGCCACCGGGGGCACCACGGGCATGGCTGCCTTCCACGCCGGCTATTATAACGTGGCTTCCGGGCTGGCGGACGTGGTGATGGTGGTCACCTACGAGAAGCACTCCGAGGGCGATGCCCAGGTGGGCCTCATGGGCATCATCACCCCCGAGCTGATGACCATGCTGTCTGCCGGCATAGACGTCACCGGGGGCAGCGGCATGGGGGCCATCGGGGGCGGCAGCGCGGGGGGCATCTCCTTCCAGGCCTCCTCTTATCTCTATCACTCCGGTGCGGGCATCGAGCACATAGACGCCCAGGCCGCCCTGGAACGACGCAACGCGGCCAAGAACCCCTATGCCCACCTCAAGGACCCCGAGGCCACGGCGGAGAAGATCGCGCAGACGCCGCTGGTGTCGTGGCCCATACGCTTCGGCCATATCTGCCCTACGACGGACGGGGCAACTGTGTGCATCCTGGCCTCCGAGGAGAGGGCGGCCAAATTGGCGGACAAGACGGCCTGGGTGCTCTCGGTGGCCAATTGCGCGTCGGACGCCACCACCGCCAACCTCATCGAGAGCCAGATCACCGACCCCGCTGAGCACCGCCCGGCGGTCATCGCCTCGAGGCAGGCCTACGAGCGGGCGGGCATCGTCGACCCCAAGAAGGAGATCGACTACGTGGAGATCTACAACGGCTTCGCCCACCAGACCCTCATGTACCTGGAGAAGATAGGAATGTGCGAGGTCGGAGAGGCCCACAAACTGCAGGAGGCTGGCGAGCTGGAGATGAGCGGGCGCTGTCCCGTGAACGCCTCCGGCGGCGTGGTCAGCACCAACGCCATCGGCACTTCCGCCCTCAACCGGGTCACCGAGTGCGCCCTGCAGGTCATGGGACAGGCGGGGGAGCACCAGGTGGAGAAGGACGTGCACAAAGCCCTGGCCCACGGGTGGGGCGGTATGATGCAGTACGTGACCATCACCATCCTGGGCGATAAGCCCAAGAAGGGTTAAGGGGGTGCTCATGATGGAAGAAACGCGTGAAGTCCAAGGCACCTGGGACCTCTCTACCCTCAAGTTCCGCATCGAGGGAGTCGGCCTGCGCCGTATGCTGGACGGCATGAAGGAAGGCAAGCTCATCGGGACCAAGTGCCACAAATGCGGCACCGTCTACCTGCCGGGACCCTTTAACTGCCGCAAGTGCCACATCGCCATTAACGAGCCCGCCGAGGTCAGCGACCACGGGGAGATCATGACCTTCACCATCGGCTACGCGGACGTGCGGGGAAACCCCCTGGAAGAGCCCCGCGTCGCCCCGGTGGTGAAGCTGGACGGGTGCGACTCATGGATCATGGGGGTGCTGCAGGGGGTCAAGCCCGAGGATGTCCACGTGGGCATGCGGGTAAAAGTGCAGTGGGCAGAAAACCTGACCGGCTCCCTGCAGGATATGGCGTATTACGTGCCGGAATAGCATGGTGTTCGGGCTCGGGCCCTATTCCGGCCCGAGCCCGGGGCTAACGGTCTGTGCCAGTGGTTCTTTTCCGCCCCGGCGAAAAGGCTGGTCACGTACTGTCGGGTTTCCTGGGCTATGCCCGGGAGGAGGTGATCTCGCCCAGGGCCTGTAGCAGGTAGTCCACGTCGTCGGCGGCGTTCAGGTAGCTGAAGCTGGCGCGCACCGTGCCTCCCGCGAGGGTGCCTATGGTGCTGTGGGCCAGGGGCGAGCAATGCAGCCCGGAGCGGACGCAGATGCCGTACCTCTCGTCCAGGCGCGAGGCCACCTCGGACGAGGTGAAGCCCGCGAGGTTGAGGGAGACCACCCCCACCCTGCTCTCCCATTCAAGGGGCCCGTAGACGGTGGCACCGGGAAGGCGCGCGAGGCCGTCCAGGAAGCGCCGAGTGAGCCCTTCTTCATGGCGGCGGACCTCCCCAACCCCCTTTTCCATGACGAATTGCACCCCTGCGCGCAAGCCCGCCAGGCCAGTGGCGTTGAGGGTCCCGCTCTCGTATCGGTCGGGAAGGAAGTCCGGCTGGGTCGAGCTCTCGGAACGGCTGCCGGTACCCCCGTAGCACAGGGGCTCCACCTCCGCGCCCGGCGCTATATAGAGAACCCCGGTGCCCTGGGGGCCGAATAGTTCCTTGTGCCCGGAGAAGGCCAGGTACTGTATGCCCATGTCCTCCGGGTCCAGCTCGCACCTGCCGGCGGTCTGGGCGGCGTCCAGAAGCAGGGGGATTCCGCGGCTTGCGGCCAGGGAGGCGATGTCTGAAAGGGGCAGCAGGCTCCCGGTGACGTTGGAGGCATGGGTGCAGACGATAAGGCGGGTCTCGGGAAGCAGGGCGGCCCGCAGCGCGGAGACCTGCAGGCTTCCGTCGGGGGAACAGGGCACGATGCTGTAGGAGACGTCCTCACGCCTCGCCATGGCCTCCAGGGGGCGCCATACCGAGTTGTGTTCAAGCGCGGTCATGACCGCGTGCCCCCCTGAACCGAGTACCCCCTGGATGGCGGTGTTCAGCGCCTCGGTGGCGTTCCTGGTGAAGACGATACGTGAGGGGTCCTTGACCTTCAGCAATCCGGCCACGGCATCGCGCGCCAGCAGCACTTCGCGGCCCGCCTGCAGTGACAGGCGGTGGCCGCTGCGGCCGGGATTGCCCCCCGAATCGCGCGCGAAGCGGTCCATGGCCCGATACACCACCTCCGGCTTAGGGAAGGTGGTGGCGGCATTGTCCAGGTACGTGACGCGCAAAGAGGCCTCCTCCTCCGAGGTTCAGAACCGGGACTATGATAACATGCCACGGAACAAGGTAAGAGGGCGGCACGTCAAGAAGTCCTATGGTGCCGAGGCAGCGAAGGCCCAGCTAGACACGGTGCGAGGTAAAGGAAGCGGGCGCCGGAGACGATGTCTTAAGTGACCGCAGGATGCGAGGGAATTGCATGGGTAACAAATCGGCACACAAGCTGCTCGTTCTCTTGGTTGCGGCAGCGCTGCTGCTTGCCGCCTCTTTTGCGTGCGCCCTTCAGGGCGAGGGCAGGGCGCAGGCCCAGGGCACTTTCAACGATATCGGGAGCCAGCCCGCCGAGATACAGGAGGCCATAGGATATGCGGCCGCGGCGGGATATATGCAAGGCTACCCCGACGGAGGCTTCCACCCCGCCGAGGCCACATCCAGGATCGATTGCGCCCGTGCCCTGGTGACCATATCCGACCATGAGGGAGAGGCCGCGGACCCCTCCATAACCTTCACCGACCTGCCCGCGTCCGACCCCAATTTCATCTGGGCGAACCTGGCGGTGAAGTACGGGCTCCTCGACCGTTTAGCGGACGGCTCCTTCGCTCCCGGCCAGGGCGTGCTCTTCGAGCGCGTGGCCATGGGCGCGGCGGCGGCGATGGGCATGGGCGACGCCGCACAGAACGTGAACAGCCTCATCAGCGGCACTCCCTATTACGGCGGGGCCATGGCCGTGTTCATGGACCTCCGCCTCAAGTACCGCTACAGCAAGGTATGGCCGGGATGGACCTATCCCAGGGGAGAGATGGCCCTGACGCTGTACCGAATGGACCACGTGGACAGCTGGCGCCCGTGGTACGTCAGGGACAGCTACAGCGCCGCGCGCTGTGTGCTGCCTCCCGCCACCCCCGGCCAGGCGCAGGCGATGAGCTTCGCATTCGAACGCCTCGGCTGCCCCTATCTCTACGGGGGGGAGCGGGATTCCGAGGGTGGGTTCGACTGTTCGGGCTTCGTCTACAACACCCTCTGTATCCGCATGGGCTACCCCATGATGCGCGTGGCCGATGACCAGGCCCGCGACGACCGCTATCTCTTCGTCCCCAGGGGAGCGCTGCAGCCGGGTGACGCCATATTCTTCTACGACGAGGCCAACGGCAACCCGACCGATTACATCGGTCATGCCGGCATGTACGTGGGCAACGGCCTCTTCATCCACTCCGGCAGCTCCAACGGCGGTATAAGCATCGACTGCCTGGACAACAACGACTACTACGGCACCCACTTCGCGTGGGGCAGAAGGGTGGTGGGTGGCCCGTACAACGACAGGTTCGACACCTACCTCCTGCTCTATAACCCCTCCGGCCAGGAGCTTCCCGTGGACGTACGCTACCTGCGTCCCCAGGCCGCGCCACAGATACAGACCTACGCATTGGCCCCGCATAGCCGCTTCACCGTCCCCGTGGACAACCTCTTCCCCGCCGACGAGGTATCGATGGAAGTCAGCGCGCCGTCGCCGGGAGTGGTGGCGGAGCGGGCCATGTACTTCGACTACGAGGGCTGGGCGGACGGCGGCCATGCCGCGGTGGGGATGGCCCAGGCCACCCTGCACGGCTTTTTCGCGGAGGGCTACACTGGCGACGGTTTCGATACCTGGCTATTGCTGGCCAATCCCGAGGACCGCGTAGCCCAGGTCGAGGTTACCTACCTCCTCGAGGGGGGAGCACCCGTGGTGAAGACCTATGACCTGGCGCCGGCGAGCCGTTTCACCGTCCTGGTCAACGGCGTGGCAGGTATCGCGCCCGGGAACGTGGGCATGAGCTTCCGCTCTCTCAACGGGGTCAAGGTGGCGGCGGAGCGCGCCATGTACTTCAATTACGCCGGCAAGCGCGACGGGCACTGCTCCCAGGCCATAACCGAGACATCGCAGCAGCTCTACCTGGCGGAAGGCTACACGGGGAGTGGCTTCGATACCTGGTTGCTGCTGGCCAACCCGAACACGGCCGCGGCCGAGGTCCAGATCTCCTACCTGGTGCAGGGCGGCCAGAACGTCACTGAGACCAGGACGGTGCCCGCCCAGTCGCGCCTGACCGTCTACGCCGAGGACAAGGTGGTGGACAGCTCCTTCGGCACCACCATAACCTCGCTCAACGGTGTAGGCGTGGTGGCGGAGAGGGCTATGTACTTCGACTACGGCGGGGGGATGCGGGGCGGCCACTGCTCGGCGGCGGTCAAGCAGCCCAGGAACAGCCTGTGCCTGGCCGAGGGCTACACCGGTGGATATTTCGACACCTGGGTCCTCGTGGCCAACCCCAACGGGGGAGACGCCACGGCCCGCCTCACCTTCGCCAGGGAGGACGGGGTCGAGGTGACCAGGGACGTTACCATACCCGCCCTTTCTCGGTTCAGCCTGTGCGTGAACCAGGTCCCGGGGCTGGAGGAGTGCGCCTTCTCCACCCGGGTCGACGCGAACCTGCCGGTATTCGTGGAACGCTCCATGTATTTCTATTACGAGGATTACTCCGGCGGCACCAACTGCCCGGCCCTGCAGGGCCCATCCGAGCACCGTTTCTTCGCCGAGGGTTATACTGGCGGCTAGCGGCGGTCCATGCCGCGGAAAGGAGCGGACCCTCGCCTTGACAGCGCTCAAAGACCGGCCGAGCCTGGAGGAATTCGAGGACCTGGTGGAAGAGGCCCTTGCCGCCTTCCCCGAAGAGTTCCAGCGCCTGGCCTTCGACAATCTAGCCATCGTCGTGGAGGATATCGCCTCACCCGCCGATGCAGACAGCGCGGGTGTGCGGGACCCCATGCACCTGTTGGGGATCTATTCCGGAGTACCTTACACGCAGTGGGGGAGAGACCACTTCGTGCACGCTCCGGACGTCATAAGGATCTACCGCCTGCCAATCCTGTCCGAGGCGCGCACCGATGAGGAGATCCGCGAGAAAGTGCGCAACGTGGTACTTCACGAACTGGGTCACCGCGCCGGCCTGGACGAGAGGAAACTCCGGGACCTCGGCATATATTAGAGCGACCTATCGATGGGGTCAGCCCCTGACATGTGACATTTACTCGATCTGACAAGATTGAAGTAGATACCGCCATTTAAATGTCACATGTCAGGGGCTGACCCCATCAGAGGCTGACCCCGCCGGACAGGGCGGCGCCGAGGGCGCCCACGATCTGCGGGTCCTCGGGGATGGAAAGCGGAAGGCCCAGCCTCTTCTCCAGCAGGGTCGCGAGACAGGGATTGCGCGCCACCCCGCCCGCGAAGACCACCTCCCGCTCTATGCCAACCCTCTTCATCAGGGACACGGAACGGTCGCAGATGGCCTCGTGCAGCCCGCGGGCGATCTCCGGCCGGGGGGTGCCGCGGGCGATGAGCCCGGTCACCTCGGATTCGGCGAAGACCGTGCACATGCTGGAGATCTTCACCTCCGCCTCGGTCTCCAGGGCAATACGCCCCATCTCATCGAGGGACAGTCCCATGGCGGCGGCCATGACCTCGAGGAACTTACCGGTGCCCGCGGCGCAGCGGTCGTTCATCTGGAAGTCGATCACCTTGCCGCCGGGACCCAGGGAGATGGCCTTGGTGTCCTGCCCGCCGATGTCGAGGATGGTGCGGCAGTCGGGAAAGAAGCGGTGGCAGCCCAGGGCGAAGGCCTTGATCTCCGTGATGGTGCGGTCGGCGAAGTTGGCCTGGGCCAGGTGGCGGCCGTATCCAGTGGCCACCAGGACGTCGAAATCCCTTCCCTCCAGGAGCAGGCGGCACTGCTCCAGGGGGTCGAAGGTGGTCTCCACCACCTCGCCGCGCAGGATGTCGCCGCCATCCACCTCCACCAGGGCAATGGTGCGCGAGCCGATATCCAGACCTCCGATGGCCACTGTTTTCTCCAGGCTTTACTCATGGGGGGCGCATGCCCTGCGAGCAGGCAGTTCGCTCCCGGCAGGCTTTCACCAAACGCATGATACCACATGCGCCGGGATCGGGCCGCCTTTACCGGCCTGCCTCCTCTGCATGGAAGCCCGACCGTATAGCTTACAGCTTGTCCTTGCCGCCCACCATCTCGATGAGCGCCTGGACGCGGGTAGAGAGCTGACCTACGTCCTCGGTGCTGTAGTCGGTCTCCAGGTAGAGGAAGGGTATGCCCATCTCCTCCATGTCCTGTTTTACCTTGTAGGCTTCGACGGTATAGGGCCCGCAGAACTGCAGCGCGTAATAGACCACGGCGTCGATGGAATAGTCGCGCACCAGCTCCTTGATGTGCTCGAGCCTCTCGGGGTTGGGGGTGAAGACGGCACAGTCGATGAGCATGTAGCGGTCGGCGATGGCATCGAGCAGCGCGTCCATGTCCGCGGCGCCCTCGTCCACCAGGTGGCGGAAGTAGCGGATGCCGGTACACATCTCGTCCATGGCCACCAGGGCACCGGAGGTCTCGATGATGGACGCCACCTTCCAGTTGGGGATGGCCATGGGGCAGCCGGAGAGCAGGATTCGGGGCCGGTGGGCGCCGCCGATGGATCCCCCGGAAGATTTCCGCTCCTCGAGTTCGCCCGTGAGGGCATCGATCTTCTCCGTCAGCCGCACCGGGTCGTCGTAGAAGGCTATCTGGTTGATGAGCAGGGCATCGCGGCCGGAGATTAACGGCGGGTCGCTCTTGCGCAGTTCGGCCAGGCGCAGCAGGGCCGCGCGCTTGGCGTTGACCACCCTGACCGCCTCGCGCAGGGAATCCTCGGCGATCTTCTTCCCCGTGAGCTCCTCCAGCCGGGAGACCAGGCGTCGCACCTCTTCCCTCCACAGGTTACGGTCCACTTCCGCCTTGCGCTGGGGGAGTTCCATGACGTGGACGGGCTGGAAATCGTTTAATATCTCGTAATACTTCTTCTTGCCGTCGCAGGTGGTCTCGCCCACCAGTAGGTCGCAGGACTCGATGTACGGGCAGACCTTAGCCAGCTTGAAGCCCAGCGAGGACTTGATGAGGGAACATATATTGCGGGGGAGGTATTTCTCGGCCTCCTCCGCCGCGACCTGGGCCCCGGCACAGAGCCCAACGCAGATGCCGCCGGCGGCGATGACCAGCTCCTCCGGTACGTAGGTACAGAAGGTACCCACCACCACGCCACCTGACTTGCGGTGGTCTACGAGTTCCTTGACCCGCAGCCCGTGGATCTCCGAGAACACGAAATCGAAGTACTCCATTCCGGCCGGGCGTCCCTCCTGGCTCAGGATCGCCTCGCCATAGAGCGGCGGCAATACCTCCAGCAGGCCTTCGTGGGCCGCCAGGTCAAGTCCCAGTTCCTCCCACATCCCGTGATAATCGGCCATGTTCCCTCCTGTTCCTGTTTGCTGCTACAACCAGCGTGAGCGGTAAGGCTCGATGCCCGCGAAAACGACGCCGCCCGCATCCAGCGCCACGCGAGCCTCGTCACCCAGTGCGGGCTCTATGCGCAGGGAGATGCCGCAGTCGACGCTGAACTCCCTGGGCGTGTTGATGACCGAGTGCTCTATACCCGCGTCCTTGAGAACTTTTTCGCCCCTCAAAGCCTGGTGGGTGGATTCGAAGAAGATGACGAGGCAATTGTCAGCAACCATAATATTTAATAATAGTAAATATTCAATAAACTTATCATGCCCATAATACACGGCACCGCGGGGGTTGGCAACGGTATCTTTGGTCACGTGTCCCGGCGCGTCATCGCACAAACGATGCATGCCCGCGGGGATGGCCGGGCGCTATCCCCGCCCCGGGATCTATCGATAACGCCGGTCCCAGGGGCCGGGAAGGTAACCGCGCTCTATGTGTGCGGTCATGAGAGGACAGCAGAGGGAACAGGGGAGGTGTACGGGGCTTTTCTCGCCTATTCTCCTACTTCGCAGGGGACGTTGATCAATCTGTCCATCATGGGAAGGTCGAGGAAGAGCTTCCTTGTCTCCTCGTCGGAGAAGAGGATGAGGTCGACAAAGCCCCCATAGATATGGCGGCTTTCGTCCTCAATGGGCTTTCCCATGTATAATCTTTCGATCTCATCTTCGCTGTACATCGGCCTCAACGTTTCTCTTTAGTAAAACATACTTCGTTATCATAGTAATATTCACTAAACCGCGTGTCAAGTTATTCCACTTGACATAGAATATCACGCTCACCTGCGCAAACGTTCCGCTACGCCTCGCCTTATGCCTACCCCGCTGCGGCCACGAGCAGCGGCATCCGGGGAAGTTCCGGAGACTTCTGCGGTTCCTCCGTTCCGAGGGGCGGTGACTCCTTGCCATGGCGGTCTTCACCGTGGAGGTTCCTCTCCTCGAACGGCTTTCCCAGGTACATGCACTCCACCTCATGATCGCTGTACATCGTGTTCACCCCGTTTCATATAGAATAACAATTTCTAAGTTAAGAGTAATATAGAGAAACTTTTCTGTCAACAGTCATGATTGGGTATGAAGATAGAACAATTGTTATTTTCCAGATATGCAAGGTTATAGTATTTTCCCGGATCACGGTCTATTCTATACAATAGAGAAAACAACGTTTCCGAGGGGGTGGAGCATGGAGGACATCGGGGGTAAGTTAAAGGAGCTGAGGCAGAGCAGGAAGCTCTCCATCCGGAAAGTATCCGAGGCGACGGGATTCTCCATCTCCTTTCTGAGCAAGCTGGAGAACGGCAAGAGCAGCATCACCATTAAGAACCTCATCAAGTTGACGAACTTCTACGGCGTGACCCTTGCCGACATCTTCTCGGACGAGACGGCGCGCAAGATCGCCTTCCGCAAGGAGGAGAGGAAGAAGGTCGACAGCCCGGAATCACTGACCCTGGAACTCCTCGTGGACGAGACGGGTGTCGAAATGGAACCCCTGCTGGGAACCTTCAAGGCGCACGCCAGATATATCGACCCCATAGAGCACGGCGGGGAGGAGTTCGCCATGGTACTGAAGGGCGAGTTCCGTTTCGAGCTTGGCAGCACCGCCCATCACCTGCGGGAGGGCGACTGCGTCTACTTCCAGGGGGCGCAGTCACACGGCTGGGAGAACCTCTCGGGTGAAGAGGGCAGCCTGCTCATGGTCATCACCCCGCCCAGCGTCTGAGCGCTCACGCCCCGGCACCATGCGCGAGTACCGCGTGGAGGCGGTCTCTGCGGTGCCGCCGGATGCCGTCACATATCCACGTGGCCTTCACCACCGGATTTTACCGTGCTGGAACCGACGGGACAGCTCACCCCGTTTAACCCCGGCTCTCGCAGGTAAGAATGGTATTCGGAAGACGGGGGCCGCAGGATGGCCCGACATCCCGCGGTGGCCAGGAGCCAGGAGGTAAACCATGGTGGAGGAAACGGCGGTAGAGGAGAACGGGGCGGTCTTCAGGAAGCTGCGCATCTTCAACGGCGTGGTCGGCGCTGTCCTGCTGCTGGAAGGGATCCTCATGCTCCTCCTGAGCAACGACAGCACCCTTCCCATGACCACGAATTACCTCAAGAGCGATCCCTTCACGGGCGGGTCCCTGCTACCCCCGGACTTTATCGCCAACGTGAGGCTGGGTCCACTGGTGGCGGCCTTCCTGCTCCTCAGCGGACTGGCCCTGCTCCTGCTCACTCTGCCGCGCATCAATGGGTGGTACGTGAAGAACTTGAAGAAAGGCGCCAACTATGCGCGCTGGATGGAGTATTCCATCACCTCATCGCTGATGCTCGTGGTCATCGCCATGCTCTCGGGCATGTTCGACCTGAACAGCCTCATCCTGCTCTTCTTCCTCAACATGACAATGATCCTCTTCGGCTGGATGATGGAGCTACACAACCAGACCACGCGGAAGACCGACTGGACCGCCTTCTACTTCGGCTGCCTGGCGGGGATCGTGCCCTGGGTGGTGATCGCACTCTACTTCTTCTCGGCCGTGGCCGAGCCCGGCGCCCAGGTGCCCACCTTCGTCTATTTCATCCTCCCCATCCTCTTCGTGTTCTTCAATATCTTCGCCATCAACATGGTGCTGCAGTACAAGATGGTGGGGAAGTGGGGCGATTACCTCTATGGGGAGCGGGTCTACATCATCCTCAGCCTGCTGGCCAAGTCGGCCCTGGCCTGGCAGGTATTCGCCGGCACCCTGCGCGGTTCCTAAGCGCGGGGATCGTCTGGCCTGGTATGCGAAGAGAGAAGGCGGCCCCCGTCGAGGGGCCGCCCTTCATCAACAAACACCTAGTGCTTGTTGATGAACTCCACGCAGCGGTCGATGATGAGCCGCTTGTCGTTGTCGAGGGTGGCCACGTGGTAGGAGTCCTCAAGCCACACGATCTCCCTGTCGGTGGAGCTGACGTGCTCGAGGATATACGGCCCGTTGGCGGTGGACACCACGTGGTCCTCGCGGGAGGAGAAGATGAGGATGGGGGCGGTGATCCTGGCGATGTCCGCCTTGACGGCCTTCATAAGCTTGTACAGTTCCGCGGCGGCGGGCACCGGCACTTTTTCGTAGCAAGCTTCCTTGGCGGCAGGGTCCTTGATGTCGCTCCCGACTCCCGGGATGGTCTTGAGCACGTATTTCGCGATGGGGGTCAGCGGCAGCATGGGATTGAGCTTGGAGACGGCGG
The DNA here is from genome assembly GCA_040757835.1 of Actinomycetota bacterium. NCBI lineage: Bacteria > Bacillati > Actinomycetota > Actinomycetota bacterium. Next base: position 24,292 of record JBFLWJ010000021.1, read on the forward strand.
CGTTGATCGGCATGAGGCCGGCCACCTTGTCCGCGTAGCGTTCCCCCAGATAGCAGGTGATGGTGCCGCCCATGGAGAGCCCGGTCACGAAGACCTTATCGCAGCGTCCCAGCAGTTCCTGCAGGCCCTTCTCCGCCTCGCCGGTCCACTCCTCCCATTTGCGCGTGCTCATGTCCTGCACCGAGGTGCCGTGGCCGGGCAGGCGCGGCCCCAACACCGTGAAACCCGCTTCCGCCAACCCCTTGCCCAGGGGCAGCACGCTCTGGGTGCAGCCGGTGAAGCCGTGCACCACCAGCACCCCCGTCTTGCCGCCGTCGAAAGAAAACGGCTCGGCATCAGGCCATACTTCCTCCGCCATGGTAGCCTCCTTATTCCACGTCGCAGGCCATGTCCTCGCGAGCCCAGTCCAGGCTGCGTTCCACGGCCCTCTTCCAGTCCCTGCGCATCGACGCCACGCGCTCGGCCGCGGCCGGATCGGGCAGGGCCTCGCGGTCCAGTTTCCACCGCTCCTCTATCTCTTCCGTGCTCTTCCAAAAACCCGTCGCCAGCCCGGCCAGCAGCGCCGCCCCCAGCGAGGTGGTCTCGGAGATGACCGGGCGGCGCACCGGGACCCCCAGGAGGTCCGCCTGGTACTGCAGCAGCATGTCCATGACGCTGGCTCCGCCGTCCACGCGCAGCTCCCGCAGGGGGATGCCCGTCTCCTCCCGCATGACCTCCACCACGTCCATGGTCTGCAGGGCCATGGACTCGATGACGGCACGGGCGATATGCGGCCTTCCCGTCCCGCGCGTCATGCCGATGAGCAGGGCACGGGCCTCAGGGTCCCAGTACGGTGCCCCCAGCCCGACCAGGGCAGGCACGAAATAGACCCCTCCCGTGTTCTCAACCTGCGCGGCCAGCTCGTCGATGTCTGAAGCCCTGTCTATTATCTTCAGGCCGTCGCGCAGCCAGTTGACGGCGGCGCCGGTGATGAAGATGGAGCCCTCCATGGCGTAGGTTACCTGCCCCTCCATGGACCAGGCGACGGTGGTCAGCATGCCTTTCTCAGAGAAACGGGGCTCGCCCCCGATGTTCATGAGCACGAAGCTGCCCGTGCCGTAGGTGTTCTTGGTCATACCTGGGCGGAAACAGGCCTGCCCGAAGAGGGCGGCTTGCTGGTCACCGGCGACCCCGGCGATGGGCGCCGTGATGCCCAGGAAGGCCTGGGGGTCCGTGTCCCCGAAAATGCCGCAGGACTCCCTGACCTCGGGCAGCATGGACATGGGCACCGCGCACATCCCGGCCAGCTCTGGGTCCCAGGCGAGGTCGCGGATGTTGAAGAGCAGGGTGCGGCTGGCGTTGGAGACGTCGGTGGCGTGCACGCGGCCCCCGGTGAGCCGGTAGATGAGCCAGGAGTCGATGGTGCCGAAACAGAGCTCCCCCGCCTCGGCGCGCCTGGCTATCCCGGGCTCGTTCTCCATCACCCAGGTCAGCTTGGTGCCGGAAAAGTAGGGGTCGAGCACCAGGCCGGTCTTGGCGCGCACCTTCTCCTCGAGACCATCGTCGACGCAGCGGCGGCAGATGTCGGCGCTGCGCCTGCACTGCCAGACGATGGCCCTGCGCACCGGCTCGCCGGTGGCGCGATCCCAGATCACCGTGGTCTCCCGCTGGTTGGTGATGCCCACCGCGGCGACGTCCGCGGCGGTCGCGCCCGCCGCGTCGAGGGCCTGGCGCGCCGCCTCGCAGGTACGCTCCCATATCTCCAGGGCGTCATGCTCCACCCAGCCTGGTTGGGGGTAATGCTGGGCGAACTCCAGGGATACGCTGGAGAGGGGCTGCTGGTCGCGCCCGAAACACATGCACTTGGTCCCGGTCGTGCCCTCGTCGATGGCAAGGACGATCACTCGCCGCCTCCTCGTCTCGGGGGCTTCAGCCTATTCCACGCCGGGAAGGTCGCCGTTCCCCGGGCCTTCCTCGTAGTCCTCCTGGAGCTGCTCGTCCTCGAAGTCCAGGCTCTCCTGTGGCGCGGGTTCCTCCTCCGCCTTGCCGCCCGCGGCTTCCGCCCTGCGGTCTATGAAACGGCGCTCGCGCCCCTTGGTGTCGAGGCCCAGGCGGTCCAGGAGGCGCGGCAGGCTGTGGAAGACGACCCCGGTCGGTGCCACCTCCACTTCCCGCTGCAGCAGGTCCCGCAGTTCCTTCTCCAGGTAGCGCTTTGATATTCCCTCGGCCGGAGAGACGTGGAGGTACAGCTCGTCCAGGTCGAAGGGGTCGTCGTTGTGCTTGCGCAACTCCAGTTGCCACTCCAGGACGTCCTTGTGGCCGGACAGCAGGGGGTAGAAGGCATTGAGGTCCACCAGGGTGCCCTTGAGCTTGGTCAGCTCGAACTCCTTGTAGTCTGAGGTGCGGGCGATCTCCAGTCCCAGGCGGGGCAGGGAACGGCCGCAGTACGGGCAGGGGGCCAGGTCCAGGCCTCCCTTTACCATGTCCCCGGTGCGGAAGCGCAACAGCACGCTCCCCCTCCAGTCCAGGGTGCTGTAGACTATCTCGCCGTCTTCCCCCGCGTCCATCCGGTTGCCACTCTCGGGGTCGATGATCTCCACGATCTCCATGTCCGGGAAGAGGTGGTAGCCGGAGCTCTCCTCTTTGGAGAGGGCTGAAGCCCGGCACTCGCTCCATGCCACTCTCCCCTCGGTGAAACCGTAAGTCGAGACCACCGCGGCTTTCTCCGCTCCCACCTTGCGCAACAGTTCGAGCATCTTCCCCTTGAGCCCGGCGGGCAGACCGTCGCCGCCCATGATCAGGGTATGGAGCCCGGAGAAGTCGCGCCGGTCGTTGGCCGCAAGGCGCAGGAGGTGGTAGGCATAGCTGGGGGTCGCCGCGAGTACCGTGGCCTTGAGGCGCTCCACCGCCTCCAGGATGCGGTAGGTGCCCAGGATCCTTCCGCCCCCCGTATGCAGGGCCGGCACCCCCGCCGCCTCGGCGGCGAAGTAAGTCATCCAGAACGCCAGGTGCGGCGCGAAGGGGAAGGCGTTGATGAGCATGTCCTCGCGCTCGAGCTCCAGCAGTTCGAAGAGCCTTCTCCCTGCCTCCCGCATACGCCGCAGGTCGTAGCCGGTGTAGAGGATGGGGGTGGGCAGCGCGGTGCGGCCGATGGTGAAGTGATAATGGACGGGCAGGAACTCGTCGTCGATATACTGGGCATAGCCCTTCTTGCCGCGGGTGAACCTCATATAGCGCTGCTTCAATTGCTGGGATGCTTTCACCTCGAAGCCGGGCCGTGACGGCGGGCGCAGCACGATGGAGTAGGGGATATCGGGGTCCTCGGGCAGGGGGGCGATATCCGCCTTGGTGGTGAAGGGGATGCAGGACAGGTCCTTTATCGTCTTGATCACGCCCGGCTTGATGCGGTTGTAGTCGAGGAGTTCGCGATAGTACGGGCTGTATGGATAGACCAGCTCCCGGATGAAGCGGACCAGGTGCTGCTCCTGGGCGGCCTGGTATTGTCTGACCGGCAGATGGTCCCAGAGTGTCTTCGGCATATGCGATCTTCCCCTCCCGTATGATGCGCCGCCTACATGAAATACAGGATGACTTGAGCCCGGTTCCTGATAATCGATAGTATCACGAAAACGAGGGGATATGCAGCACCAGGGTCGCAGCCGCCGCAGGCGCCGTTTCCGCCCGCGGTGGTCTCCAAAGGAAGAGGGGTGCGGCCCCCCGCACCCCTTAAGAGATACCTTCACCCGCCGATGCCGCGGGCTCCAGTGCTTCAGGTGGCCCCGCAGGGCAAGGGTCTGCAGCCCTCGGAACAATGAGCCACCCGTGGAACCGTGAAACGCTTCATCTGAGCACCTCCTTTTCGCGGTCAGCTCTTGCTTTTCGAAATATCATCAGGTCACCGGCCCGCTCCTCCCCGGGCAGGCCTCCATGTAACCCATCATCAGGAAAGGTTTCCTCCTCAATTGACTTTATAACATATCTCGCATTCACCGACGACGCCGTTCTTTCGCACCTCCTGTAGGCTAGCCTTGCGATTGGAGACGCGCGAGATAGAAAAGAGGCCCGTGGGGACGATGGGGCAGAGCGTCGGTTCGCCCTCGGCCTTGAGCAGCTCGTTGCCGTGGCAGATATGGCACCCCTTGACCTCGATACTCAAGTCCGCTCCTTCACCCTTGACGTTTACGGAATCGCAGAAGCGGAGTTCATCCTGGAGGTAGTCCTCCAGGGCACGGTTGAACCGGTCGCCCTCGAGCTTGACCCCGGTCCTGGCGCGGAACTCCTCCGCCCACTCGGAACCTATCTTCGATTTCAGTTTCTCGACCTCCTTGGCGTTCGCCTTTACCACAGCCCGGTGATATCTCTTGAAGAACTCCCGGTCCATCTCCTCCATCTCTTTCCTCCTTCGGTCAGACCATCTTCACGGCGCCCAGCTCGCAGGCATGGGAGCAGTCGCCGCACAGACGGCATTTCTCCAGATCTATGGCGATCCTGCATTTTTCTCCCGAGCCGTTGCCGCCCGGTATGATATTAAAGGCGCCGTGCTTGCAGAACCTTGCCGCCTTGCAGTCGGTGCAACGCTCTGCGATATCGCACCTGTCCCTGTCTATCCACGGCATCTTGCTTCGCATTGTGATCTCCTCATATACCTATGGGGGTATATTACCCCGCTCTGGTCTGGTTATACGATGATTTATATCACCGGGCACAGTGCCCCGGTAAGCAGTACTGCCAGATGCGGGGTTTAATCGTGTTCGAAATGTGGTACATTGAAGTATAAGAGGCAAAGAAGATCAACTCCCGAGAGCGAGCGAGATTGCGGGGATCTCCGCGGCATATGCTGAGATAGGCTCTTCTCGGGAGTTGTCTTTTACGCTCTAGCCCTCCAGGTGTTCGGGCTCGATACATTGTCCGGCCCGGCGACAAGGCTGATCGTCGTCGCAAGCTCCTCCGAGCACCTTGCTCGCCGGGCAGGTAGCAGTGCAGGAGCTGTTCGCCCGAACACCTGTCGTCCCGCGCCGTGGTTATTGTTTAAGACAACCGGGCGGACGATTTACCGCATCATTCACCTCAATGCGCGCGCTGCGACCGGCTATGGGTAGTTCTCCGGACCGGTGCCGCCTAGAGGGCGGAGCGGAGGATGCCGACCAGGTCCTCCAGGACGGTGTCGCGGGGGTTGGAGGAGCGCAGGCGGGTGTTGAGGAAGGCATCGGCGGCGAGGGTCTCCAGGCTCGTCTCCGCTACCCCGGCTTCCTTTAGGCCGGCGGGGATGGGTAGGCTGGAGACCAGCTCCGCAACGGCGGCGGCGGCCTCCCCGGCCGCGCGTGGGGCGGGAAGCCCGGTCACATCACGGCCCATGGCCAAGGCCAGCTCCCGGAAGAGCTCCGGACAGGCCTCCAGGTTGAAGCGCATGACCTGCTCCAGCAGGAGGGCGTTGGCCTTGCCGTGATGCACGCCGAAATGGGAGCCGACGGCGTGGGCGAGGGCGTGGGCCACCCCGAGACCGGCGGAGGTAAAGGCCATCCCCGCCAGGAAGGAGGCCATGGACATGCCGCGACGCGCATCCGCGTCCGAGCTGTCTGCGCACGCCCTCTCCAGGTTAGCGAAGACGAGCTGCGTCGCCTTGAGCGAGAGCGCCCGCGTGGGCTCCCAAGCGCGCCGCGCCACGAAGGACTCCACGGCATGGGTCAGGGCATCCATCCCCGTCGCCGCCGTCAGCTCGGGGGGCATGGACAGGGTTAGCTCCGGGTCGATGACGGCCAGTACCGGGTAGAGGTTCTGGCTGACGATGGACATCTTCTGGCGGCGTTTACCGCCCGTTATCACTGCGGCCCAGGTCACTTCGCTGCCCGTGCCGGAGGTGGTGGGCACGCAGATCAGGGGAGCGGAGCGGCGCGGGATGCGTCCCACGCCGTCCCAGGAAGAGACATCCCCCTCGTTGTTCATCCGCGCCGCGATGACCTTGGCGGCGTCCATGGGACTACCGCCCCCCAGGCCGATGATGAAGTCGCACGCGTGCTCCCTGCAGAAGGCCACGCCTTTTTCCACTGTCTCCACGCCGGGATCCGATTCCACCTCGGCGAAGTGTGAGATCGCGATCCCCACGCCCCCCAGCGCCGCACCAATGGCCTCCACGGCGGCGCCGCGAGAGGTGGGGCCGGACCCGGTGACCAGCAATGCGTGCTTGCCGAAGTTCCTGGCGAAGGCGGCGATCTCCCGCAGGCTACCTTCACCGAACACCACCTGGACGGGGAAGCGATAGGTATTGGTGGCCAAACTCATCCCCCCTCGCTCTTATTGTGGGATTTATCGACGTCGCCAGGGCATAAGTTTAACTGCCGGGAAGGGCGGGAGTCGCACCCCCTCGAATATTCTATTGTCAAGATCGTCACCGGCGTCCATCGGGCCGGTGCCGTCTGCGCGGGCAGCGCGTGGTGGCAGCCCCGGGCCAGCACCAGATAGGATGAAAAGAGCGGTTCAGCCGATTATTGGGGCACACTGGGGAGGTGAGCGGAGGTTGAACGGAAAGGATGTGTCATCCGCCCTCAACGCATCTCTGCTCCTCGATGGCGAGGACAGGATCCTCGAAGGCAACCGGGACGCCGAGGCATTCCTGGAGAAACCCCTGGAGGAAGTGCGCAAGGTCCCCCTGTACAAGGCGAACCCTCCCCTGTATTCCGCCCTCAAGGAGCTGCTCGCCAAGACCAAGCGAGGTCGCGGGGTGGAAGACTATGCCATGGCCTACAAGGTAGGCAAACGCCTCATGCGCCTGAACATAAACATGTCTCCATATCCCCTGGAGGCCCTGGGCACCACCGGCACACTGGTGACCATAAGTAGCGTTGGGATACGCCCGGCGCCGGAAATCCGTGCGCCCCGGGAGGAAGCGCTGCCGGAGCCCGCACCCGAGGAAACCCTGGGACTTCCCCAGCTCCTGGGGATACTTACGGAGCCGGCTTTCACCCTCGACCTCGACGCCAATTTCACCTATGCCAACCCGCCCATGTGTGGCTTGCTCGGCCACGAGCAGGACGAGCTGTTGGGCAGGCCCCTCTCCTTCTTCATGCTGCGGGACGAAGCCAAGCGGTCCCTGGAGTCCCTGGTGGAGGCGGCCCGCGCCGCTCCCTGGAGGGGCGAACTCGAGTTTCACCGCGGTGACGGCACCAGTTCGTTCATCGCGGTGACCATAACCGCGCTCAAGACGACCCGTGGGAAAGTGAACCGGCTCCTTGGCATCGGGCGCGACCACACCACCGAAGCGCGTCTACGCCGGGAGAGGGAAGACGAGCTGCTGAGGATGTGGAGCATGCTCGAGCGGGTGGGCTCGGCGCTGGTCTGCTTCACGCCCGATCTACGCGTAACGCTCCTCAGCCATAGCGCGGAGGAGGCGCTCGCGACCAGCAGCGACCGCGCCATCGGCACACCCCTGCCCGACCTCTTTCCCGCGGACGTGCGGCCGGAGGTGACCACCTTCCTGGAACGCGCCGTCGGGGGCGAGGAGGTCAAGGACGCCATGGTGGAGGCGGGAAAGAAGATGGAGCGGCGCTCGCTCTTTTTGAGCGTCAAGCCCGCGGTGGTCCAGAACGGCCGTACGCGCGAATACATGGCCATCCTGCGCGAGGCGGCGCGTGAGCTGTCGGAGATGGAGGAGGCGGAAGCGCTGCTCAGGGTGGCGAAGAGGAAAGAAAGGGTCCTGGAGCTCGCCTTGAGCGCCACGGACCTCCCCGCTTTCACGGAGCAGCTCCTGCGGGGACTGCAGGATGAGTTCGGAAGCACAGCCGCGGTGCTGTACACGGTCGAGAGGGGCCAGGCATCACTGCGCGCGCGGCTCGGCCTGGAAGATGCGGAGGCGAAACCCCTGTCCACCTTGAAGCTGCGCCCCGGACATGCCAGGCTCTGCGGGATGCTGGTGAGGCTCAAGGTCGAGATCCACGGCGGCGTACCCAGAAAGGGATGGGATGAAGTCCATTCGTTCATAGAGAAGGCCGATGCCGTGCTCCCCATCCTGAGGGAGAGAAGGTGGCGCAACCTCATCGTCTTCCCGTTGCGCAGGGACGGGGAGGCCGTGGGGGCGATCGGCCTCGTCGACTGCGATCCCGCCAAGGTCGATATGGTCGAGGACGCTGCATTTACCGCCATCGGCGAAGCGGCTGCGGTTGCCGTGGGGGCTTTCGAGGGTAAAGGCGCCGGGGATGCCGTAGAGGGTGCGACGGGTTGGGAGCCCGCGGTTCCCGTGACGCCCGCCGCCGCGGCCACGCCGGAAGCTCGAAGGGAAGCTGCTACTCGGCCAGAGCAGATATCCGCCGCGGATGCGGGTGGGGTAGCGGCGTCGGGTCCGGGGCCGGAGCGGGGAGAGACCCGAGAGCCCGATCTGGCGACGGCGCCGGCAAGGGGGAAGGAGCACGACTATTTCGAGATCGCCAGGGAGCACAAGGAGGGCGAGTCCCCCGACAACCTGGCCCTCTTCGGCGAATCGACCATGGAACGCACCATGCCCTCCCCCAAGGGCATCGACCTGGTGGCCTTGCTCTGGGAGATAAAGGACTATTTCGGCAGGGGAGACCGCAAGGGAGAGATCTTCCTCGAGATAGAGGACGACCTTCCCAAGCTGCATACGGACAAGCGCCTGCTGCGCGAGACGCTGCTGCAACTCATCGACAACGCCCGCAAGTTCTCGCCTCCCGACACCCCGGTGATCCTGGGGGCGGAGAGGTGGGGGGACGAGGTCCTGCTGCGCGTGGAGGACCAGGGGGCGGGCATCTCGGCGCAGCTGGTTGAGGAGATCATGCGCTGGGACCCGGAGGAGGCGGGGGATGAGGGCAAGCCGAGGATCGAGGTGGGCGGGCTCTACCTCTGCCGCAAGTACGTGGCGGCCATGGGCGGTGACTTCTCCATCAAGGGCAAGCAGGGCGAGGGCACCACCGCCTTCGTGAGGCTGCGCGTGCTGCCGTTCATCGGGGAGGCCCCGTGATCCCGGAGGTAAGGATACTCGGGGTCTGCGGCAGCCCGGTAAAGGGGGGCAACGCCGAGGCGCTGCTGGAAAAGGCCCTGCGCAGCCAGGACGCCGCGGAGGGCGTGAGCTGGGAGATAGCCTCCCTCGCCCGCGCGGACGTGCGGGACTGCATCCACTGCAACTGGTGCCTGCGCAAACAGGAGGGCGAGCGCCGCTGCGCCCAGGACGATGGCATGACCGCCCTGTACCCCCGCGTGGAGGCCGCCGATGTGCTCATCTTCGCCTCCCCGGTCTATTTCGGACGCCTTTCGGGCCACCTTGCCGCCTTCATCGACCGCCTGCGCCCGTACGTTCACGGCAACGTCTCCAGGGGCATGCTGCGCAACAAGGTGGGGGGGTCCATGGTCGTGGCCTGGTTCCGCATGGCGGGTCTGGAGATGGCCCTCATCACTATGAACCAGTTCTTCTACGCCGTGAACATGGTCATCGCCTCGTCGGAGATGGGGCTGCAGGGCGGCTCCTCCTTCTCCTCCCTGGGGGGAATGGGGATGCGCGACGGCGACGACCGGCTGCTGGTGCTCCGGGACGACCTGGGGATAGCCAGCGCCACCTCCACCGTGGCCCGCGCCGTGGAGCTGGCCCGCATCGTCAAGGCCGGCACCGCCGCCCTCTCTTAGAGGTCAGGCCCTGTCCCTTGCATACCCCGGTACATAATGGTAAATATTACCAAAGACAAGCTCTCTTAACAGGCTTCATGGCGATCCCATTCTTGTAATCGTCCGTTTATGCGGTCGTATTAAACAGGGGGTCGCTTCCTCTTGACGGGGGGACCCCCCCGTATTAATATAAGACCAACCGGTCGGTCTAAGAGCAAAGGTGCAGCATGGCCAGGTCTTTGGGGATCAGGAAGAACCCGGTCAAGGACGAACGGGAGGCGGCCTTCAAGCAGGCTGCCCTCAAGGTCTTCTCCTCCAAGGGGTACCACAAGACCACCATGTCGGAGATCGCCATGGAGGCCGGTTTCGGTAAGGGCACCCTCTACTGGTACTGGAGCTCCAAGGAGGAACTATACTTCGCCCTGGTCGAGGAATCACACAGAGAGTTCGTAGCCCTGGTTGCGGCAGCTGCACAGAGGGACGGCAACGCCCTCGAAAAACTGCTGTGGCTGGGCAACCAGGTCACCGACCTCCATTACCAGCACCGCGACTACACCAAGCTCTCCTGGAAGATGCGCGCCGAGGAGGCGGAGGCCTTCTCCCCCCAGTACGTGGAGCGGCTCCACAGCAACAGCGCGGAGATCAAGGAGAAGCTCGAGGAGATAATGTCCCAGGGCATTGAGGAGGGCCTGCTGCCGCAGGTCGATTCGTACTATCTCGCGTGCATGCTGCTGGGGCTCATGGAAGGCATGGAGATACAGTGGCTCGAGGATCCGGACTCCTTCGATCTGCGCACCGCCATGCGGATAGCGCTGCAGCTCTCCGGGTTGCTGGTGAAGAATGTAGAGGAGCCGGCGGGGAAGGAATGATGATATACCTGTTGGTCTGGGGGATGTGGAAAACACGCCGTTCGAGGAACGGATGAAATAGATATCAAGAGACGAGAAGCTCATATGCGTGGTTTATCCAGGAAGTAACAGGAGGTAGGAGAGATGTCCAGACTGGTTGTCTTAGGCGGTTGCGGAGCGGTGGGGAGTACGGCGATGCGCTACCTCGCCCCTACCGATTACTACGATGAGATCGTGGTGGCGGACAAGGATATCGCGGCGGCACGCGAGCTCGCGGCCGAACTCGGCGAGGGCAAGGTGAAGGCTTTCGAGCTCAACGCCGACGATCCCCAGAACCTGAAAGAGGCCATGGCCGGCGCCGATGTCATCCTCAACTGCGTGGGCCCCTTTTACAAGTACGGACCGCCCATCCTCGAGGCGGCCGTCGCGGCGGGCATAGACTACGTGGATATATGCGACGACATGGACGCCACCGAGATCATGCTGGAGATGGACGGCAAGGCGAAAGAGGCCGGCATATCCGCCCTCATCGGTATGGGCAGCTCCCCTGGCATGGCCAACGTGCTGGTGAAGCTCACGGCGGAGACCCTCCTGGACAAGGTGGACTCCGTGGATATCTACCATGCCCACGGCGGAGAGGACGTGGAGGGGCCGGCGGTGATCAAGCACCGCTTCCATTCCATGGAGATCGACATCCCCATGTTCCTGGACGGCGAGTACAAGACGGTGCGGCTCTTCGAGGAGAGCGGCCGGGCCCTGGAGGAGGAGACCGACTTCCGCGACGTGGGCACCTACCCCGTTTACGGCTATCCCCACCCCGAGACCATCACCCTCCCCAAGTACATCAAGGGCGTGAAGCGCGTGACCAACCTCGGGCTGGTCATCCCCGTCTCCTACGCCAACCTCATCAAGGACATGGTGAGGTTGGGGGTTACCTCCGACGAGCCCCTGGAGGTGCAGGGGCAGCAGATAATCCCCCGCGAGTTCGCGGTGGCCTTCGTCATCTCCCGCCGCGACGGCCTGCTCAAGGAGGCCGGCATCGACTTCGCGCGCGGCTGCCTGAAGATAGTGGTCAAGGGGGAGAAGGACGGGGAGGCGTCGACCTACGTCTTCCAGATGTCCTCCAGCGGCATGGGCATGGGCGAGGGCACCGGCATCCCGGCCGCCATGGGCGCCATCATGATGGGCCAGGGCAAGATAACCCTCAAGGGCGCCTTCCCTCCCGAGGCGGCGGTCAACCCCGCGGACATGATCCAGCTGGCGGGAGTGCTCATCAAGTCCTCCGGCAAGGGAGACAGCGCCCCCATCTATATCGAGCAGATCGACGCAGACGGCAAGGTCAACGTAATAGACCTCAAACTCTAGGGCGGCGGCCGCGGGCGTAGAATAGGGGAGGCGGACAGATAAAGACGCGTTTCCCGGCAGGGAGCACGTCCGAGAGGAGAGGACTGGTGCTTTAAATGGGCGATAATAGATTCATCGTCAGCCATGACGTGGGTACGGGCGGCAGCAAGGCCGTGCTAACCGACCTCGCCGGCAATATAATCGCATCCAGCTTTGAACCCTACCCGGTCTCTTACCCGCAGCCCAACTGGGCCGAACAGGACCCGCGCGACTGGTGGAACGCGGTGGCCGTGAGCACGCAGCGCGTCATCAAGGAGAGCAAGATAAGCCCCCGCCAGGTCGCCGGGACCGCCTTCGCCACCCAGATGCTGGGCGTGCTCCCGGTGGACGCGTCCGGGAACCCCCTGCGCCCCGCCATCATCTGGCTGGACAGCCGCGCCGACGAACAGGCCGCGCGGCTGGTGCGGCGCTTCGGTGGATCCCGCGTGATCATGACCCTGGCGGGGGCGGTGCCCTCGGGCAAGGACGTCATTTGCAAGGTGCTGTGGATCAAGGAGAAGGAGCCGCGTATCTGGGAGGACACCCACAAGATCCTTGACGTCAACGGCTACCTGGTCTACCGCGCCACCGGCAACATGATCATCGACCATACCGGCGCGGGGGTCACCGGGTTCCTCAAGAACAAGACCCGCGATTGGGACCCCCTCTTCGCGAAACTGCTCGGCGTGCCCCTGGAGAAGATGCCCGACGTGAAGAGCTCAGTCGAGATCGTCGGCCTGCTCACCAAGGAAGCCGCGGCCGACATGGGCCTTGAGGCGGGGACACCGGTGGTCGGGGGCATGGGCGACGTGCCCGCGGCGGCCACCGGTTCCGGCGCCCTGGAGGACGGCGACGCCCACATCTACCTGGGCACCTCGGGCTGGCTGGTCATCTCCACCTCGAAGGTGAAGAACCTGGGCAAGAACGGCATCGCCACCGTGGTCTCCGCCGACCCGGAGATGTTCATCATGATCGGGGAGACGGAGACGGCCGGCGCTTGCCTGAAGTGGTTCGCGGAGAACTTCGCCACCGCGGAGGAGACGGAGAGGGCCCGGCGGGCGGGGGGCGAGATGGCCATCTTCCCCGTCCTGGACGAGGTGGTGGAGGGGGTGGAGACCGGCTCCAAGCGCCTGCTCTTCACGCCCTGGATGTTCGGCGAGCGCGCCCCCATCACCGACACCACCCTGCGCGCGGCCTACGTCAACCTCTCACTCGAACACAAGCGAGAACACCTGCTGCGCGCCATCTACGAGGGGGTGGCCTTCAACTTCCGCTGGCTTGTAGACGCGGTGGGCAAGGCGGGATTCGGATGCCGCACCCTGCGCGCCATCGGCGGCGGGGCCCGCTCGGACGTGTGGATGCAGATAATGGCCGACGTCACCCGGCGCGAGGTGGAGGCGGTCCAGACCCCGCAGGAGGCGGGGGCCGTGGGCTGCGCCATGGCGGTGGCGGTGGCCTTGAAGGAATATACGAGCTACCGGGAGCTGAAGAAGGTGGTGGGGGTGCGCAGGACCTTCGAGCCCGACCCGGCCTGCTGCACCGAGTACGAGGAACTATACAACGTGTTCCGCTGCCTGCACGGCAACCTCACCGGCGTCTGCCGCATGCTCAACGAGCCGGGGCACGCCTGCAAGGCGGATATCTAGGAAGTCAAGGAGGAGAGAGATGCTGGATTACGAAGCACAACCGAAGGCGATACCCGAGAGCATTGACTACGGCGACTTCATCATCGCCACCTATTACGCGGCCCTGCCGCGGGACATGATCATGTACTACCTGGCGCCCTTCCTGGCCATCGAGCAGTCCACGGGCACCTGGACCGCCGTCCCCGGTGAGACACCCGAGGTGAGGGCCAAGCACGTGGCCAAGGTGGTGGGCATCCACGAGGTGCCCTTCTTCGAGTTCGAGGTGCCCAGGGAAGTGGAGGAGCGCACCTACGTGGTGCAGGTGGCCTACCCCTTCCGCAACATCGAGCACCAGATACCCATGCTGCTCACCGCCGTGGTGGGCAACATCTCCATGGGCGGCAAGATCAAGCTGCTCGACCTGCATTTCCCCAAGCGGTACACGGAGGGGTTCGGCGGCCCAAAGTTCGGCATCGACGGCATCTACGAAGCCCTGGGTATCAAGGAGCGCCGCCCCCTCGTCAACAACATGATCAAGCCCTGCACCGGCTACTCCTGCGAGGTGGGCGAGAAGCTCTTCTACGAGGTGGCCCGCGGCGGATGCGACGTAATCAAGGACGACGAGCTCATCGCGGACATGGCCTTCAACCGCTGCGAGGACCGGGTGAGGGCGTACATGGCCATGGAGAAGAGGGCCTACGAGGAGACGGGCGAGCACACCCTGTACATGGTGAACATCTCCGACAACCTGCCCAAGATGTTCGAGACCGCCAAGCGGGTGGTTGACGCCGGGGCCAACGCCATCATGGTCAACTACCTGGCCGTGGGGCTGCCGGCCCTGCAGGCGCTGGCCGAGGACCCGGACATCAACGTCCCCATCATGGCCCACATGGACTGCGCCGGGGCGCTCTACGAGTCGCCCATCTCGGGCATCGCGTCCCACTTGGTGCTGGGCAAGCTGCCCCGCCTGGCGGGGGCGGACGTGGTCGTCTTCCCGGCTCCCTACGGCAAGGCGCCCTACCTCAAGGACCGCTTCGTGTACACGGCGGACGTCATGCACTATCCCATGCACGACATCAAGCCCATGATGCCCATGCCCTCCGGCGGCATCACCCCGGACATGGTCCCGGTGTGCGTGGCGGACATCGGCCCGGACATCATGATCGGCTCGGGTGGCGGCATCCACGCCCATCCCATGGGTCCCACCGCGGGGGCCATCGCCTTCCGCCAGGCAATCGAGGCCACCAAGTGCGGCATCCCCATCCACGAATACGCCAAGGACCACCAGGAACTGGGAGTGGCGCTGGGACTGTGGGAAGGCACCTTCTCCGAGACCACCGCGGCGTGCGGCCTGGATGAGACGATCGAGTCGATAGCGGAACACTGAGAAAAAGCGGACTCGCGACCTGCTTCCGCTACACCGTCGCACCTCGCTTATGCGATGCAGGCTGTCGGGCGTGGTTGTTCAGACTATGTGTGCCTACTTCTTGTCGAGTTTCTCCAGCCGCAGGGCTTTGAAGCCGAAGTAGACCACGGCCAGGATGATCATGAAGTTGATGAGCACGCCGATGAAGTGGCCGTAGTTGAAGACGGCGTCTCCGATGGTGAAGGTGAGGGTGTCCAGGCTGCCCTGCCCGAGGATGGCGCCGATGATCGGGTTGATGAGGTCGTTGACGAAGGCAGAGACCACGACGGCGGTGGCGGTGCCGATGATGAAGCCGATGGCCAGACCCACCACGCCCTGTTTCCTGAGGAAATCGACAAAGCCCGCCAGGCCCTTCTTCTTCTCCTTCTCAGCCGCCGCCTTTTCCGCCTCGTCCGCATAGGGATAGCCGCAGGTAGGACAGGCTGGCGCGAGTTCCGAGACGTCTTTGCCACAGTCCGGACACTTGGTCAAAGGCATGGGATCCCCTCCTTATAAAGAAATCAGAAATATTTCAGGTGACATTCTATCTTATAGCCGTATGCGATGGAAGAACTTGGGGCCGTATCTTCGACCTTCAATCCCCGTGCAACGTGCGATCAGGGTGTTGCCTCTGCTTGGGGACAGAAGATCTAAGATACGACCCCTGCAGGGCTCCTATAAAGCCAGGCGTTCCTCCGCCTCCGGCAGGATCAACTGGCTTCTGGGCACGTACATGGTCATCATGCTCCTGCCGGGAGCGACCTCCCGTATCCGCCGCGATATCGCGTGCTCGCCCAGGGTGAGCCGGGCGCCGCCCGGCCTGAAGCTCCTCCCCAGGGAGGCGGCGATGCCGTTCACCTGGGTGCGCAGCAGCTCCCGCTCCTTCACCGAGAAGAGGGTGTAGTCGAAGTAGGTCTTCATGCGCGCCGGGTTCTTCTTCACCTCGAGGGTGAGGATATGCTCCCCCTTCTCGCCCAGGGTGCACTTGACCCAGTCCGGGTCCTCGCTGAAATCGATGTCCGCGATGAACTTGGGGAACCCCCAGATATCGATGCCCGCGCGCAGCCCCACCTCGGAGGTTAGCGGGAGCTGCCAGATGAAGGCCTGGAAGGAGAGGGAGGCGGTCATGCGCAGCACCGGCAGGAGCGGCGGATTGAAGCGTGGCTGGTAGCGAACGGGCACCATGATGATGAACTCCCTGTAGGGTCCGATGGTGGTATCGCGATAGTCCGCCGCCATGAACCCGAGCAGTCCTTTGCCGGGGTATACCTCCGCAGGCACCAGCTTGGAGGAGGGCAGGAGCTCCTTCAGCTTGAGGGTCGGGGCGGTGAACACGCCCACGGCGGCGAAGACCTCGTGGTAGAGTATGGGCACATCGCAGGTGCCCCCGGTTATCTCCACCGCGTGCTGCTCGACATCCTCGAGGAATTTGCTCTCCATAGCGCCCTCCTATAGCCAGTCAGCCACCGCCGGCACCTCCACCTTCTTCTGCCTGCATTATAATGATTTGCCCGCCCGGTGGAAAAGGTAAACCCGCCGCGCACCCCGCTCAGTATTTGACCAGGGTGCCGTTCCTGCGGGCGTAATGCACGGCGAGTCGGAAGAGGACGAGGCTCAAGGGTATGAGCACCACGGTGATGATCCCCAGGGCCAGGAACTCCTGCCACAGCGTGGAGAAGCCCTCGCCCTTGAGCAGCGCCCCGCGGATGCCCTGCAGGGACCAGGTGATGGGCAGCAGGTAGGAGAAGAAGCGCAGCCATGCCGGGAGGACGGAGACGGGATAGAAGACGCCACCTAGGAAGATGGACAGGCTGCTCACCGCCATGTTGATGGGGTCGCCGCGCTTGAATACGATGATGAAGCTCGCGGAGATGATGCCCAGGGAGGCATAGGAGGCGATGGTCAGGACGAGCAGGAGCAGGGCGGCGGGATAGTTCGCCCCTGCGAAGGAGACGCCGAAGAAGACGCCCACCACCAGGAAGGCCAGCACCGAGACGGAGGTGAAGATGAAACGCCAGATGGAGGAGGAGAGGATGATGGTGGCAAGGGAGGTGGGGGTGGACATCATCGCCTCCAGGGTCCCCATGAGCTGTTCCTCCCGCACGCTCTCGGCAAAGGAACCCAGCCCGGTGCGGAGGTACATGGCCATGGCTATGCCCACCAGGGCGAAGGAGAAGTAGTCGTCGGCGGTGTCGTATACGGCGGCGGGGTCCACGATCTTGCCCAGGAAATAGAAGACGGCGACGGCGAAGACCACGCTCGCCAGTGAGAGGAGGAAGTTGAAGCGGTAGCTCGTCTCCATGAAGAAGTCGCGCCGCAGGAACGCGCGGGCTTTTCTCATGGCCGGACGCCCCCCTCCGCCGCATCATCCCGCCGCACCAGCTCCACGAAAACGTCGCCCAGGCCGGCGCCCTCTCCCAACTCGCGGCCGGCCAGCTCCATCAGCCCCGCCAGGGTACCCAGGTAGAGCAGGCGGCCACGATGGAGCAGGGCCACGTCATCACACAGGCGCTCCGCCTCGTCCATGTCCTGGGTGGCCAGCAGCACCGTCTTCCCCATGGCGCCCACCAATTCGCTGCGGACGAAATCCTGCAGGGGGTAGGCGGCGTCGGGGGAGAGGGAACGGGTGGGTTCGTCCATGAGCAGGACCTCCGGGTCGTGGAGAAGGGCGCGCGCCACCGCCGCCTTCTGCCTCATGCCGGTGGAATAGTCCGAGAAGGGGACGTCCAGGTATTCCCGTATTCCCGTGAGTTCGCCAAGCTCCTCGATACGCCGGTCGGCCGCGGCGCGGTCCAGGTCGTGCAGGGCCGCGAAGAACTCCAGGTTGCGGCGGCCGGAGAGGCGCCAGTAGAAGCTGCGCTCCTCGCTCATCACCATCCCCATGCGCCGGCGGATCTCCCGGCCGCGATGGAGGGGGTCCTCGCCCAATACGCGCACCGCGCCGGAGGTGGGCAGGAGCAGGCTGTAGCAGATCTTGATCAGGGTGGTCTTTCCCGCCCCGTTGGTGCCCAGCAGCCCGCAGATACTGCCCCGACGCACGCCGAAGCTCACACCGTCCAGGGCCCGGACGCTGCCCTGTTTCCACGAAGGCAGGAAGAAGGAGCGCCATCCCCGCGGCGCCCGCGGGTAGTCCTTCACCAGTTCGGTAACGGTGAGCGCGGATTCGGGTTCATCGACTTGAACGGACAAACCGGGCGTCCCTCTCTTCCAGAGTGCGAACAACACGACAAGGCTACTCTAATCTACTACAACTCTAAGCGATAACCTTCCGGTCGATGCCGAAGCATAGGATCTCCCTCCCTGTTCACCCAGGTGTGGGTAGTGTCCCGCGGGCTTCATGCCCATAAGAAAAGAGGCGGATGATCCGCCTCTTCCCGGTAGCTCGACCAGTGAGCCGTTCCCACTAAACGACTACATTATAACATGGCCGTCGGAGATCCATGTCCTTTCCTCTCGTTATACTGGCCAGAGGATGGTGGGCCCCCGGTAGCTCAGCGGGTAGAGCAGCGTTCCCACTAAGCGTTGGTCGAGGGTTCGAATCCCTCCCGGGGGACCACACCCAAACCTTTGGAAACCGAAAGGTCCATTGACAGGGATGGTGATCCTGGAGGAACTACGGTGGAAGAAGGGGGGCAGGTACCCACCATCCTATTCGCAATGATTAGAGGCGTTTCGCGAGCGAGGAAAAGGGCGACAGAGCGGAATACTCCACCAGGGTGGCCATGGCGCGCGAGGTGGTTTCGACGCCCAGCTCCTCGACGGCGGCGGGCGGGTTGAGCCCCGCGGCCACCAGCATGCCGACGCGGTCTCTGCCGGGGGGCACTTCCATCAGGGGTTGCCCCGGCCTTCCCAGCTGCACCATCTCGCACAGGCGCGACCCCTTCATCTCCTCCAGGAGGGAAGACGCGGCATCCAGCGCGGAGGCCGGTATGAGCCGGAAGGAGGCGCAGATGCGCCCCGCGCCTCCCGCAGCCGCCGCGTGCACGCTGGTCATCCTGCCCTTGATGAAGATCTCGACGGGGTCGAGGGTGGAGCCGGAGTATGAGATGATCTCCGTGAAACGGCTCGGCCTGCCGCCCCTCAACTCCAGCAGGCCGCCGAAGCTGGAATCCACGGGGATGCCGTGGCGCAGGAAGATGGAGTTGAGGGTGACGCTGCATACCGTCCCCCAGCCAACCGCGCCCTCCGGTATCTCCTGCCCTCCCACGCGCTCACCCGGCCCGGCGCGCAGCACCAGGTCCGACAGGCACAACCCGGCCTCGAAAGCGGGACGCATGGCCTGTATCGCCTGGACCTCCTGCTCGCGGGGGAAAAGGGTCACGTTGATGACCAGGCGTCCCGAGCGGGAGGAGAGGTCGAAATCGGCCTGGCATGCGAGGTCGTCTATGCGCGCGTTCACGAAACCGATGCGGTCCACGGCGAGGGCGCTGTCGATCTCGTCTAGGCCACGCTGGGTGAGCACCCTGCCGCTCCTGCCCACCAGGCGCGTGTAACCCCGCTCGTCCAGGTGCAGGAGGTGATAGCGGACGGTGCGTTCGTTGAGGTCGAAGCCGCGCAGGGCAAGCTCCCGGGAGAGCGCCCGCGCTCCCAGTGGACCTCCGGCCTCGCGCAGGATCTCCAGGATGGCCAGGGTCTTTCTTTCAAGCGCTGCGTTGCTGTTGCCCATAACGGCAATAATTCTCCTAACTATACGTTGACTATATAACATAAATCGGGTTAAATAGGCAATAGGTAACCTATAACCTACAAAGAATGACGGAAGATAAAAGAAAAGGTATGTGAACTACGCGCTCGCTGCATTAAAATTCTTTCGTTATCCGTGACCTCTTGATAGGACAGGTGATTCGCGTGATGAGGATAGTGCCGCGGGAGGAGTACTGCATCGGGTGCCGCCTGTGCGAGGTCCACTGCATCGTGCAGCACTCCAGGAGCAAGGACATCATCAAGGCCTTTAAGAAAGAGAAGCGTCCGGTAAAAAGGGTCGAGGTCGAGGAGGAGGGGCATGTCTCCTTCGCCCTGCAATGCCGCCACTGCGACGATGCGCCCTGCGTCACCGCCTGCCTGTCGGGGGCCATGCAGAGGGACCCGGAGACCGGCGTGGTGACCAACGATACCGAACGCTGCGTGGGATGCTGGACCTGTATCCTGGTCTGCCCCTTTGCGGCGGTGCGCCGTGACGAGGGGGAGAGGAAGGTGGTGGGCAAGTGTGACTTCTGCCCCGACCTGGACACCCCGGCCTGTGTGGCCAACTGCCCCAACGAAGCCCTGATCATGGTGGAGGAGTAGAGATGCTCACGTACGATTACGCCATCGTGGGGAACTCGGCCGCGGCCATCAACGCCGTCGAGTCCATCCGAGCCCGGGACGCCGCGGGCAGCATCGGCCTCTTCTGCGAGGAGAAGTACCGCTGCTACTCGCGCCCGCTCATCTCCTACCTGGTGGCGGGAGATATCGATACAAAAGGGATGTATTACCGGCCCGGCACTTTCTATAGGAGGATGGGCGTCGACTTCCACCCCGGCGAGCGCGTCACCTCCGTTTCCAGCTCGAAGAGGACCATCACCACCGCTGGAAGGGAGAGGATAAAGTGGGGGAGCCTCTTGCTGGCCACCGGGTTCACCCCGTTCATCCCCCCCATCGAAGGCCTGGACGAGGTGGAGCATATCACCTTCATCTCTTGGGATGACGCGAGGGACATGCTCAGGCTGACCGCGAAACCCGTCCGCGCCCTGGTGGTCGGGGCCGGCCTCATCGGCATGAAGGCGGCGGAAGCCCTGCACGCACGCGGGGCCCGGGTCACGGTAGTCGAGAAGCTGGACCGCGTCTTGCCCCTAGCCCTGGATGACAGGGCCTCGGAGCTGGTCGCCGAGCGCTGCGGCGAGGCTGACATAGAGATACTGACGGGGTCGAGCGTGGCTCTGCTGCACGGCAGGGGGGGGCACGGGGGCACGGCCGTACTGGACGACGGGGCCGAGATGGAATTCGACCTCCTGGTCATGGCGGTAGGGGTCAGGCCGCGCACCGAGCTGGCGGAGGCCATGGGCCTTCCCTGCGAGCGCGGGATCGAAGTGGACGAATACCAGCGTACGAAGGTAAGGGACATATACGCGGCTGGAGACGCCGTGGCGGCCATGGACATCGTGCTGGGGAGGCCGTCCATCAATGCCCTTTGGCCGGTGGCCGCGCTGCAGGGTAAATACGCCGGCATGAACATGGCCGGGGACGAGAGGGCCTATCCTGGCTGCAACTCCATGAACGCGGTGGAGTTCTTCGGCCTGCCGGTGCTGTCGGCGGGAATCGTCAATCCCCCCGCGCAGGGCTACCAGGTCATCGTGCGCCAGGACGAGGACGGATACCGCAAGGCGGTGCTGCAGGGTGACGTGCTGGTGGGCATGCTCATGGCGGGGAGGATCGAGCGGGCCGGCATCCTCACCAGCCTCATCCAGGAGAGGGCTAACGTGAGGCGGGTAAGGAACTCCCTGCTCGACGAGGGCTTCGGCCATATACATCTCCCCCGCGCGGTGAGGAGAGAGCGGATCGAGGAAGCCGTGGCCGGCCTCAAGGCGGCCGGAGCGGACAGAGGCCGGGGGGAGTGAGATCATGCTGAGAGGTGTGCACATAAGGGACGACAAGGATTTCTCCGGCTGCTCCATATTCGGGATGATGAACGCCGCCGGCGTGAAGTTCACCGGGGAGCCCATGATCACCGCCATCGCCAACATGAAGGAGCGCAGCAACGGGCTGGGAGGCGGCTTTGCCGCCTACGGCATCTATCCGGAGTACGCCGATCTCTACTGCTTCCAGATGATGTACTCGGACGAGGCGGGCAGGCTGGATGCGGAGGGGTTCCTCCAGGCCAACTTCGTCATCGAGCAGGCCGAGGTCATACCGACCTCCGCGTGTGAGGGGGTCAGCGACGCTCCGCTGCTGCGGCGCTATTTCGTGCAGCCGCGCGAGAACCCGGCCCTCGCCTGCGAGCTGGAGGACCTGGACGATTTCGTGGTGCAGGCGGTCATGCATATAAACGCGGAGATCGACGGCGCCTTCGCCTTCTCCAGCGGCAAGAACATGGGCGTGTTCAAGGGCGTGGGCTTTCCCGAGGACATAGGCCGCTTCTTTCGACTGGACGAATACGAGGGCTACATCTGGGTGGCCCACGGCAGGTTCCCCACCAACACCCAGGCTTGGTGGGGCGGCGCTCACCCCTTCAATATCCTTGACTGGTCGGTGGTGCATAACGGCGAGATCTCCTCCTATGGCATCAACCAGCGCCACCTGGAGATGTACGGGTACAAGTGCACGCTCTTCACCGACACCGAGGTCATCGCCTACGCGGTGGACCTGCTGGTGCGCCGCCACGGGCTGTCCATAGCGGACATGGCCAGAGTGCTGGCGGCCCCGCTGTGGGAGGACATCGACCGCATGCCGCCGCGGGAGAGGGAACTGCACTCCGCCCTGCGGCAGACCTACGGTTCACTGCTGCTCAACGGGCCTTTCAGCATCATCGTCTCCAACATGTCACAGATGGTCGGCCTCACCGACCGTATCAGGTTGCGGCCCCTGGTGGCGGGGCGCAACGGCGAATGGATGTACCTGTCCTCCGAGGAGGCCCCCATGCACCTGGTCGACGATGCCATCGATGACACCTGGATCCCGTCGGGCGGTGAGCCCATCATATTCCAGCTCGAGAAGACCGACGCGAGCCGGGAAAGAGAGAGCGTATCGAGCGCGGCCGCGCCGGCCTGAGCTCCTGGAGGTGTGCATAGGAATGAAGAGCTATATCATACCCGAGTTCCTGGTGGACAGGGACGACCACCGCTGCATCCGCTGCGAGGTCTGCGTGCGCCAGTGCGGTTTCGACGTGCACTACTACGACGAGGAAGATGATGAGGTCTACGTCGATGAGAACAAGTGCGTAGGGTGTCTGCGCTGCGTCACCCTCTGCCCCACCAACGCCCTTGTGGTGCGCGAGAACCCCACCCAGGTGCCCGGCAACGCCAACTGGAACCGTGAGGTGCTCCATAACATCTACAAGCAGGCGGAGACGGGGGGCGTGCTGCTCACCGGCATGGGGTGCGACAAGGACTACCGTAACTACTGGGACCGCATCACCCTCGACGCCAGCCAGGTGACCAACCCCTCCATCGATCCCCTGCGCGAGCCCATGGAGCTGCGCACCTATCTGGGGGCAAAGCCGGACGCACTAAAGATAGGCGGCAGGAAGGGAAAGGCATCCCTGCAGACCGCCCTGTCCCCGCAGCTGCGCATGGAGACACCCATGATGTTCTCGGCCATCTCCTACGGCGCCATCAGCTACAACACCTGCGAGTGCCTGGCCAGGGCGGCCACGGAGATGGGCACTTACTACAACACCGGCGAGGGAGGCCTCCACCGCGACCTCTACAGGTACGGAGACCATACCATCTGCCAGGTGGCTTCGGGGCGATTCGGCGTGCACGCCGATTACCTGGAGGTGGCTGCCGCCCTGGAGATAAAGATCGGGCAGGGCGCCAAGCCCGGCATTGGCGGGCACCTTCCCGGGGAGAAGGTGAGCGCGGAGATATCGCGTACGCGCATGATCCCGGAGGGGACGGACGCCCTTTCGCCCGCCCCCCATCACGACATCTATTCCATCGAGGACCTGGCGCAGCTCATCTACGCCCTCAAGGAGGCCACCCACTGGGAGAAGCCGGTCTCGGTGAAGATAGCCGCCGTGCACAACTCCGCCGCCATCGCCTCGGGCATCGTGCGCGCGGGAGCGGATATCGTGGCCATCGACGGCATCCGGGGGGGCACTGGCGCGGCGCCGACCATGATCCGCGACAACGTGGGCATCCCCATCGAGCTGGCGCTGGCTTCCGTGGATTCCCGCCTGCGCGATGAGGGCATCCGCAACCGGGCCAGCATCGTGATCGCGGGAGGGATACGCTCCTCGGCGGACGTGGTCAAGGCCATCGCGCTGGGCGCGGATGCTGTGTATATCGGCACCGCCGCCCTAGTCGCCCTGGGGTGCCACGTGTGCCAGAAATGCTATACCGGCACGTGCAACTGGGGCATCGCGACCCAGGACCCCTACCTGACCAAGCGCCTCAACCCCGAGGTGGGGACCAGGCGGCTGGTCAACCTGCTCACGGGGTGGTCCCACGAGATCATGGAGATCCTGGGGGGCATGGGGATCAACGCCATCGAGAGCCTGCGCGGCAACCGCCTGCGGTTGCGCGGCGTCGGCCTCACCCAGGAGGAACTGGACATCCTGGGGATAAAGCACGCAGGAGCATGAGGGAAGAGAAATGTTAAATATCTGGAAAAAGGAACCGATAAAGCGGGAGCGGAGTCGAAAATAATCTGAGAAGGGAAAACCCATCGCGGCGGAGAAATAGCCACATGGAGGAAGAAGTAATGCGAGCAAAGGGGATGTTGCGTCTATGAAGATCGAAGTGGATCACCACGCTGGCCTGCCGGGAGTGTTCAGGCGCAGGGACGACATGGTGGAGATCGACGCCGGCCAGCTCCATTACCGGGAGCTGAACAACATGGTCAAGGGCGCGGTGGCCGAGGGCGCCGAGGAGATCGTGCTGGAAAACATCTACGGCCAGCGTTACATAGGGTCCGGGATCCGGAAGCCGGTAAGGATAGTCGTGCACGGCGTGCCGGGGAACGACCTGGGCGCATTCATGGACGGCCCGAAGATCACCGTGGAGCGCAACGCCCAGGACGGCGTGGGCAACACCATGAACAGCGGGGTCATCGTGGTGCACGGGCGGGCCGGCGATATCGTGGCCATGGGCATGCGCGGCGGAAAGATATTCATTAAAGACAGCGTGGGCTACCGCGCGGCCATCCATATGAAGGAATACCGCAAGCACAAGCCGGTGCTGGTCATCGGCGGCCAGCCCCAGGACTTCCTGGGGGAGTACATGGCTGGTGGAGTGGTGGTCGCGCTGGGCCTGAACGGCAATGGCAACGGAGCGAAGTTCACCGCGAAGCATATCGGAACGGGGATGCACGGCGGCCTCATCTTCCTCCGCGGCGAGGTGGAGGAGTATCAGCTGGGCAAGGAGGCGGCTTGCGCTCCCGCGGGAGAAGAGGACATCGCCCTCATCCGGCAGTACGTGGAGGAGTACACACAACTTTTCGGCGGCGATGTCGAGGACATACTGGGTTCCCGCTTCGTCAAGCTATGGCCCAAGTCGTCCCGTCCCTTCGGTGGTTTGTACGCTTACTGAGACAGGTTAGAATAGAAAAGGCTTGTGTGAGCCGGCGCAGGCCGGCTCTTTTATTGATCCGGCCATGCAGGCAGATCCGCCCGCGGCGAGCGCGGAAACCCGGCACAGGCAGTCGCCGGACGCGGTGCTGGAGCGAGGAAGGAGATCGATCCTCAGCCCGGGGTGCTGGCATGAAAGTATTCCTGCAGTGTGACGAGGACAGAAAGGAATATTTCCAGGATATCCTGGAAACCGACTTCACGCTGGACACGCTGCCCGTTGGTGGGTTCGGGGGGCCCGTAGCCGGGGACGTGGTCTTCGCGGACCTGGCCACTCGTACCGAAGATTGGCGCGGCCGCCTGGACGCGCTGCGGCGCGAGCTCGGCGACGAGGTCAGGCTCATGGCGGTGCTGCGCTTCGAGCAGATCCGCGCCCTGGACAGCGGTATACCCCTGGATGATTTCGTCGCCGACGGGGTCACGGGCGAGGAGATAAGGGCGCGCCTGCGCCTTTTATGCGGTGGCGACAAGACGCCAACCGTTCCCGTGGGAGAACTTGAACTCGACGAAGACCGCTACGAGGTGAGGGTGGGGGGTGCGCAGGTCGACCTCACCTTCAAGGAGTTCGAGCTGCTGCGCTTTCTCATGTCCAGGCCCGGTAAGGTCTTCACCCGCGAGATGCTCCTCGAGCAGGTGTGGGGATATGACTACTTCGGAGGCGCCCGCACCGTCGACGTGCACGTCCGCCGCATCCGTTCCAAGATCGAGCGCGAAGGCCATGTCTATATCCGCACCATCCGGGGCGTGGGCTATATTTTCGAGCATGTCCCACCATCCTGATTCTGGAACCCAGGGGGTTTTCCGAAGCTGCGGGCTGACAGGACACCCGCCCTGGGCATCATCAGATGCGGCCCGCCTTAATATGCCCGAAACACGATAGCCACGGGAAATTAACCTTGCGGCAAAACACCCGAAACAGCTGCCTTCTAGACTGTAGCCATCAGAAACGCTACATGGTGACAGAAGGAGGTCATGATCATGAACCCGGCTACGAGGAGGTGGGGGCCGCTCGTTTTGGGAGTGCTGCTCTGCTTCGTACTCCTGCTCGTCCTTGGCGGGGCTCCGAGGGCCGCAGCCGATGCCAGCGGCGGCGAGACCGGCGATGGACAGGATCTAGGGGATTCCGACCTGGCCGAGGAGGTCGGGCACAACAAGATCGCCATCAACTTCATGTGGGTGTTTCTCGGGGCCATCCTGGTCTTCTTCATGCAGGCCGGGTTCGCCATGGTGGAGACCGGCTTCACGCAGGAGCGCAACGCCGTACACGTGATGATGACCAACTTCACCATCTTCGCCGTCGGGACCATCGGTTATTTCCTGGTAGGCTACGCCCTCATGTTCGGCGGAGTCGGATCCCTTGCCACGTTGGGAGGTGCCGAGATCCTCAACGCCAAACTCGAGGTGGCCAAAGGATGGTCGATCCTCGGCTTCAAGGGCTTCGCTCTCGCAGGAAGCGGGGTCTACGATGTCGGCATCTTCATGTTCTTCCTCTTCCAGGTGGTTTTCATGGACACCGCGGCAACTATCGTTACCGGTTCCATGGCCGAGCGCTGGAAGTTCAAGGCCTTCCTGGTCTACGGACTGTTCATGTCCATGTTCCTCTACCCGGTATTTGGGCACTGGGTCTGGGGGGGCGGTTGGCTTTCCCAACTCGGTTCGAATATCGGGTTGGGGCATGGTTTCGTTGACTTTGCCGGTTCTTCGGTCGTGCATGCGGTGGGTGGGATATGCGCCCTGGCAGGCGCGATGGTCATCGGCCCGCGCATCGGGCGTTTCGACCGGGACGGAAAACCGCGCGCCATACCGGGACATAACGTGCCCATGGCCATAGTCGGTGTGATCATCCTCGTCTTCGGCTGGTTCGGCTTCAACTCCGCCAGTACCTTGTCTGGGGGGGATCTGAGGATGGCGGTGGTGGCGGTGAATACCCTGTTGGCCGCCTGTGCCGGTTGCCTTACGGCCATGTTCTTCATGTGGAAGAAGTACGGCAAGCCCGACCCCTCCATGACCGCCAACGGCATGCTGGCGGGACTGGTGGCCATCACGGCTCCATGCGCCTTCGTCCCCGCGTGGGCGGCGCTGGTCATCGGGGTGGTTGCCGGTCTTGTGGTGTGCTTCGGCGTGTTCGCCCTGGAGAGATGGGGGATAGATGACCCGGTCGGGGCGGTCGCGGTGCACGGCTTCAATGGCCTGTGGGGGGTTCTGGCCGTGGGGTTGTTCGCAGATGGCACCTACGGCCTCGGTCTCAATGGCGTGGAGGGCGCGGTGAAGGGACTGTTCTTCGGCGATGCCGGCCAACTGGCGGCCCAGGCTATCGGTGCGGTGGCCTGCGCGGCATTTGTCTTCACGTTCTCCTATGCATTCTTCCGCATTCAGGACCGCGTGCAGGGAATCCGGGTTTCCCCCCAGGAAGAGGTGGACGGACTGGACGTGCACGAGATGGGTATCTCGGCATACATACACGATGGGCAGATGCGCCCGCCCCTCGCGATACCCATGCTGTCCTCCGCCGATCAGGACGTCACGGATTGGGTTGAAGCTGGATGAAAAAGGTGGAGGCATTGATAAGGCCGGAGCGTATGGAGCCCGTAATGGACGAGCTGCGCGAGCTGGGTTACCCGGGACTGACCATCACCGAAGTCAGGGGACACGGCAAGCAGAAAGGGCTCCTGCAGAGATGGCGGGGCGCTGAATACCACGTGGAGTTCCTGCCCAAGATAAAGATCGAGGCGGTTGTCCTCGACGAGGATCTGGGGAAAGTGGTCGGTGCCGTGGTGAGCGCTGCACGCACCGGCTCCATCGGAGACGGCAAGGTCTTCGTTCACGATGTGGCTGACGTAGTGCGCATCCGCACCGGAGAGTCGGGTCAGACCGCCGTCTGAACCGGAGAGCGTTTAA
Source organism: Actinomycetota bacterium (assembly GCA_040757835.1). NCBI lineage: Bacteria > Bacillati > Actinomycetota > Actinomycetota bacterium. The sequence goes on from JBFLWJ010000021.1 coordinate 52,300, forward strand.
CACGGTCGAAACACAACCGTAATGGCGATTTAACGGAGCCATAAAACCCCGGAAACATACCTCTTATAGGCTTATGGGACAGGATATCGAGAGACCGGAAAAACACGGGCAGGTGGAAGAGCATGAAGTTGATAGATCCGCCATATGTATGCAGGGCAAGCGAAGCTCATAAGGGGGGTGAAGCTACTTGAAGAAGCTGTTGCTGGTATTGGGCATCGTGGCCGTGCTGCTGGCGCTCTTCACCGTCCCCGCACTGGCCGAGGGGGAGGGGGACACCAGGATCGCGGAGAGTGTCGCCACCTCGCTGGATACGGTCTGGGTGTTGATAGCCGCGGCACTCGTCTTTTTCATGCAGGCCGGTTTCTTTTTCCTGGAAGGTGGGCTGACCAGGTCGAAAAACGTCGCCAACGCCATGCTCAAGGGAGCCATGGACTTCTGCCTCGGAGCGCTCGTCTTCTGGATGATCGGCTTCGCTTTCATGTTCGGCCTGGACCGCGGCGGTTTCGTGGGGTCCAGCGGGTTCTTCACCAACATGGCCAGCTCGGACTGGAACGGCCTGCCCCTCTATGTTTTTCTGCTCTTCCAGATAGCCTTCGCGGGGGCCGCCGCCACCATCCTGGCGGGTGGAATCGCCGAGCGCTTCAAGTTCAGCTCCTATTGCATCGCCACCATCGTTATCACGGGGGTTATCTACCCGGTGGTAGGGCACTGGATATGGGCCGAGGGAGGATGGCTGTACGAACTGGGCATGCTGGACTTCGCCGGGTCGACGGTGGTACACACCGTCGGGGGGATCTGCGCCTTGGTGGGCGCCTGGATGGTTGGGCCGCGCATCGGAAAATACAATGAAGATGGCACGCCGAATGCCATCCCCGGCCACAACATCCCCATGGCCGCCCTGGGCACTTTTATCCTCTGGTTGGGCTGGTATGGCTTCAACCCCGGCAGTACCCTTAAGGCTTCGCCGGCCATCGCCACCATCGCCATGACCACCACCCTGGCCGCGGCCGCAGGCGGAAGTGTGGCCATGTTCATCACCTGGATCCGTTACGGCAAACCCGACGTCAGCATGTCCTTCAACGGCACCCTGGCCGGACTGGTGGCGGTGACGGCGGGGTGCGCCTATATCAGTATGGCCAGCGCCCTGATCATCGGCGTCGTCGCTGGTGTGCTGGTGGTGTTCGCGGTGGAATTCATCGACCGCAAGCTGAAGGTGGACGACCCCGTGGGCGCCGTATCCGTGCATGCCGTGAACGGCATCTGGGGAACCATGGCCGTGGGCCTGTTTGCCCAGGCCTCCTTCGGGGAAGCGAACGGGGTTGCGGCGGTCAATGGCCTCTTCTTCGGTGGGGGAGTGGTCCAGCTCGGCAAACAACTCCTGGGGATTGCCTCCGTGGTGTCATGGGTGGCGGTTACCGCCTTCATCCTGTTCTTCGTCCTTAAAAAGACCATAGGCATCAGAGTTGACGAGGAGGGCCAGAGGGAAGGCCTGGACATAAGCGAACACAACCTGGAAGCATACCCGGACTTCCAACCCGCGATATACGAGAAGGGAGTGATATAGCATGAAGAAAGTGGAGGCGTTGATCCGGCCCGAGCGCCTGGAGACGGTCATGGACGAGTTGCGCAAGCTGGGCTACCCGGGCGTTACCATCACAGAGGTCAAGGGGCATGGCAAGCAGAAGGGCATCACCCACAGGTGGAGGGGAGCCGAGTACCGTGTGGAGTTCCTGCCCAAGATCAAGGTCGAGGCGGTGGTATTGGATGAGGACATGGGCAGGGTGGCCGGTGCTGTGGTCAGGGCCGCCCGCACCGGGTCTATCGGCGACGGCAAGGTCTTCATCTACGATGTGATGGATGCGGTGCGCATCCGCACTGGGGAGTCGGGGTTCAACGCGATTTAACACGGATTTAACAATGCGGAAAAGGAGCGGAAACACGGCCGTTAGAGAATCGGGGACGAGGGTATAGATAGTAGAGATAGGCTCGAGACCAAGGAGGAGAGACCATGACGACCAAGGACAAGGAATATGTCCTCAAAACGGCCCGGGAGAACGACGTGCGTTTCATCCGGCTGTGGTTCACCGACATACTAGGGTTCCTCAAGAGCTTCGCCATCACCATCAGCGAGCTGGAGGAGGCCCTGGAGGACGGGATGGGATTCGACGGGTCGTCCATCGAGGGGTACGCCCGCATCGACGAGAGCGACATGATGGCGATGCCCGACCCCAGCACTTTCGTAATCCTGCCATGGAGGCCGCGTGAACACAACGCCGTCGGGCGCATGTTCTGCGACATCTTGAAGCCGGGCGGCGAACCCTATGACAAGGACCCCCGCTACGTGCTCAAAAAGAACCTGGCCCGGGCCGCAGAGAAGGGGTATACGTACTACGTCGGGCCGGAACTGGAGTACTTCTACTTCAAGTCGCCGGATTCCACGGAAGTACTGGACCGGGGCGGCTACTTCGACCTCACCCCCCTGGACGTGGCCAGCGACCTGCGCCGCGACACCGTTATCGCCCTGGAGGAACTGGGCATAGGGGTGGAGTACAGCCACCATGAAGTCGGCCCCAGCCAGCACGAGATCGACATGCGATATACCGATGCGTTGACCATGGCCGACAACGCCATGACCTTCCGCCTTGTGGTCAAGGAGATAGCGCTTCTGAACGGGGTCTATGCCACCTTCATGCCCAAGCCGCTCTTCGGTCACAACGGCAGCGGCATGCATACGCACATGTCGCTCTTCGAGGGAGATAGAAACGCTTTCTATGATCCCGGGGACAAGAACCACCTCTCGGATACGGCCAAGAAGTTCATCGCCGGGCTGCTGAGACACGCCCCGGAGATCACCCTGGTGTGCAACCAGTGGGTGAACTCCTACAAGAGGCTGGTGCCGGGGTACGAGGCCCCCGTCTACCTCTCCTGGGCGGTGCGCAACCGTTCCGACCTGGTGCGCGTGCCCGAATACAAGCCGGGCAAGGAGAAGGCCACGCGAATCGAGTTCCGCTCGCCGGACCCCTCCTGCAACCCCTACCTCGCCTTCGCCTGCATGCTCGCCGCAGGCCTGGAAGGTATCGAGAAAGGGTACGAGCTGGCCGATTCCGTCGAGCGCAACGTCTACGAGATGGACGAGGAGGAGAGGAGGGAGCTGGGCATCGAGCAGCTCCCGGAGGACCTCTGGGAAGCCATCCAGAGGGCGGAGGGCAGTGAGCTGCTGCGCAGGTGCCTGGGGGATGAAGTCTTCGCATCACTCATCGAGAACAAGAAGATAGAGTGGGAGCGTTACCGCGCACAGGTCACCGAGTGGGAGATGCAGAACTACCTGCCCTTACTCTAAAGTCTAAGGGGTCAGGTCTTGTTTATTGGATACTCCGGTATGTCAGCGGTTATCGTACCTATGCCCGTTTGTATGCAGCAGGTTTACGCTACTTACCATATTATGGGATACAAAAAACAAGACCTGACCCCATGACCAGGATAGGATCTCGATATGAGGATCGCACTGGCCCAGATCAACACCGCCGTGGGCGACCTCGACGGCAACCGAGAGCTGGTGGTGGAGAGGCTGCGCACCGCGGAGGTCCAGGGGGCCGACCTGGTGTGCTTTCCCGAACTCGCTTTGAGCGGGTATCCGCCCGAGGACCTGCTCCTCAAACGGGATTTCCTGGATGCGTGCGCGCGGAGCCTGGATGAGCTGGCGCGTGAAGTGGGGGACACCGCGGTCCTGGTGGGGACCCCCGAGATGTGCGAGGATGTCTTCAACGCCGCCGCTGTCCTCTACCGTGGCGAAGTGGTAGCCATATACCGTAAAAGGTATCTCCCCAATTACGGCGTCTTCGACGAGAACCGCTACTTTGCCGCCGGCGAGGAAGGCCTGGTGGTAAAGGTAGGCGGCGTCAGGGTGGGCGTGACTATCTGCGAGGACATCTGGTATCCAGGGGGTCCCCTGGAGACGGAGGTGGCGTTTGGTGGAGCCGAGCTGGTGGTCAACCTCTCCGCCTCCCCGTTTCACCGCGGTAAGCACAGGGCCAGGGAGAAGCTGGTGGAGGCGAGGTCCATCGACGCCATGGCCATGGTGGCCTACGTGAACTGCGTCGGGGGCCAGGACGAACTGGTTTTTGACGGTGGCTCCATGGTCTGGCATCCCTGGAAAGGAAAGCTCGCCTCCTCGCCCCTTTTCGAGGAGGACATCCTCCTGCTGGACGTGGATACCACCGGCTTGTGGGCGCACAGGATGACCGAGCCCCTGCACAGATATGCGAGACGGGGCGCTCTCCGTGGACCGATGCGGGTCCTAGAGCTGGGCGGACAAGAGGGTCAGCCGGCAGGAGAGCGTCCTTTAATCCCAAGTGCCGCGGAGACCATTTCGAAGGAGGAGGAGGTCCTGAGGGCCCTGTTCCTGGGGTTGCGCGACTACGTGCGCAAGAACGGTTTCACCGATGTGGTCTTCGGGCTCTCGGGGGGGATCGACTCGGCGCTCACCGCGGCGATCGCCGCCATGTCCCTAGGCCCGGAGCGCGTCCACGGCGTATTTCTCCCCTCCAGGTTCACCTCGGCCGTCTCTCGCGAAGGCGCGGAGAAGCTGGTCTCATCCCTGGGTATTTCGCTGGAGATATATGACATCGACGAGTTACTGGAGACCTATACCGATCAAGCGGGAGACAGCCTGCGGGGGCCCGGGCAGAGCGTGGCCATGGAAAACCTCCAGGCACGCATCCGGGGCAACCTGCTCATGAACATCTCCAACAGCCGGGGCTGGCTGGTGCTGGCCACCGGCAACAAGAGCGAGTTCTCCATGGGCTACTGCACCCTCTACGGGGACATGGCCGGCGGTTACGCGATCATCAAGGACCTGCTCAAAAGCGAGGTCTATCGCATCTCCCGCCACATCAACGAGAGGGAGGGGAGAGAGGTCATCCCCGCCGTCATCCTCGAAAGGGAGCCCTCCGCCGAGCTCAGGGAAGACCAGAGGGACACCGATTCCCTTCCGCCCTACGAGACCCTCGACCCCATCCTCGAGGACTATATCGAGAACGGACTCAGCATCGGAGAGATGGCCGCCAGGGGTTACGACCTGGAACTGGTGCGGGAAGTGGTCCGCCGCGTGGACGCCAACGAGTACAAGCGCCGGCAGGCCCCGGTGGGGATCAAGATCAGCCCCCGGGCCTTCGGGCGCGACTGGCGCCTCCCCATCTCGGTTCAGCGCCGCTAAACTCTTTCGTCTGGGGGTCAGTCACCCATGTCGCGCGGCCGCGACACCACCGAGGACGAAAATGCTAGTCGCTATTTTCAGGGCAGGTCTTGTTTCTTGGATACTCCGGTATGTGAAGCGAGGTTATTCACAAAAGCCCTGTTGCGAACGGCAGCTTTGCATCGACTGGCATCACTCTGTATCCAGAAAACAAGACCTGGAATGATAAAGAACGGACGCCTCCGAACAATTAGGTGACAAACCAAACATGCCGGTTGAAAGGGCCGGCACGACCGAAAGGAGGCGTCCCATGAGTAGAGTGTACATCGGTATC
>JBFLWJ010000022.1 GCA_040757835.1 Actinomycetota bacterium
AGGGATTTATAGAGGACGCGCTCGGTATCGACCTTCCCGACCCGCCGCCGGGAGCGGGAGCATACGTCTGCGGCCAACTGAGGGCAAGAAGAGAGGCGGAGAACCGGGCCAAGCTCATCCAGCAGATACAGGAAAAGATAGACGCCGCACGCAAAGCAGCCATGGAAGCCGGGCTGGACAAGCCTTTATTGCAGGGACTAACCATAGGCTACCTCGCCCCATATTTAGAGAGCCTGACCTACGAACACGATTTATTGCTGGCGATAGAAAATGGTGACTGGGATAAGGTGCAGAATCTGGTTATTGATATGGGTGAATCAGGAAAGTTCACTGAACAGCAAGTACAATTCTTCTTGTCCCAATCAGGCATCGACCAAGGCATGCAGGACGCTTTCACGAACATATTCCGCAAGGCTGAGCAAGGACTGTATTATACTCCAGGTCTCGACTTTGCAGATGCATGGAAATCTGGGCGGCTTTCATTCAATTTGAATTTTAACCTTATCGTGGTAGATATTAACTTGAATATATCGAACAAGGGATTTGACTGGGATGGGGGAGTAGGATTAGGGCTTCCCGGAGCATCCTATACTTCTATGCATGATCCTAATCCTGGCAAGAAGGTCATACACACTATGAGCGCGCATGGAGGTGATGGGATACCTCCCTTCTGCATAGAATATGGTGTTGATGTGGTTGTTTATGAAGATGGAAGCGTAGGCAGGAGATACTATGGCGGCTGGTCAGCAACATGGGATGCAGGGATAAGAATATGGACATTTTGGGATGAGTAGCTGGAACAAAGCTTCAACAGAAGCCTAGATGAGAAACAAGGATGATAAATTATGGGTGATTGGGGGTATATACTTGGCGGATTAGCGCTAGTACTGTTGGGAATTATTGTAAGACTATTTATAGTCCCTAGAAGCCACTGGTTTGCGAAGTATTTTTACATGATTGATGATGAAAGAATGTGGAGATCGCGCTGGGTAGCGGTCTGGATAGGTTCGTCATTGATGGGTGCAATACTCATAGTTGTTGGTATCTACTATTCATTGATCTTGATTAGTAATTAGTCTAGCCCAAGTTTACCGAGTTAGCGCCTATATTCATACGCATTTCCATGACTGACAAGCGCCGGTTCTGGCGCAATGGAGAGCAAAGCACCACTACAAAGGGGTTTCAACACCGCTTTCATCCTCCCAAGCAGACCCTTCCGAAGCCAGCTATGCCTCGCAATGTGTATGACCTAACAGGAAAGACCCATTGAAAGCGGAAGAAGAGGCGGGATAATACGTCATTACACAAGATAAGGGGGTAGACTTGACAGCAGGAAGCTAGATATTGGATGACCTAACTATGGCAAGCATAACGCCAAAGAAGATCAAGGGGAATACCTACTACTACGCCCGCGAATGCAAAAGGGTCGGGGGCAAGCCCAAGATCGTGTGGCAGAAGTACCTCGGAACGGCCGACGACATCATTTCAAGAAGCGAGGGCGAGGTGGCGGTGCCGGAGCCCAAGGAGGTCTCCCTCTTCGAGTTCGGAGCGGTGGCGGCGCTGCACTCCATGGCCGAGAGGCTGGGAGTCGTGGATACGGTAAACCGCCACGTGCGCAAGAGGGGCAAGGGGGTCTCGGTGGGAGAATACCTCGTGCTGGCGGCGGTCTCGCGGGCGCTCAAGCAGGTGAGCAAGCGGGCCACCGGGGAGTGGTTCGCGGGCACCATCCTGCGCAGGCTCTATCCGCACATCGAGGACGAGCACCTCACCAGCCAGCGCTTCTGGGACCACATGGACCTTGTGGAAGAGGACGCCATCGGGGCCATGGAGTCGGACATCGCCTCAAGGCTCCTTGGCGAGTTCGACCTCGATTTGCGGCTGCTGGTCTACGACACCACCAACTTCTTCACCTACATAGACACCTTCAACCAGAGATGCTCGCTTCCCGCCCGGGGGCACTCCAAGGCCAAACGGGGAGACTTAAGGCAGGTCAACCTGGCGCTGCTCGCCACCGCCGACTACCACATACCGCTCTTCAGCAAGGTCTACGAGGGGAACACCGCCGACAGGACCTCCTTCCTCTCGGTAACCGACGAACTGGTCGAGCGCCACCGCGTGCTCCGGGGGCAGGTGGAGGACGTAACCCTGGTCTTCGACAAGGGGAACAACTCGCAGCGGGGCATGGAGAAGATAGACGCCTCCCCCTACCGCTTCGTGGGCTCCCTCATCCCCTCCCACCACCAGGATCTGCTCTCGATCCCGCGCTCGCAAAAGACCTATGAGCCGCTCGAGCTGGAAGGCTTCCCGCCGGAGCAGTGGAGCGCCCACCGCACGCGCAAGGAGGTCTTCGGCCGGGAAAGGACGGTGGTTATCACCTACAACGAGCGCCTCTTCATAACCCAGCTCAAGACCATCTCCCGGGAACTCGCCAAGGCCAAGGGAGCCCTGGAGGATATCCAGGGGCAGCTGGCGGCGTGGCGCAGGAGCAAGCAGCCCCGCAAGGGCCGCAGGCCCACGCTGGAGGGGACCAGAAAGAAGGTGGAGGCGGCGCTTTCCGCCCAGCACATGAAGCAGCTCATCGAGGTCGAGATCACCGAGGAGGACGGGCTTCCCCGCCTCCGCTACCGCGTCCTCCCCCGGGCGCTCTCCCGCCTCGCGGAGACCACCCTGGGCAAGAAGGTCCTCTTCACCGACAACCACGACTGGTCGACGAAGGAGATAGTGGCCGCTTACCATGCCCGGAGCGAGATAGAGGAGGCCTTCAAGAGGATGAAAAGACCCCACTTCGTCTCCTTCTCCCCCATGTTCCACTGGACCGACCAGAAGATACGGGTGCACGCCTTCTGTTGCGTGCTGGCGCTGACGCTATGCTCGCTGCTCTACCGCCAGGCTGAAAAGGCGGGCCTCGACGTCAGCCTGGAGAAGATGATGAACGAGCTTTCCGGGATACGCGAGGTGGCCATCCTCTACCCGGCCCCGAAGAAGGGCAAGGCGGCGCCCAAGCCCACTATAACCATCTCCTCCATGAACAAGACCCAGACGAGGCTTTATGAGATATTTGGCCTGGACCGCTACAGGTGTTAGGTCATACACCCGCGATCTCAGAATTTCGCTCTATCACAGGCTTTGGCTGGTACTCATTTCGCTAACTCGGTAAACTCGGGCTAGGAGAAGAAAAAGCGCTCTTAGAGAATCTGCAATTATGTGATAAGTTGAATAAGATATCTTTATTAGCCTAAATGGGTAGATAGTAGAGAATTATGGGAAGGATAGCTTTGAAACGTAGAGTAGTAAAAAGAGTAATATTCTTAATGTTGTCAATCACGTTAATTTGCTTGTGCTTCACTGGCTGCGGAAGCGAGAACTCACCTCTTGATACGGCCAATGAATTCATGGCTCATATTGCTAGGGGAGACTATTCAGAAGCATATCCAATGCTCTCCGAAGCAAGCCAGCAGCAGATGTCTCTTGGGGAATTCGGTAATGGTTCTGGCGGGAACGATTACCATGTCACCGAGAAAGAGCGAAGGGAGCAGGAAGAAGCGTTAAACAAGATGAAATATGAACTGGCCAAAGAAAGTGAAGATGAGGCATTGGTATATGTAACTCATGCCGATTATCCTTCAAGCTACCACACCATTGCTTTGGTCAAAGAGGACAATGTCTGGAAGATAGACTTTTTCAATTCCTCGTTGTTGGTATCTGCAAAAGAGGGTGCGGATGAACAAACCTGCAAAGCTAACATGAGGCTTATAAAAAGTTCTGCAAACATTTATGCTGCAGATAATGGTGGGATATATCCGACGTCATGGGATAGCCTGGTACCGGAATATGTAGACGATGAAACAACGCCGTTCTGCCCGCTTGATGGTTCACCCTATACCATTGAATGGAGCGATCAAGCACCCCCAGAGATCGAATGCGTCAATCACGGGACGCTTTGATGTTATTTGGATACCACCCATAGTACCTACGACACCCTTTCCCGCCTGCGCACCCAGTCCCTTCCCCTTACAGCCCACTTTCCCCACCCATCAGCGCATCCCTCCGGGTAATTTCTGATCTCGTTGGGCTGCGGCATTATCAGGAATCCTGCGAAGCAACAGGTCCTCGGTCAAACCCAGGGCTCGTATGTACTGCTGAAGCTCATCGGTCAGCGGAGTGCTGAAGTACCACACACCCCGGATCTTGAAGACCAGGGTCCCCTTGAACTTGATTGCCATCATGAAGGAGGTGGGCTTTCTGGTGGGTTTGTTGTCCCAACCGGGAATCGTGGATTCGGTTCTTCTCAAATAGGCGCGCATCACGTGCTCCATCAGGTTCCAGACCAGGAGGGAGACGAGCAGGATGAAGCCCAGGACCTCGATGCGGTCGGGCCTCTTCAGGAATATATCGTTTACGATCAGGGGATCTTTCAGGAAGCCGAAGTTGCGCTCGATGCCGTGCTGCTCTTTGTAGGCGGCAAGTATCTCCTCCGGGGTGTGGGCCATCTCTCCCTCGCCAGGCACGTTGGTCAGCAGCATGAAGCACCCAGCGGCTTGCCTCATGCGCTCGACCTCGTCTGCGCGCTCGGCGAGCTTGCCCTCGAGCACGTACCTGGTTCGTGACACCTTGCGCTCGCCGTTCTTGGGAGGCCTTCCGCGCGAGTAGGTCACCTTCTCCCTGACGCCGCAGTCAGGGTAGTGGAGGGCCGAGCCCTCGCCCCTGAGCCTGTCGGCGGCGGCGGAAGCATCCTCGCGGCAGAAGTACTCCGTCTTTCCCGCCTCCTCCAGGATGCCGCCGGCCTCCTCGATCGACTGCGTGAGCGCCTTTATGATCTTCTTCTGTGCCCGCTTGTCGCCCGCGTCCGAGTGCACCACCACGGCCCGGTACTCCTTGTCGTAGAGGCTGACCATCGCGTCGCAGACGCGGTAGTTGGTCTTGGGTCGGCTCCCCGAGCCCCGAGGCTCGCCGGGGACTTCTGCCCACTCGCCTTCCCGCACCGCTTCTGTGATGGCGCGATCGGCCTCGGCGTAGGTGAAGGGAAGGCGCGTGATGAAGAGGTTGCCTGCGATGGCCTCCAGGTTGGCGGGCGTCACGAAGGCCGAGTCGGAGATATAGACGAAGGCCCCGGGCGAAAGCCCGTGGGAGGCCATGTGCCTTGAGAGTTCCGTGAGAACGCGGTTGTTGATCTTCTTGTCGGGGGAGTTACCGCTCTCGCACCCACCGATGATGGGGATGTTACGGTGCACGCACAGCATCTTTATGAGGAACTGCTTGAGATCGGGGCGGCGGTCCTTGCTATGTCCGTAGGTGACGCGCAGGCTCTCGGGGTCGTCGATCTCCTCGCAGCCCGGGTAATCCCCCCATACGGAGACCGAGGTGGTGTCGAAGTGCACGTGTTTTCTGTCCACCTCCAGGGGGAAGGCCGAGGCCGCCCTCAAGGCCACCTCGCTGAAGACCTTCTCCGTTCCCGCGCAGAAGATGGCGTCCATCGCGCGCGCGACCGCCGTGTCGTTGAAGGCGCTTGCCGGGACGTCGCCGCCCAGCAGAAGACCGGTGTCCACCGAGGAGGCGAACTTCTCGAGCCGGTAGAGAGGGCTCCTCCCCGAGAGTGTGTCCAGGACCATCAGCGACACATAGGTGCCGATGTCCACTTCCATCTGAGAGGGCACTGCCGCGTTCACCGCCCCGGCGAGGCCGATCCTGCTCAAGAAGCCCGCCACCACCGGCAGGTGCCCCGCCTGGCTAGCGCTCACGCCGGAGAGGAACTCGCGCACACGATCGTCCAACAGGTCCTCCTTTCCCCGCATGACCATGTTGACAGCAAGTTGTATCTATACTATGATTCAACTATGAGCAGGAGTCAAGCGCAGATCGAGGCGGAAATAGCCCAGATAAAGAAGGGCCTGTCAAAGCTCGGGCGCATGCACCCCGGTTCCCTCTCCAGGCAGAAACGGTCCCGGGGGGAGGAGTACTGGCAGCTCAGCTACAGCCACTCAGGTAGAGGGCACACGAACTACATCAGGCCCGCCGACGTGGCCCAGGTGAAGCGTGAACTCAAGACCTATCAGAGGTTCAGAGAACTCACCACGAGGTGGGTAGCGCTCGAGATCGAGCTGTCGAAGCTCCGGCGGGGGGGCAGGTCGAAAGAGCGCTGATCTCGGAGCTAATAAAATGCTATCGTAAACTCGATTCGGGGTGGGGAAAGTGGGCTCCCAGACGGTTATGGGGGAGACGGAAGACTACACCACCGCCTATGAATACGACCTTTAGGGAAACGTAAAGTGTAAAAGTCATGAGCTTGCCGGACAGTGCCACTGTCCCTTCAGAGCTCATCAAATGTCTTAGGATTTCGCTCAACCGGCGGAAGTGGCGGCGGCTTTCTTGGCGCCGGGGAGGTCCAGCTCCCACTTGCCGCAGCGCCCGCCCCAGCGGGCCAGGGTGTCCCCCTCGACCATGATCTTCACGATCTCGCAGTTGTTGGAGCAGCCGTTGCAGTTGAAGCTGGAGGTGCGGTAGACGATCTCCGTGACCTGGAAGCCCTTGAAGTTGGTGGCGGAGAGCCCCATCTCCTGCGCCAGCAGCGCGGCGCCGATGGCCCCCATCACCGCGAAGTGCTCGGGGACGACCACTTCCACCTGCAGGGCCTCCTCGAAGGCGCGTTTCATGCCCACGTTGGCCGCCACCCCTCCTTGGAAGACCAGGGGCGCCTCGATGCTCTTGCCCTTGGCCAGGTTGTTCAGGAAGTTGCGCACCAGGGCCTCGCACAGCCCGAAGATAATGCTTTCCATGGGGTGGCCCACCTGCTGCTTGTGGATCATGTCAGACTCGGCGAAGACGGAGCAGCGACCCGCTATCTGCACCCCGCTCTCCGCCCGCAGGGCGTAGTCGCCGAAATCCTCGATGGGGATGTCCAGGCGGGCGGCCTGGTGGTCGAGGAAGGAGCCGGTGCCGGCGGCGCAAACCGTGTTCATGGCGAAGTCCACCACGATGCCGTCCTGCAGGATGATGATCTTGGAGTCCTGGCCGCCTATCTCCAGCACCGTGCGCACCTCGGGCACCACGTGCAGGGCGGCCACGGCGTGGGCGGTGATCTCGTTCTTGACGATGTCCGCGCCGACGATGATGCCGCTGAGGTGGCGGGCGCTGCCGGTGGTCCCCGCCCCCAGCACCTCCACGTCGGGGGGGAGCTTGGTGCCCAGCTCGCGCAGGCCGTCCTGGACGGCACGTATGGGCTGCCCCATGGTGCGCAGGTAGACCGAGGCCGCGACCTCCCCGTTTTCCTCGAGCAGGACCAGGTTGGTGCTGACCGAGCCCACGTCCACTCCGAGATATCCTCTCAAGACTTCCTCCTTGCTGTGCTATGAGTGCTTGCGCAATGCATAACATTGTATTTCCTCGCACTCGGTCGGGCAAACACTTAAAGGGATACGGATTGCCCGAGAGGACCTGGCTGTGACGTGAATCGACCTCTTGCCGCCCGGTGTCAGTCCCATGTTCGGCTCGCCGGGTACGATCTGGCCTCAGGCGAAAGTGGTCGCGTCGTCCTTCAGCAGGCCGTTGAGGATAAAGCCCAGCAGTGCGTCCTTGATGTCCTGGTCTCCGTACTTCTCGTCGATCATGGGGCGGTAGGTCGTTACCTCGAGCACGCAGAGGAGAGCGTAGGCGATGATCTCACTCGGTACATCACGGAAGAGGCCGCTCTTGATGCCCATGTTGAGGTCCCCGATCAGGGGCTCTATCAATTGCTTGCGCAGCACGGATGTGACTCGTCTCATATGTTCCTCGTCCTCGTCCCGCAGGGATTCCTTGGCGAGCTGCAGGATGGTGATGATCTCAGGTATGAAGGAGCTGGTGACTCTCCAGCGTGCCTCCCAGCGTTTCATTGGGTTCTTCTCGCCGCGGATCTCCTCGTAGGCGGAGCCGAAGACGGTCTCGAATATCTGGTCCAGGCACACGAAATAGACGTCCCTCTTGTTCTCGAAGTAATAATAAAAGGAAGGCTTGGTCACCCCCAGGGTGTCCACGATCTCGGATATGGTCGTCCTCTGGTAGCCGTTCTTAAGGAAGATGCTGGTAGCGGTGCGGACAATGCGCTCACGCGTATCCGATTCGCCCGACTGGACGCGGCGGCGCCTGCCCGAGGGCTTGTTGCGGCCCCCTTTCCATAGCTCGGCCGCATAGGCGAGGGGCAGCCCCTCGCTTCTCGCTTCCTTGAGATAGAGGAGCTTCTCCAGGTGTGATTCATCATACAGGGCCTGGGTCGAGCTCTTGTACAGCGGCGGCTCCAGATAACCCTTGCGGATGTAATAGTGTATGGTCTGGTGGTTCAGGCCGGACCTTCTTGCAAGCTCGCCCATACGCACGGTCATTACCTCCGGTCACGAACCCCGCTTACCGGGTGTCAAGCGCGGAGCGTTTTCGCCACGTGGATAACACAATTCATAAACAACTATATAACACTATATAAATATTTTCATAATGAGGAAGAATAATCAACTATAAAAGCAGCGTAAGAGACCATAATTGATGTCAGCATTTTTCTGTCATCAAAATATTGACTTAACGGAATAGAAAATCTAACCTCGCTACTACCACGTTTATCCGGCGTATCGTGCATGCATCATTGATGCCGGAGACCCACGCGGCGCCAGGCAGGCAGCTGATAGAAGGGAGGCGACATGCCGCTGGACATTTTCTTCACGGAGGAACACGATATGCTCCGCACGAGCCTTCGCGAGTTCGTCGCCAGGGAACTCGAACCCCATGCGGAAGAATGGGAAAAGGAGGAAGGTTTCCCGGACTGGGTCTTTAAACGTATGGGAGACCTGGGCTACCTGGGCTTGAACTATCCCGAGGAATACGGGGGCGGAGGCGGCGACTATTTTACCAACATGGTCCTGGCGGAGGAGCTCGCCCGCTGCGGGACAACGGGCATAGGGGCGGGCGTCGGGGTGCACGTGGGATGCGCCACGCCCCCCATCCTCGCCTTCGGCACGGAGGAACAGAAACAGAAGTACCTGGTGCCCGCGATCAAGGGGGATAAGATCGCCTGCCTCGGCATCACCGAGCCCGGTGCCGGCTCGGACATCGCCAACCTGAGCACCTTCGCCGAGAAGGTGGAGGGCGGCTGGAGGGTCAACGGTAACAAGATATTCATCACCAACGGCGCAAGCGCACATTTCATGACCTTGCTCGCCCGCACCGAGAAGGTCAAGGGGTTCAAGGGCATGAGTCTGTTCCTGGTGGATACGGATACGCCCGGGTTCGTCGTCTCCCGCAAGCTGGACAAGGTGGGGATGCGCACCTCGGACACGGCCGAGATCTTTTTCGAGGACATGCTCGTGGCGGACGATGCCCTGCTCGGCGAGGAAGGCAGGGGTTTCTACAACATCATGTGGGAACTGCAGGGGGAGCGGCTCATCGGGGCGGCGGGCATGGTGGCGGGCGCGCGCATCGCGCTGGACAGGACGGTCGCCTACGTCAAGGAGAGGGTCCAGTTCGGGCGGCCCGTCGCCAGGAACCAGGCCGTCGCCCACCGCCTCGCGGACCTGGCCACCAGGATAGAGGCGGCACAGGCGCTGGTCTATCTGGCGGCCTGGAGGTTCGACCAGGGTTCCTACCCGGTGCAGGAGATATCCATGGCCAAACTCATGGCGGCCCAGGTCGTCTTCGAAGCCGGTGACGAGGGGCTGCAGTTCATGGGAGGTTACGGCTACATGATGGAGGAGCCAATGCAGCGCCACTGGCGTGATTCCAGAATATGGCGTATCGCGGGCGGCACGGACGAGATCATGCGGGAGATCATTGCGACATCCATGGGCCTATATGAGTGATACGGGTGTGAAGGAAGGGAGTGGAAGATATGGATGAGATCAGGTACGACGGCAGAGTGGCGGTAGTGACCGGGGCCGGAGGAGGGCTGGGGCGCTCCCACGCCCTCCTGCTCGCGAGCAGGGGAGCCAGGGTGGTGGTCAACGACCTGGGGGGGTCGACTGACGGCACCGGCTCCGACACCACTCCCGCCCAGCAGGTAGTGGATGAGATCAGGGCGGCCGGGGGAGAGGCGGTGGCGGACTATAACGACGTAGCCGACTGGGAGAGCGCCCGCAAGATAATCCAGACCGCCCTGGACGCCTTCGGTGGGGTGGACATCCTTATCAACAACGCCGGCATTCTGCGGGACAAGAGCCTGCTGAAGATGGAGATGGAGGACTTCAGGAAAGTGCTCTCCGTGCACCTGGACGGAACCTTCCACTGCACCAAGGCGGCCTTCCCCCACATGAAGGAGAAGGGCTATGGCAGGATAATCAACACCATCTCCGGGGCCGGCCTCTACGGCAATTTCGGCCAGACCAACTACGGGGCGGCCAAGATGGGCATCCTTGGTTTCACGCTCTCGGTCAAGCAGGAGGGGGCCAAATACAATATCCTGGCCAACATCCTGACTCCCGTCGCCGGCACGCGGCTGACCGCCAGCATCATGCCCCCCAACGTGCTGGAGAAGCTGAAGCCCGAGGTCGTCTCGCCCATGGCCGGCTGGCTGGCCTCGGAACAGTGCGACGTGAGCGGGAAGGTCTTCGTCGCCGGGGCCGGCTACTTCAGCCGGGCCGCCGTCATGGAGGGGCCGGGCATCTACCTCGACCCCGACTCCGAGATCACCGTGGAGATGGTGGCCGAGCGTATCGGCGATATAGACACCCTGGAGGGGGCCCAAGAGTTCGAAGCGGCCATGGAGGCGGGAAGCCGCATCTTCTCCGCAATAATGTGAGACCGCTCTGATGCGGGCAGCCATCGATATGAAAGGAGAACGCTGATGCCAGTAGACCTCGCGGTGCCGGCACGATCCGAGAGGAGGAAATAAATGGCAGGATTGATCTCTTACGGCGGTTACGTCCCACGCTACCGCCTCAACTGCATGGCCATTTTCGGGGCCATGGGATGGATAAACCCGGTGACCCTCACCGTCGCCAGGGGGGAGAAGGCCGTGGGCAACTTCGACGAGGACGCTCTGACCATGGCCGTAGCGGCCGGCATGGACTGCGTCAGGGGCTTCGATCGCTGCGGCATCGATGCGGTCTATTTCGCCACCACCACCGCTCCTTTCAAAGAGAGGCTCAACGCCAACATCGTGGCCAGCGCCCTGGGGACCAGGGAGGACGTGCGCAGCGCGGATTACACGGCTTCCCTCAAGGCGGGGACGACGGCCCTGCTCTCGGCCCTGGAGTTCACGGCTGCGGGCGGCGGGTCGCGAGCGTTGGTATGCGCGGGGGACCAGCGATTGGGAAAGATCGGCAGCGTGCAGGAGATGCTCTTCGGGGACGCAGGCGCGGCCTTCCTGGTGGGCGAGGAAAACGTCATCGCCGAGTTCAAGGGCTCCTATTCGACCGCGCACGATTTCGTGGACCACCTGCGCGGCGCGAATTCCCTCTACGACCGCATGTGGGAAGACCGCTGGATCAGGGAGGTGGGATACGGGCAGTTCATAGCCGAGGCCGTGGCGGGCGTCTGCGCGAAGCTCGGCATGACCGCCGCGGACTTCGACAAGGTCGTCTATCCCTGCACCTACGGGAGCACGCGCAGGAAGATCGACCGCGGGATGGGGTTCAAGGAAGGTGCGGTGCAGGACGACCTGCTCGCGGCCGTGGGAGACAGCGGCGCCGCGCATCCCCTGCTCATGCTGGCCAAAGCCCTGGAGGACGCCCGGCCCGGGGAGAAGATCCTGGTAGTGGGCTATGGCAGCGGCTGTGACGCCCTGGTTTTCGAGGTCACCGAGGCGATTACGGCGCTCGGGAAGGACCGCGGCGTATCCAGGTGGCTGGCCCGCCGGGCGGAGCTGGACAATTACCTGAAGTACATAGTGTGGAGGCGGCTCATCCAGGCCGACATGGGTATGCGCGGAGAATTCGACCTCGAGACGCGCTGGTCGCTTATCTGGCGCGAACGCAAGGCCATGCTGGGCCTGCACGGAGGCATATGCCGTGCCTGCGGCACGCAGCAGTTCCCGCCCGAACGCGTCTGCGCCAACCCGGCGTGCGGCGCCGTGGACAGTATGGACCTGGTATACCTGGCCGACAGGGGCGGCAGGGTTTTCAGCTACACCGGCGACATGCTCGCCGCCTCCTACGACCCTCCCGCCGCCTATGGCAACATCGAGCTTGGCGGCGGGGGGAAGATGCTCATGGACTTCACGGACTGCACCGCCGACGACCTGGAGGTGGGCATGCCCATGGAGTTCTCCTTCCGCATCAAGCTCTACGACCCCAAGCGGGACGTGACGAACTATTTCTGGAAGGCCGTTCCCGCACTGCAGGAGGTGGGTTGAGATGGCTGAGGGCATCAAGGACAAGGTAGCCATCCTGGGCATGGGATGTACCAGGTTCGGGGAGCGCTGGGACATGGGGTCCGACGACCTCCTGGTGGAAGCCTTCGGCGAGGCCATGGAGGACGCGTGCATTGAGAAAAAAGACATCCAGGCGGCCTGGGTGGGCAGCCATATCACCGAGATCAATATCGGCAAGGGCGGGGTTTACGTGGCCAATGCCCTGCACCTGCCGCGTGTCCAGGTGACCCGCGCCGAGAACTTTTGCGCCTCAGGCACCGAGGCCTTCCGGGCCGCGGTCTATGGTGTGGCGTCCGGCGCCTGCGACATCGCGCTGGCCATAGGGGTGGAAAAACTCAAGGACACCGGCTATGGCGGGCTCCCCAACTACCCCGGCTTCGGACAGGAATTCCTCTATTACCTGCCCATGGCTACTGGCCCCGGATTCTTCGCCCAATTGGCGACGGCATACGCGTCAAAATACGGGATACCCATGGAGAAAGTGAAGGAGACCATGGCCCGCGTCTCCTGGAAGAGCCATCGCAACGGAGCCAGGAACCCCAAGGCGCACCTGCGGCGGGAGGTGAGCATGGAGCAGATAATCGGATCGCCCATGATCGCCTATCCCCTGGGGATCTTCGACTGTTGCGGGGTCAGCGACGGCTCCGCCGCCGCCATCGTTACCACTCCGGAGCTGGCCAGGAAGATCAAACCAAACCAGGAGCTGGTCAAGGTCAAAGCCCTGCAGGGGTCGGTGAGTTCCGGCGAGGAATACGTCGGCGACCTCTGGGACGGGGTGGGCATCCCGACCACGCGCGAAGCCTCCCGCAAGGCATACGCGGAAGCGGGTATCAAGGACCCCCGCAGGGAGATCAGCATGATGGAAGTGCATGACTGTTTCTCCATCACGGAGATGTGCACCATGGAGGACCTCGGCATCTCCCCGAACGGTGGAGCCGCCGAGGACATCGCCGCCGGTTTTTTCGACCTGGACGGCGAACTCCCCTGCCAGCCTGACGGCGGCCTGAAGTGCTTCGGCCATCCCATAGGGGCGTCCGGCCTGAGGATGCTCTACGAGATGTATCTGCAACTGCTGCGGCGTGTTCCGGAGGAAAGGCAGGTGAAGGACCCGGAGATCGGCCTGACCCACAATCTGGGCGGCCATCCGGCGCAGAACGTGTGCAGCATCGCCATCGTCGGCCTGTAAGCCTATCATTAGGAGATCGAAATCGCATTTGCCGACCGAACTGCGCGGGATACAAGGGCGATCTAACCGCCACGAACAGCCGGGGGGAAGGAAAGAGATGCAGGACCTGAAGGGTAAGGTTGTATTGATAACCGGCGCGGCGCGCGGTATGGGCAAACAGCATGCAGCCACCTTCGTGCGCGAGGGAGCCCGCGTGGTCATGGCCGACATCGACGAAGACAGGCTTGCGTGCGCTGCCGCGGATATCGGGGGTGCGGCTTGCGGGGTCTCTTTTCACGGGCTGGATATCTCCGACCGGAACGCCTGCCTTGAACTGGTGAAGAAGGTGGAAGCGGAGATGGGGTCCATAGACGTTCTCGTCAACAACGCCGCCGTCGCTGAGAACGAGGAAGTCCTGGGGCAATCGGAACGGTCTTTGCGCAGGACGGTGGAGGTAAACCTATTGGGCCAGGTGTGGATGATGCAGGCGGTGGTCCCCGGCATGGTGAGGCGGGGCGGCGGGCACGTGGTGAACGTATGCTCGGTGGCGGGCAAGGTGGGGGTCCCCAGGCTGGGGGCCTACTGCGCCACCAAGCACGCGCTGATAGGGTTGACGGATACCATGCGCCAGGAGCTGAAGAAGACCGGCGTGCGCTTCATCATCGTCAACCCCGGATATACCAATACCGGGATGTTCGCGGGGGCGAAGGCTCCGGTCATCCAGCCCTGGCAGGATCCACGGAGGGTATCCGACGCCATGGTGGCCGCTATCAAGAAGAACAGGGCAGAGATCTTCGTTCCGCGTTTTGCCGGACGTATGACGGCGTTGTTACGCGGGCTGGGCTTGCCCCGGCTTATGGACCTGGTCTGCGCGGTCAGCGGCCTTAACCGATCGTTCGCCACCATGGAAAAGGAGCGCGGCCGGCCCTTCTGATCCTGAAACGCGCCACCGCCGACAGGAGTGGTCTCCGTGGGACGTGAAAACCCCGGCTGGAACGCGCGCGTGCCGCTTGATTGATCATGTACACGGCCGCCCGCTGGCAGCGGGCCGGATTCTCAATAGTCGCGGCGGCCGGAGCGGATGAAGGAAGCGCCGATGGGGAAGGCCAGCCACAGGACGGCCAGCAGGAAGGCGGCGAAGACGGTGAGTGCGCTCAGTTCGCCCGCCTGGTCCACCACGTAGAAGGCGTAGACGGCCAGGGGCACGTAGAGGAAGACCGCCGAGACCGCACCCGGGGAGTAGCGCCTGACCATGGCCATGGGCACCAGGTGCATCACTGTGTTTATGAGGAAGAGGGCGGCGATGGAGAGGCTGAAGAAGGGCTGGTCCATGCCCACCAGCGCTCCCGCGACGCAGAGCAGGATGAAGAGCGCGTTGACTATCGCGAAGGCTACCAAGTCCATCCCCCCCAGGAAGCGCCAGCCCAGCTCGCGCGTGAAATCGATAAAGCCGAAGAAGTACTCCTCGGCCACGTGCACCAAGGCCGCTCCCACCATGGCCCAGAACACCCAGTGCATCTTCGCTACCCCTAGACTTTGAGGCCCAGCGCGTGCGGGCAGGCGGCGCGGCAGGCGTAACACTTCTTCAGCAGGAACCCGCGCGCGCTCACGACCATTGACGCCGGGCGGCACTTGGCCTGGTCCGCGGTTTCGCCGTCCAGCGCGCCCGCCGGGCAGGCATAGATACACAGGTCGCAGTCGGGCCGGCAGCCCTCGTAGCCTGCGATGGGGTCACCCTCCAGCTCCAAGTCCACGAGCAGGGCCCCGATCTGGACCATGTTGCCGTAGCTCTCGTTGATGAGCAGCGTGTTTCTTCCCAGCACCCCCAGGCCGGCCAGCATGCCGGCGTGGCGCATGGATAGGATACCCCTTCCGTGCATGCGCTCGGGCTCCCAGTGCTCGTAGGGGTCGTCCGACGGGACGACCACGCACCTCGCGCCCAGGTCCTCCAGCTTCAGGGCGGCGTTGAAGGTAATGGAATCGACCTCGCTCACCGCCTGTTCGTTGGCGCGTGTATAAGGGACGCAGCTATCCGCGTCGAGGACCCCGGCGGGAAGGCGCCTCGCGAAAACCACCACGGAGCTGCAGTCCCTGAAGATGTCCCGGGGATGGAAACCCGCCGGCGCATCCGCGAACCTTTCCGCCGGCGCGATACCGCAGAGGTCCGCCCCCAGCCCGAGCAACACCCCTTTTGCCGCTTCGCCATTTAGCATGATACCCACCACGGTCGTACTATACGGTCTGGTCTTTCCAAGCCTATTTTACCAGAGGCTCATGGACTCAATATCCTATCTACCACACGGGAACCAGTAGAAACATATAGGCATCACAACAGATACATTTGCAAACACGGCAAACGGGGTAAACGGGGATGGGAAAGCAATGAAAACGATACTTGCTATCACATTGTCCGCACTCCTCATTTTTCTATTTGTTTTTGGGTTTCTCGCGTACTTTGGATATATATGGTTCGTCAATCCAAGCTATGATAAATATCCCGTAAGGGGGATAGACGTCTCCGAGCACCAGGGTGACATTGACTGGGACGAGGTCAGGAGGGCGGGGAATACTTTTGCCTTCATCAAGGCAACTGAAGGCATGGACCACAAGGACGCATGCTTCGTCGATAACTGGGTAGATTCCGCGGATGCAGGTTTCGTTCGAGGCGCCTATCATTTCTTTACTTTCCGCAGCCCTGGACTGGAGCAGGCTAAGAACTTCATTGCAACCGTTCCGGTTGACGGGGCCAGTCTTTCGCCAGCCATCGATATTGAATTCGGGGGCAACAGCAAGGAAATACCAGAAAAGGAGGTCTTCCAGGAGGAACTGAAGATCTTTCTAAGAGAGATCGAGGATCATTACCATCGCCGCCCCATACTTTATGTGACCTATGATTCGTATGAAAAGTATATCGCCGGTGATTTCTGGGACTGTATCATCTGGATCCGAGATCTCTACGATGTGCCTGAACTGAGTGATGGTAGGTACTGGTCTTTCTGGCAATACTGTCCGCGCGGAAGAGTGGATGGCATAAACGGATATGTTGACCTGAATATCTTCAACGGAAACGAGCGAGAATTCGAAGATATGATGAAGCAAACAACCGACAAAGGCTAAGCACATCCTGATAATATGCTCATTGATCTGCCTCGCTATGTTCAACCGGAAATGATTGCCAAAGAATAAGGACGACACTTACGTCGCGGATGAGGACGACGTCCAGTGTGAGCTGGACTGTGTCTGGATAGAATATTGATCAGAAGACATGAGGGAGAAGCGCAGCCTGAAGGGTGGAATGCGGTATTGAATCGGATTAATGGGAGGTGCACGGAAATGAGAAGGACGGTAATCGCAGCAGCGGCCATCGCGCTCATGCTGGTCCTGGTGTCGGGGTGCGGAGGCGAAACAACCGAGGAGACTTCAACACAGAAATCAGAATATCAGCCCGAGATTGACCCCGCCGATTTCGTCGAGGGTATCGATAACCAGTACCTGCCCCTGGATTCCGGGACCACCTTCGTCTACGAGGGGAATACCGGAGAGGGTCTGGAGCATATCGAGGTCGAGGTGACGGACGAGAAGAAAGTGGTCATGGGGGTGCAGTGCACGGTGGTCCTGGACACCGTGACCATCGACGGGGAGGTGGTCGAGGTCACCTATGACTGGTACGCGCAGGACAAGGAGGGAAACGTCTGGTACTTCGGCGAGGACTCCAAGGAGTATGAAAACGGGAAGCCGGTGAACTCGGCGGGTTCGTGGGAAGCAGGGGTCGACGGTGCCCTGCCCGGGATTGTGATGCGGGCGCAGCCTGAGGCAGGCCATGAGTACCGCCAGGAGTACTACGAGGGCGAGGCCGAGGATATGGCTGAAGTAGCGAGCCTGGACGAAACGATATCGTTAGCGACGGGAGCATCCTTCTCTGGCTGCCTGAAGATAAAGGAATGGACCCCCCTAGAACCCGGCGTGGTAGAGTTCAAGTACTATGCACCAGACGTTGGCCTCATCCTGGAGACTGCGGGAGAGAGCGAGACCCAACGCATCGAGCTGGTAGAGATAAGAGAAGCCTGAGCGGAAGGCCGGTTCGAGACAGCAGGGAGGGAAGCATGGGGAAGCGAGCGGTAGTCATCGGTTCGGGTGTGGGCGGCAGCGGCAGCGCGGCCCTGCTGGCCAAGGCGGGGTACGACGTCACCCTCCTGGAGGGGCAGGCCTTCGCGGGGGGCAGGTGCGCCTCCCTGGAGAAGGAGGGGTTCCGTTACGATTTCGGGGTGCACATGTTCAGCCGGGGTGAGAAGGGTCCCCTGGGCGAGATCAACCGCAGGACCGGTGGCGACCTGAGTTGGGTCACCTACGACTGGCCCTGCCACATCATGGGCCGGATGGAGTTCGACTTCCCCCTGGATATCAACTCGCTGCTGCGCCAGTTCTACCTCGCGCGCAAGCTGGGCGTGAAGCCAAAGAACTACCTGGGGGCCTTCCGCCTCTTCCTCAACCTCATGGGGGGCAAGGGGGTGGACGAGAACGAGGGAGTCATCCTGCAGGACTATGTCTCGCGCTTCACCGACGACGAGACCATCCATCTCTTCGTCAACTGCGTCTCCCAGCTCTACTTCGCCCAGTCCTACCGGGAATCTTCCGCGGGCGAGTTCCTGTGGAGCTTCACGCGCATGTTCAAGGGGGCGAGCTTCGGCTATCCGGTGGGGAGCGGCGGTAACATCCCGGGGTCCTACGTGCGGAGCCTGGAGCGCCTGGGGGGCGCGGCCCGTTTCGAAGAGGAGGCGGCGCGCATCGTCGTCGAGGGGGGCAAGGTGACGTGGGTGGAGACGGCCAAAGGGACCTACTCCGCCGACCTAGTGGTCTCCAACGTCGGCATGCGCAACACCGCCTACCTGGCGGGCAAGGAGAACTTCCCCGAGGACTACATGGAAAAAGCCGAGGGCTTCAAGGACTCCAACGCCTACGTGACCATCAAGTACGCCCTGGACCGCAAGGTCGTGCCCTACCCGGTGGTCTTCTACATGCCCCACATCGACCCGGAGAAGGTCTTCGACTACATCGCGAAGGGCGAACCGCCGGAGGAGCCTTACATCTTCATGCCCGTCCCCTCCAACCACGACCCGTCCCTGGCCCCCGAGGGACAGCAGCTGGTGATCGCGGGGACGGCGGCCCCTGCCGGGGCCTCGGACGAGCTGTGCAACGCCATCCTGGACCGCGTGCACGCACAGGTGTGTGAGGTCTTCCCCGACCTGGAGGGGGCCATGCTGTGGGAGGCGCGCTCTACCGGGGCGGACGTGCGCGAGCTTACCGGGCACCGCGCGGGCGAGTGTATCGGCCTGGCGCAGGTGCCGGGGCAGGTGGGCAAGGACCGGCCCGGCCACGCCACCCCGGTGCAGGGCCTGTACCTGGTGGGCGCGGACGCGGGAGCGCGGGGCATCGGCACCGAGATGGCGGCGGGAAGCGCCCTGGCCCTGGCCGACCTCCTGTCGAAGTAATGGGGACCAGGCCCGTAGACCACCTTAGACGAGGTTGTCGAGGTCGAGGGGGATGCCCTTACGCTCATCACGGGCGAGGCCGCAGGCGCCCTGCTTGCAGACATCGACGCAGAGGCCGCATCCCATGCACGCCTCGAAGATGACCACCGCCTTGTCCTCGCCGTCCAGGTTGATGGCCTGGAACGGGCAGGCCTCCATACAGGTGCCGCAGCCGATGCAGAGATCGCGGTCGACGCGGGCGCAGAACCCGGACGGTGCGGCGATGGTCGGGGGCGACGGCACCTGCAGCATGCCGGCGATGCGCTGGCTCTCCAGGGCCCCGCACACGCCGGGGCGGCAGTTGCAGATGGAGAAGAAGCGGTTGCCCGCCGCGTCCTTGAACCAGGCGGTGGGGATGCTGCCGCGCTTCCTCTCCCGCTCCATGATCTCGATGGCCTCCTGCGCGCTGATGCTGCGGGCGTGCAGCCTCTCCGCCCCGTGCTCCAGCCAGAAGCTCGCCACCGGCTCGCCGATGGCGAAACAGACGTCGTACGGAGCGGCGTCAGCCTTATCGCCCCTTTCCAGGCGGCAGGCGCAGTCCATGACCACGATATGCTGCGGCTGGTCGAGGATGATGCGGTTGGCGTAAGGGAAGGGCACCACCCGCGAACTCACCTGCGGGTCCACCTCGATATCGCGGTCCAGGGTGAGCAACTTCCTTGCCTGCTCCTCCGTGAGCACCTTGCAGTGGTAGCGGTTGAAGAAGTAATCGAAGATGAAGCGGCCGCGCGGCAGCACGCGTATGTACTTCCTGGCGATGGTCATCAGCGTCTTGAATTAGTGGTCGATCCACGTGTAGTAGACGTAACCGTGCAGCGCCCGGTCGATGCGCCATCCGTGCATCCTGAAGAGCTGCCTGGTCGACTCCTTCATGACCGCCCCCTCCTGTTTTTTGCTGCGCTCGCAACATGATACAGAGCTACGTCTCACCACGGTCAACCATGGCGCCATGTCTTGCATTGACACGAAACGCAGGTCTCTTGAAGCGACCGGGGATCTTTCTTCCCTATTCCCCCGCCGTCTTAGCCTTTTTCTTGTCCTGGCTCTTCTTCCTCGCGACCACCTGGTCCACGAAGGTCTTCACCTCTTCCTGCAGCATCTCCATGGGAGTGTGCCTCTTGTCGAAGACGTCCCCGGTGAGCATGAGGGTGGCCAGGCCGGTCCTCTTCATCATCTCCCGGCGGAAGTATGCCGCCGTGCCCAGGGTGTGCTTGCAGGCGTGGACGCCGCCGAAGATGCAGGCGTCCGCCCCCAGGTCCTGTGCGGCGTAGATGATGTCGTCCAGCCAGCGCATGGAGATGGACTCCCCACCCATCTGCCGCGTCATGGGGTAGTCGAAGGTTATATCCGCCAGGCCTTCGAGCATGCTCTCCTTGGAGGAGAAGTCCATCTCCGGGAAGTAATGGATGGCCAGGATGTCTCCGAGGATGGTTATCCCTTCCTTCTCCATCCAGGTGAAGTAGCCGTAAAAGTCGAAGAGCCAGTAAATATAGGTGATATAGACCCGGGCCAGTTCCTCGGAGGCGGTGTACTCGCCCTTGCGCAACCTCTCCTTGGACATGTCCACCATCTTCTGCATGACGTCCACGGCTTCCTGCCTGCCCCACAACTGGCTGCGCAGCACCAGCAGGGTCATGCTGAAGATATTAGGCACCGGGCAGGGCCTGGCCTTCTTGAGTTCCCAGAACTCGTTGTACAGTTCCACCGCCTGGTAGGACTTCTTCATGACCTCGCGCAGCCTCTCCTCCCTCATCTCCGAACCGGACCACTCCTCCAGCTCCTTGATGAACCTTTTCAAATACTGGCGGAAGAGCTCACGTCCTCGCGGCGACTCGTCCACCGGTTTCTCCAGGAGGAACTGGGGGATGCCCAGGTAGTCGGAGGCGAAGGCATGGATCTTGGCGTTGGGGTTACAGCTCCCGGCGGAGTTGTAGACGATGGCGTCTGCCTTGAGCCCCGGCCCCATGAAGAAAGGCATGGTCCCTATGGTGTTGGCGGAACAGAGGGAGTCGGGAAGCCCCATCCCCATGGCGTAATCCCAGAACCGTTCCCCCTGGCCATAGCAGATATTGGTGATCAGCCCTCCTACGATCTCGGTGCAGATGGGGAAGATGTTGTCGAAGGAATAGAAGATCTCGGGGGGGAATGTGAAGGGGATGAATACGAGCTTCTTGCCCTCCGCCTGGGCGTTCTGCGCTTCCTTGAGCACGCCCAGCAGGAGGCGGAAGAAGAAGAGCTCCAGCTCCCGGTCGGCCGGCAGCTCCAGCAGCCCTATGACGGTCTGCTGCAGTTCCGGGAAGACGAAGTTCTTCGCGGCCTCCACGTCCTCCTCGCTCAGGCTGTCGGGGAGCTTGTAGATCATCTCCAGGATGCCCATGGCGCGCTCGAAGCCGTTCTCGCCCTCCCGCATGACGAAACCCTTATCCATCACGCCACACCTCCTATCCTCTCCATGAAGGCCTGCACCCGGGTCTTGACCCTCCCGATGTCCGCTTTGGCGCTGTACTCCTTTTCCAGCACCAGCACCGGTATCCCCGCCTCCTCCAGGTCCCGCCGCACGATGACGGAGTCCACGCCGTGCAGGTCGCAGAACTTGTTGTAGAGGTAGATGGCCCCGTCCACCCGAGCCCGGCGCGCCGTCTCCCGGATGAGGTCCCGGCGCCGCTCGTATTCCTTGTACATACGCGGGCAGAAGATGCTGGAGAGATAGGCCTCGGCCAGCCGGTGCAGGGGGCTGCCGTCGCTCGCCGGCGGGGCGGTGACGAAGGCGCGGGAGCCGAAGCAGAGAACGTCGGCCACCACCACGGCCCCCAGTCGCTCGATCTCCTCGAACCATTCCACCTCGTCGGTGGCTGGACCGCAGACCATAAGCCTGGCCGCGGGTTTCGTCCCCACCGCATCTTTCCGCTCCGCGATGAACCGCGAGAGCATGGCGACGAAGTCCCCGCTGAGCATGGACGAGCCCTTTATCTCCAGCGCGAGGGCCTCGCTGCCGGTGACCTTGGGCGTATCAAGCTCGCGCAGGGCGGAGAGCTCCCGCCACTTTTCCCTTACCGTTTCCCAGCCATGAATGGCCTCATCAAGGGCCTCGTCGGTCACCTTGACGGAGGACTTCTCCTCCAGGAGGCCCTTCAGAAGGCCCAGGTTCTCCTCGAAGTAAGCAAGGGAGTCGTCCCGGTAAAAATGGGGCACCTTGAGATAATAGAAACAATCGAGTTTCTTCCGGTGCTGCCAGTTCTCGAACATGGCCCGCAGGTGGTCGCAGCCGTTGGTCTCGATGAGCCCGTCGAGGAAATCGTAGGTGCCGTCCAGGCCCAACTGCAGGCAAGCGCGGCAGAAGGAGCAGTTGAAGAGGGACATCTCCCCGTCGGCCAGCTCGGTGTCGGAGTTGCCCAGGGCCTTGATGCGGTAGGGGAGCAGGCCGGCCGCCTCGATGAGCTCCACCGGGGTGGCCACGCAGGAATACCCCACCACCTTGCCGCCCTTGTCCTTCCATTCCTTGACGTAGTCGTTGTATATCTCGGTCTCCCTGCTCAGGGTCGTGGTCGTCTCCATATCCTCACCCCCGTGCCTTCCTGGCTGCCACCAGGCCCTTGACGTATCCCTTGATACTCGTCCCGAGGACGGATATCGCCGCCTTCATGAGGGGCTTGATCACCGCCGGATTGCGGGAGAGCGCGTCTGCCAGCTGGTTACCCGTGGCCCTGGCGGCCCGCTCCAGCTCCCGCGTATCGACCTCCGCGAGGAACCCGCCGACGTTCTTCGCCACCAGGCCCGGGTTGCGGTCGACCCAGCCGTTGTAAGACGCGAGCGCCCTGTTGAGCCAACTAGCCGCAGCCTCAGGGCTGGCATCCAGCCCCAGGGCGGTCACGGTCTGCCGCGACAGCCCGGCGATGAGCTCGGGGTTCTCTACGATAATCCTGTGGTTGAAGGTTGCCAGGGAGGTGAGCGTCCTTCCCAGTTCGCCGACCTCCAGGTCTTCCGCAACGGCCGCGACCATCTTGCTCAGGGTCTCCCGGGGCAGGTCGTTCGCCTTCTCCAGGATGGAGGCGGCGGCACGGAAGGAGGAATTGGCCACGAACACCACGGCCTCCAGCAGCGGCATCATCAGGCTCTCGTCCTCCATGACCTTGTTGGCCAGGGCGGTTGAGAAAGCCTCCCCCTCCTCCCCGATGGCGACTATGGCCTCGGCGAGCACCTGCCCGTCCAGCGCGGAGACCAGTTCTGAGCTGATGCGCTGGAAGGGACCCCGGGTATAGAGGCTACCGTCGCCCAGGATCATGCTGCCGCGGTGGACGTTGACGATGAACGCGGCCGCCCCGTTGATGATGGCGGCGAAATCCTGCCACTCGATGTCCTGCAGGATCTTGAACAGGGCATAGGTCACCGCCTCCGCGGGCAGGGCCAGGATGTCGAAGACCGCCTTGAGCACCGGCAGCAAGTCGTTCACGACGGGCGCCACCACGCTGAAGATGTTGATCAAGGCCATGGGATTGTCTCCCAGGACCTCTACCTCCCTGCGCAGCAGGTCCAGTCTCTCGTTTGCCCGGTAGGTCACCGCCTTGCGCAGTTTACCGAAGTCCGTTGCGAGCATGAAGTCGGCCATTGTCTCGACTTTTGCCTCGGGCAGCAGCTCGGGGTTCTGCTCGTGAATGCGGATGATGAGGCGGGAGACGGCGTTCACCGCCTCGGCGAACTCGGCGCCGCTGATCCTGGCGTGGGCACCGGCGACCAGCTCGGCGCCCTTTTCCGGTGTCATCCCCTCCACCGACTCCGCGAAGGCCTTGATCGTCTGCGATGCTGCGCTTACCAGGCGCGGCACCGACGCGATGAGGTCCGAGGCGAACTCTCCGTCATCGCGGAAGAGTTCACGCGCCAGCTCTCCGGGGTCGCTGGCGTTTATCCCCTGCACCAGGCTCGAAATAATGTCCCGCATCTGCTCCACCGTGAGAGGAGCGCTACCCACCTGCGCGTCCATCAACATCACCTCTCAGTCCTGTTCCCGATGTCCAATACGACCGGGCTAGCCGCAACAACACGCGTCATCCTCCGCGCAGCACGCGCCCGCCTTCCAGGGGATGGCCTGGGAGAGGAACACGATGTAGAGGACGAAGAGCCAGAAGATGAAGTGCATCCCCCAGGAGGACGCCTCCTTCTTGCGCCAGCGGTTGGCGATGAGCAGGCAGGTGGCGGTCTTGTACATGATCTGGGCGTACAGGACCGGCAGCATCTTCTCGTACTTCGACTCGTCGGCGAGCGCGGATGCCGAGAGCACGCCCACGGAGGTGACGATGGAGCCGTAGATGCCCATCATCACCGGGTCGTCGTGGGGCCATTTCATGAGCTTCCTGGTGAAGCCCTGCGCCAGCACCATGGGTGGGCCCGCGCTGAAACACATCACTGTGTTGTAGGCGTACATGAACTTCTGCCAACGCTTCTTCTTCTCCCGGTAGCTCTCCATATCCGCCATGACCATCTCCCCCTTTAAGGCTTCACCAGAACCGGCACGCACCTCGTGCCGAACGGCACTATCCTCAGCCGGACCCGGCGCCAGCGCGCCGTTCATCCCCTTATCCTCTTGACCACTACCCGCAGGACCACCAGCGCGGCGACCACTCCCGCCGCCGCCGCGGCCGCTTTGGGCGCCTTGCTCCCGCCGCCCTGTGCTTTGGGGGGACGGGCGGCCGCCGCGGCCAGCTGCCCCACGCGCCTGAGCGAGCGCACCAGGGCGGCCCGATCGATCTCCCGCATCCCCTGGGCCAGGGAGGCGGCGATGTCAGCGCGGTTGGCATCCATCCGTGCCGTGAGCCTGTCCAGGCCGGCCAGGGCGGCGTTTACGGCCGCGATGGCCGCCTCCCGCACCTCCTCGGGGCTCTTGCCCTCCCCGATGAGGATGCGCCTTACCAGCTGGCCGTAGACGGCGGGGAACTCCCCGAGTTTGCCGGTGTCGATGCCCCCTCCCACCTGGGCCAGGATGTCCTTTAGCAGGGGCTCGGGCAGCCCGTTGAGCTGATGTCCCAGCTCCAGCAGGAGCTCCAGCAGCCAGTTGACCATGTCCGGCAGGGCCCCGAAGAGGCTCATGGAGATGCCGGGGTCCCCCCACAGCAGGGTCCTTATCAGTCCGGGGGCGGTCCCGGGCTTGATGTCCTTCATCTGCAGCAGGATGAGCTCTTTCAACGCCGGGGTGGCGATGACCTCGCGCAGGAGGCGCTCCGAGAGCCCGGGGGCCTGTTTCATATCGTCCATGCCCGTCACCCCCCTCACTTCTCTTCCCCGGCCTTGGGCTTGGCCGCTTTTTTCGCCGCGGGCTTCTTGGCCTCCGCGAGCGCCGGAGAGAGCAGGGGCCGCAGCACGTTCTCGGTGAAGGCGGGGTTGGCGGCTATCGCCTTGCCCGCCGCCTGGATAAAGGCGTGAGTGTTGGAGGTCTTGTCGGCTGCCCGCTCGGCCAGGCCCGCCACCCAGGCCTCCAGGCGGGCGGTGAGGGCGCCCTCGCCCGCCGCCTCGGCGTAGGCGCGGCCGAAATCGGACCCCAGCGCGGAGAGGCTCCGGGCCAGGCCGCCCTCCTTGTCCGAGAGGTTGAGGCTGAGGGCCATTCTTGCCAGGCCTCCCGCCGCCTCTCCCGCCGCGGCGCCGTCGATGCCGGCGAAGACGCGGTTCAGGAAGTCCTGCAGCAGCAGGGGGGGCATGGTGTTCATCTGGGCGGCCAGCTCGGCCACGGCCTCACTCGCGGTGTTGATCATCTGTGGCAGGCTCCCCATGATGGACATGAGCAGCCCGGGGTCCCCCCACATGAAGGTGCGGACTAGTCTCCTCGCAGCTGGCGGGTCGATGGAGTTGAGGAGGACCATCACCCCCTCCTTGAACTTGGGGGTGCGGATCAGCTCGCGCAGGATGCGGTCGGCGGCGTCCACGAGCCCCTTGAGCTCGATGGCGGTCACGGTCTCGGTCTCTGCGGTCATCTTCATCACCTCAAATGGTCTCGCACTCGTAGAACCAGCGGGCAACCTCCATCTGGCAGAGCTGCTTGCCGCCCAGCCAGAATTGCAGCATCTTCATGTCCCTCCAGTGTTTCTCCACGTCCCAGTCGCGGTCGGCGCCGTGGGCCTCCATGAAGTTCATTACCCTCCCCGTGGCCTCGATACACCTGTCCACCGCGAAATACCTGAGGGCGCGCATCCTGGCCACCATCTCCGGGCTCCACCTCTCCCCGTAGAGGTCGGAGCGGTCGAGCATGCGCGCTCCCTGGTAGGCCAGGATGCGCAAGGCCTCGATGGTGGAGGCGTAGTCGGCCAGGACCCCCGCGACGGCGTCGTCCTCCTTGATGGAACGGCCGCGGTAGGCCATGCTCTCCGAGAACTCCCCCAGTCTCTCGAAGACGTTCATCATCACCCCCACGGACATGGCCGCGGTGCCCCAGTTCCCCACGGAGACGATCTCGCCGTAGTAGAGGGCGTCGTCGCCAGGACCGTGCGCTCGGTACCAGAGGGGGACGCGCACGTTCTCGAACCAGATATCGCCGTTCTTGTCCGCCGCCATCCCCGCCTTCTCGTAAGGCCCGCTCTGGGTCACGCCGGGAAAGTGGGCGGGCACGAAGATGATGGCGATGTCCCGGGGATCGGAGGAGCCGGGGTTGGTGGTGCAGACCACGGCGATGAGGTCCGCCACCCCGCCGGTGTTGGTGGGCCACAGTTTGTGCCCATTGATCACCCACTCGTCCCCGTCCTGCACCGCGGTGGTCTGGATGGTGTTCCCCCCGAGCAGCTCCACGTTCTCGATGTCGGAGCCGCCCTGGGGCTCGGTCATGGCCAGGCAGGAGAAGACGGCCTCCGTGGTCTCGCAGAACATGGGGCCGAACTCCTTGCACAGGCGCCGGTTGACATGCGGCTCCAGGGTGATGAAAAGGATGGGCCAGAGCACCACCCCGATGGCCACGCACATGCTGGAATCCGCCCGGGCCATCTCCTCCAGGAGGCGGCACACGGCGGTGAAGACGTAGTTGGAGTGGCCCATGCCCCATCCCCCCAGGTCCTCCGGGAAGAAGAAGCGCTGCAGCCCATATTCCCCCAGCAGCTTCCTGATGGGAGGGTAGATGAGACGGTGCTCCTCCCAGTCCTCGTCATACTCCCTGCGGAAAGGGATGACCTCCTTGTCGGCCCATTCGCGGACGATGGCGCCGAAGGGCTCGTCCAGGGGCGTCACGTATTCTACGGGCCGGGTGAAGTCGTCGATGGTCTTCATGGCCCCCGCCTTTTCTACAAGGACTTGGTCTGATAGAACCAGCGCGCGAAGTCGTGTTTGGCCAGCTCGTAGGCCCCCAGGTAGCACTGAACCGTCTTTACGTCCCGCCAGTAGCGCTCCAACTGCCATTCCTTGGCGTAACCGGCGGAAGCCATGAGTTCCATGGTGCGGTTGATGGTGTACTCCGCCGAGACGAAGACCTGGTGCGCCAGCATGAGGGCCGAGGTGAACAGGGCCTGCGAACCGGCCCCGCCGTAGACATCCGGCTCGGCCAGCATGCCCGCCAGGTCGTAGGCGAGCAACCGGTCGATCACTATCTCCTTGGCGATCTCTCCCATGAGGGCGGCGGTGAGCGGGTTGTCCTTGAAGATGTGCCCCCGCCCCTTGATCACGCGGTTGTCCCCCCACTCCTTGATGATCTCGTAGGTGGCCAGGAGGGCACCGGCTCCCGTGGCCGCGAGGCCCAGGTAGTACCATGAGAGCAGCCGGAACATGCCCTCATCACCCCTCCAGGCGCAGTTGACGCCGGGGACCTTGACGTCCGAGAAGTCCAGGTCGGCGTTGCGGCTAGCCGCAAGGCCCGTCTTCAGGAACTCTTTTCCCCGCTTCAGCCCGGGAGCGTCGCCTGGCACCAGGATGAAGGCTGGTTCGTCCTCTCCCTCCACGGCGCAAAAAACGCCGAGGAGGCCGGCGTCGGCGCCGGAGCAGGTCGGCCTTACTGCCCTGCCGTTCAAGGTCCATCCGCCCGCGCCGCCCCTAGCCTTGACCTGGAAACCCTTGCCCCTCCATTCCGGTGCGCCTTCCTCCTCGCTGAAAGCGGGGAGCACGAAGGAAACGATGAGGGGTTTGTCCCCCTCGCAGAACATGGGCGCTACCGCCGCGACCTTATCCTCCTGGTAGTCGTCCTCCAGGACTATGGCAGCCTGCAGGGCCAGGCTGTGGGCGGCCAGGAAAGCCAGGCCGACGTCGGCCCGGCCGATCTGCTCCAGGGCCGCGGCGACGGTGTAGGAGGCGGCGGGGTGGTTGTGCTCGTCGCCCCCGTGCTTCTCCGGCCAGAACATCTTCTGCAGGCCGATCTCCGTCATGAGCCTGCCGAACATGGGCTCGAGCAGTCCCGCGTAGTCCTCCTTCAGCTCCAGGCGCTTTTCCATCACTTGCTTCTCGACCAGGCCCTGCAGGCTGGCGGCCAGATCGAGGTCTGTCTTCTGAAGCCGGTTCTTTGGAAAAGGGAAAAGGTCCAGGCCGTTCATGATCTACCCCCTAAACTCTTATTCTACCCGACGCAGCCCCGATACCTCAGAGGGTCTCGCACTCGTAGAACCATCGGGCCACCTCGATCTGACAGAGCTGTTTCGAGCCCTCCACCATCTGGAGCATCTTCACGTCCCTCCAGTGCTTCTCGACGTCCCAGTCGCGGTCCGCTCCATAGGCCTCCATGAGGTTCATCACCTTGCCGGTGACGTCCATGAAGCGGTCCATGGCGAAATAGCGCTGGGCGCGCATCTTGGCCACCAGGCCGGGGTCCCACAGTGGTCCGTAGAGGTCGTGGCGGTCGCACATGCGGGCACATTGATAGCCGACGATCCTGATGGCCTCGATGTTGGCGGCGAAGTCGGCCAGCAGGCCCGCCACGCCGTCGTCCTCCTTCAACGGCTTGCCGCGGTAACGTTTCATGCTGGTGTAATCGAGGAGCCGCTCGTAGATGTTCATCATGGTCCCGGAGATCCAGGCGATGATGCCCATGTTGCCGGTGGACATGACCTCGCCGAAGTACTTGGCGTCGTCCCCGGGGCCGATGGCGCGGTACCAAAAGGGCACGCGCACGTTTTCGTACCAGACGTCGCCGTTGCGGTCCGCCGCCATGCCCGCCTTCTCGTAGGGCGCCCCCTGGGTCACCCCCGGCATATCGTCCCTGACGTAGATGACGGCGATGTCATTGGGGTCGTCGGAGCCGGGGTTGGTGGTGCAAACCACGGCCATGAGCTTGGCCAGCCCGCCGGTGTTGGTCGGCCACAGCTTGTGGCCGTTGATCACCCACTCGTCCCCGTCCCGTACCGCCGTGGTCTGGATGGTGCTCCCTTTCACGATCTCCACGTTCTCGATGTCCGAGCCGCCCTGGGGTTCGGTCATGCACAGGGCCCCGAAGACCGCCTCGTTGGTCTCGCAGAACATGGGCGCGAACTCCTCCAGCAGGCGCCGGTTCTCGTGCGGTTCCAGGGCGATGAAGAGAAGGGGCCAGTAGACGACTCCGAAGGCCATGGCCATGCCGGAGTCGACGCGGGCTATCTCCTCGAACATACGGTAGGCGGCCACGCACATGTAGTTCGATTTGCCCATGCCCCATCCGCCCAGGTCCTCGGGGAAGATCATCCGCTGCAGGCCGTATTCGCCGAGGAGCCGGTTGAAGGGGGGATGGATGAGGTTGTGCTCCAGGTAGTCCTCGTCGAACTGCCTGCGGTAAGGCATCACGTCCTTTTCGGCCCACTCGCGGAAGATGGAGCCCAGGAGGCCGTCCATGGGCGATATGTATTCCAGCGGGCGCGTGAAGTCATCGATGGTCCTCATCCCTACCTCCCTGTTCCCTGGGTCTGTGCCTGATTGATGCCGGAGTTCAAGCCGTCACCGTTGCGCGAAGCGATAAGCGGTTAGAGGAACGGCATAACCCCCCAAGAAAAGCCGTTGAACGGACGCGATCAGAACATATGTCTTGTTAGTGCGATAAGGCTTCGAAATTCGTAAGAAATTGCTGCGAAGCGGAGCCGGAGACATTGTTATGACTGGGGTTATATTATGACCGTGGTCATGCAAAGTCAATACAAGTATGCCCTCCTTCGTTTATAATCCAACCCGTTCCCCGGGTTTCATATAAGGCCCGGAAAGGCCGGACCTTGCTCGACGCCGCGCAGCGTACCGAGTTCGCGGAAGCGGCGGCCCCTATCTTGAAGCCGCCTTGCGCACAGCCCTCTTAGCGCCGGACTTGGCGCCCTCGACGAGCAGATCGATTGACTGCTGGAAGAAGCGGTCGAGGTCCTCGTGTTCCACGACGCCTGGTTCATTGAGCAGCGCCAGCTCGATGAGCCCGGTGGATGTCCTCCAGGCCGTGAGGCTGAAGCCGTAAGGGTCGAGGTCCTCGCGGAAGATGCCGCGCTCGATGCCCTCCTCGAGGAGGCCGCTCTCCAGCTCGAGCCAACCCTTGATGTAACCGCTGATCTCCTCGATGGTCTCGGGGGAGAGGTTCTGCCTAACTTGCTCTATGAAGGTGTCCCTGAGTACGCGGAAGATGGCCGGCTTTTCAAGGGAATGCTTTATGTACGCCATGTACACGGCCTTTACGATGTCCTCGATCCCGCCCGCCGACGCCGCGGCGGCCTCCAGGTCCTCTCCGAATCCCGCGACGCCCTTTACGCACACCGAGAGGTAGAGCTCTTCCTTGCTCTTGAAGTACAGATAGATAGTCCCCTTGGAGAGCTCCACCCTCTCGGAGATCTCTTGCATAGTGGTGCCCTTGAAACCCTTCTCGGAGAAGAGCGCTTCCGCAGCTTCCACGATATCGTTCCTGCGCTGCTGTCTTTCGCGTTCCCGCCTTGATAGGGTGGACATCAGCCGCTGCTCCTGTTCGAGCACCTGATGACAAGTGCGCCTGTAACTGTTAGAATCAGCACCACGAATCCCGACTGCGTTCATAAACTGGACACAGTCATATAATAACTTTATACCCGAATCGTCAAGGGGCAAACGTTTATGGGCCGTATATGAAAATCCGTGGCAGCATATCAAGGGGCGTTCTGCGAGGAGGGGGGACAAGGCTTCATACACCCCGGACTTCGCCTTGTACATAGTCTGGTGACGTTCATCGCACATCGTATCGGGCTGGATGCAGGAAAGCCGCGGTCGCGCCGGCGCCGCGGCGTCAGAGGAGGGGGAACCGCATGAAGGAATCGACGAAGAGGGTCTTCAGGCTGCATGGCTGGAGGGTAGACCGGGCCATCCACAACTATCTCTACTTCACGCTCTACGACATCTACGTGAGGGGGGCGTTGTACCTGACGAAGGTCTTGGTGGCGCTGCTATCGCGCGTGGAGGCGGCGAAGTACATCCCCAAGTTCATCTTCGACCGTTACCATGCCAAGGTGCTCTCGCGGGACGATATCGTCAAGATCCTGGACCTGGAGGAGACGGTGATGCTGGGCCCGGATACCACCAGCCGTATCGTGCCGTACAAGCACGCCAACAAGATCATCCTGCGCGAGCCCACGCACCTCGCGGTCATGGACTGCCCCTGCAAGAAGGAGATGAAAGACCCCTGCCAGCCCCTGGCCTCCTGCATCGCCGTGGGCAGGCCGGTGGTGGATTTCTGGATGGAGCATTGCGAGAGACTGAACGTGCGCCGCATCACCAGGGAGCAGGCACTGGAGATAATCGACGAGCACCGCAAGAGCGGCCATATAAACCAGGCCTTCTTCAAGGTGGCCACCGGCGGCAGTATGGGGGTACTCTGCAACTGCTGTCCCAAGTGCTGCGTCTCTATGCGCGCCACCGCCCTGGCCCAGAAGATCAAGGGGGCGCAGGACATCACCATGTACGTGCCCTCCGGCTACACGGTGGAGTATGATGCGGAGAAGTGCAGGTTGTGCGGAGAATGCGCGAAGGCCTGCAACTTCGGGGCCATCGAGGTGGTGGATGGGGCGCGCTCCCATTACCCCGAGAAGTGCTTCGGCTGCGGGCTCTGCGTGGAGAACTGCGCCAACGGTGCCATCAAGCTCATATACGAAGAGTCGGAGCGTGGGCTGATCCCGCTGGATATCGACCTCGCGAAAGAGATCCTGGGGTAAGCCACTGGCAGTGGCTGAACAGCACTGCGCCAACCAACCGGGGTCGGGACCTATCCCGACCCCGGTTCACGCTTCGTATACGAAAGCATAGCGGTATGGCTCGTCCTTGCGGAGAGGTCGCGCGGTTTAGATGTTCTTCATTCCTCGCGGCGGCTGTAGTTGAGGAAGCGGGCGTACTGGGCCTGGAAGGTCAGTTTCACCGGGCCGATGGGGCCGTTGCGGTGCTTGGCCACCTTGACGCTGGCCCGACCCCTCACCTCCTCGTTGTCCTGGTCGCGCACCTCCTCGCGGTGGATGAAGATGATGAGGTCGGCGTCCTGCTCGATTGCCCCCGATTCCCTGAGGTCGGAGAGGATGGGCTCACGGTTGTGCTTCTCCGGTTCGCGGGAGAGCTGGGAGACGGCGATGACCGGGATGTTGAAGTCCCTGCCGATGACCTTGAGGCCGCGGGAGATGGTCGCGATCTCCTGCACTCGGTTCTCCTGGCGGCGGTCCGAGGCCATGAGCTGGATGTAGTCGATGATCACCAGCCCGATGTCGTGCTGGGTCTTGAGACGCCTTATCTTTGAGCGCAGCTCCATGACGCCGATATCCGCGTTGTCGTCGATGAAGATGGACGCCGAGGTCAGTTCCCCCGCCGCGTCCGAGAGGCGCTGCCAGACGTCGTCATCCTTGAAACTCGACTTGAGCCTCTGGCTGTTGACGCGGGCCCGCGAGCACAGCATCCTCTTGGTCAGCTCGGAGGCGCTCATCTCCAGGCTGAAGATGGCCACCGGTATCCTCTCCTCCACCGCCACGTGGTCGGCGATGTTCAGCGCCAGCGAGGTCTTTCCCATGGAGGGGCGGGCGGCCACCACGATGAGGTCGGAGGGCTGCAGCCCCATGGTCAGCTCGTCGAGGTCGGTGAAGCCGGTGAGCACACCGGTCTCCATGGTCCCCTCGGCTATCTTCTCCAGGTCCTCGAAGGTGCTCTCCATGAGTTCCTTGATTGGCTTGATGCTCTCCCGCCGCTTGCGCTGGCCCACCTTGAAGACGGCGTCCTCGGCCTCGTCGAGGGCGTCGGCCAGGTCCTCGGGGGCGCTGTAACCCACCGCCGCCACCCGGGACGCCGCCGCGATGAGGCGGCGGTAGATGGAGAGGCGCGAGACCACTTCGGCATAGTAACGGGCGTTGGCCGGGGTGGGGACCGAGGACACGAGGTTGAGGATGTAGGAGCGGTCCCCCACCTTCTCCAGGTTGCCCTGGGCGCGCAGGGACTCTCCGATGGTGACCGGGTCCACGGGCTCACCGGAGGCGAAGAGGGAGAGGGCGGCGTCGTAGATGATGCCGTTGGATTCCTTGTAGAAGTCCTGCGCGGTGAGGACCTCGGAGACCTCGGCGATAGCCTCCTGCGAGAGGAGCATGGAGCCCAGCACCGACTCCTCCGCTTCCAGGCTGTGCGGCGGCAGGTGGTCGTGGCGGTCGAAGGCTTGGATCACGTTGCTCATGCCCCTCTACCCCCCATCGCGACAGGGCGGGTCGGTGGCGCCCTGCCCTGGAAAAATGCTCTATTCCGGTATCACCTTGAGATGGACGATGGCCTCGACCTGGGGGTGCAGCTTGATGCGCGCCTCGTGGAACCCCACCGTCTTTATGTGCTCGTCCATGTGGATCTTCTTGCGGTCCACCTCGATATGCAGGTCCCTCGCGAGCATGGCCGCGACGTCCTTGGAGGTGATGGTCCCGAAGAGCTTTCCCTCCTCGCCGGCCTTGGCGGCCACCTCGAAGGTGTGTCCGGTTATGGTTTGGGCGGTGTCCTCCGCCCTTTTCAGCTCACGGTCAGCCTTGGCCATCTTCTCCTTGGCCACTTGGGTGGCCTCCTTCGCCTTGCCCTTGGTCGAGCGCACGGCGAGCCCCTTGGGGATGAGCATGTTGTTGGCGTAGCCGTCCTTCACCTCGACCACGTCGCCACGGTCGCCCAGTCCCTCCACATCCGCTATCAGGATGACCTTCAATGCGAACTCCCTTGTCGTCTGCGAACCTTCTCAGTATAACAAAACGGCAGGCGCCTGTTGCGGCGAAACCACGAGCCTTACTTGACCTCGCTCTGGCGCGAAGTGTAGGGGAGGAGGGCCATCTCCCGAGCGCTCTTGATGGCCAGGGCCAGCCTGGCCTGGTGCTGGGCGCAGTTGCCGGTGACGCGGCGCGGGCGTATCTTGCCCTTCTCCGAGACGTACTTCTTGAGCAGGGAGACGTCCTTGTAGTCGATGAAATCCATCTTCTCGGAGCAGAAGTAACAGACCTTCTTGCGCGGCTTACGTGCGTATCCCTCACGGGACCTCTTCTCCCTGCCGCCGGGTTTTCTTCCCTGGTTCGGACTCATCTTTCCTCCAGTTGCAGTTCACGTTCTCTTTATTGTGGCGCGCCTCCGGTTAGAAGACCACCTCGTCTTCCACGCGGGCCTCCAGGTCGGTGGAGAGATCGTCCTCGGTGAGGTCCACCTCGACCAGGTCGCTCATGCCGCCCTCCTGGCGGTCGCGGCGACCCAGGAAGACGACGCGGTCGGCCACGACCTCCACGACGGACCTCTTCTGTCCATCGTTAGCCTCCCAGCTGCGGCTCTGCAGCCGGCCGGTGATGGCTACCTGGCGTCCCTTGCTGAGATATTCCGCGCACTTCTCCGCCTGGTTGCGCCAGACGATGACGTTGAAGTAGTCGGTCTCTATCTCGCCCTGCTGGTTGGTGAAATTGCGGTTGACGGCGAGGCGCAGCGTCGCAACCGGCAATCCGCTCGGGGTGTACCTGAGTTCGGGATCCCGCGTCAGGTTCCCGATCAGCACCACGTTGTTCAAACCAGCCATGATATCCTCCTCTTCCGCTCTTTCCGACTCACACCCTGATGGTACCGCGGGGCAGTGACAAGGCCGCCGGCGGGCGGAAGGTCACTTCCGGTGGTCGATCCGGAAGATCTTGAAACGTATGATCTCGTCGGTTATGGAAAGGACGCGGTCCAGTTCCCGCACCAGTTCCTCGCCGCCCTTGAAGGTGAGCAGGACGTAATAACCGTCCGTCTCGTGTTTGATGGGGTATCCCAACCTGCGTTTCCCCCACACGTCCGCGCCGGCCATCTCGCCGCCGTCGCGGGCGACGAGGGCGGTGACCCTTTCCTGCAGGGCTTCGTACTGCTCGGGTTCCAGGTTGGGCCTGGCGATGTACATGAGCTCGTATTCGCGCATCTTCACCTCCTTTGGTCTAGCGGCCCCCGGTCCGTGCCGGGAGCAGGAGCAGCGTCGAGCACAAGTCCAGATTATAGCACCCGCCTGCCCGCCATGCTACAGAGCGAGCAGGGAGGACGGCGTACGCACTATGGCGGGGCGCCCGATTGAGATAGAATGAGGTTGCATATCAGGAACAAGGAGGTGCGGCCATGCTTCTGACCAACTATATGGAGGAAGTTGTGGACAGGACCCTGGAAGAGATACTGGGCTTCCGCGACGACATCTGCAAGTGCGAGAGGTGCAAGCTGGACATCAAGGCGTTGGCCTTGAACCACCTCCCCCCCAAGTACGTGGTGACGGACAAGGGTTATATTTACACCAAGGTCAACGAACTGGAGAGCCAGTTCAAGGCGGACATCACCGTTGCGGTCACCAACGCCATCAAGATCATCCGCAAGAACCCCCGCCACGAAGAGGGCTGCTGAGAGTAAAGCGGACGATAACAACCGGTCGGCCACGCGGCACCCCGGCAGTGAAATATCCATCCCATTTGCAATACCGCCTCAGGCAAAGGTGATAGCATTCAGGCATGGACGCGGCAGAAGGAGAGCGCATGCGCATACGATCATGTCATCCTCTGGATGTGAGCGTGGCCGAGGCCAGGGTTATCCAGGAAGGCCTGCGCCGCGAGGTGCGCGAAGAGCCGTTGCTGGATCCGGCCGCGGTGCGGACGGTGGCGGGGACCGACATCTCCTACCTGCGCGAGAGCCGGCTGGCCCTGGGCGCGGTGGTGCTCATGAGCTTTCCCCGCCTGGAGGTGCTGGAGGTGCACACCTCGGTCCTGCGGGTCGAATTTCCCTATGTGCCGGGGCTGCTCTCGTTCCGGGAACTGCCCGCTCTGCTGCCCGCCCTGGAGGCCCTGGGGCGGAAGCCGGACCTCATCCTCGCGGACGGGCATGGGCTGGCCCACCCCCGCGGCTTCGGCCTCGCCTCGCATCTGGGGGTGCTCACCGGCATCCCCACCGTCGGCTGCGCCAAGTCCCGGCTGGTGGGCGAGGCGGCGGAGCCCGGACCCGAGGTGGGGGACTGGGAGCCGCTTATCTACCAGGAGAGGGCGGTGGGGGCGGTGCTGCGCACCCGCAGGGGCGTGAAACCCCTCTACATCTCCGTGGGGCACCTGGTGGACCTGCCAACCTCGCTGCGCATGGTCCTTTCCTGCCTGCGCGGGGTGAGGCTGCCCGAGCCCCAGCGGCGTGCCCACGCCACAGCCGGGCAACTGAAGCGCGAAGCGAAGGAAAGCCACTGATGCCGGTGGTGATCAGATCGAGGGCGAGATTATCATGAGAAATGTTATCGTCTCGATAGTATTGGCTCTTGCCTAAAAGGAGCAACAAGAAAGAAGGAAGTACGAAGATGAAGAAGAATACATGGATGAATCCAGCGATGAAAGTACATAGTAAAGATGAGGGTCAGCTCGGCTACCAGCATAGAGCGCTCATCCAGGTGATAGGCCTTGCGCAGAGAGGCTGGGATCACCGTCGTTCCGCGCCTCCCCATCTTTAATGCTTCATCTCTGCTCATCCTCAACTGCCTCCGATATTCGGAAATACTAAGGTATTTCAATCCCCATTGCTCCCGAGAGCAAACCACCAGCTGGAATATGTTAGTGCCCAGTTTTCAAGCTTAAACTGTCCGCTTTTGGGTTTCGGACAAGAAACGAAGCCGCAAACCTTGACAGAAGCGCAGGTGGGGGCCATAATCAATCCACGTCGAGATCATCCAGGAAAAGGATGGAAACGTGAGCGAGGTTATCGGACGCAGCAGAGGAGTCTTCACCTGGTGGTGGCGGACCCGCCGTGGCGGTGTTTGCCCACCGTGCATCTGGTAACCGAGGGCAGGCATCAACGGGCCACGGAGAGGAAAAGCTCCGTGGCCGTTTTCTATGCATAGACAGGGAAAGGAGCTGGGAGCAGGCAGAGATTTTTCCATTCATGGACGGAGAAAGGAGTCAGGAGGAGAGAACGATGGCTGAAAAACCGAAATCGATCCGATTGTCCGAAGAGCACATCCCGGAGGCCTGGTACAACGTGCAGCCCGACCTCCCGAAGCCCCTGGCGCCGCCACTGCACCCCGTGACCAGGGAGCCGGCGGGCCCGGACGACTTCGCCCCGCTCTTCCCGATGGGCCTGATCATGCAGGAGGTGAGCCAGGAGCGCTATATCGAGATCCCTCCGGAGGTGCGCGAGATCTACAAGATCTGGAGGCCCACCTCGCTGGTGCGGGCGCTCAG
Organism: Actinomycetota bacterium; assembly: GCA_040757835.1. Taxonomy (NCBI): domain Bacteria; kingdom Bacillati; phylum Actinomycetota; species Actinomycetota bacterium. Next base: position 37,576 of record JBFLWJ010000022.1, read on the forward strand.
GCTGGAGCAGCGCCTGCAGACCCCGGCACGTATCTACTTCAAGAACGAGGGCGAGAGCCCGGCGGGCAGCCACAAGCCCAACACCGCCATCGCCCAGGCCTACTACAACAAGAAGGAAGGGGTGAGGAAGCTCACCACCGAGACCGGCGCCGGGCAGTGGGGGAGCGCCCTCTCCCTGGGCTGCAACTTCTTCGACCTGGAGCTTCAGGTGTTCATGGTACGCTCGAGCTACGCTCAGAAACCCTATCGTCGTTCCATGATGGAGACCTGGGGGGCGCAGGTGGCGGCGAGTCCCAGCGAGCTGACGGAGTTCGGCAAGAAGATGCTCGCGGAGTACCCGGATACGCCGGGGAGCCTGGGCATCGCTATCTCCGAGGCCGTGGAGCAGGCGGTGCAGGCTGACGACGTCAAGTACAGCCTGGGCAGCGTGCTAAACCACGTGCTGCTGCATCAGACGGTCATCGGCCTAGAGGCCAAGAAGGCCTTCGAGATGTTCGACGACTACCCGGACATGGTCATCGGCTGTGTGGGCGGGGGCTCCAACTTCGGCGGCGTGGCCCTGCCCTTCGTCAAGGAGAAGCTCGACGGCAGCGACATCCGTCTCATCGCCGTGGAGCCCACATCCTGCGCCACCCTGACCACGGGGCGCTACGAATACGACTACGGGGACACCGCGGGCATGGCGCCCATCGTGCTCATGTACACCCTGGGTCACGATTTCGTGCCCCCGCCGTCCCATGCCGGGGGTCTCAGGTATCATGGCGACTCCCCCATCATCAGCCTGCTGGTCAAAGAAGGCGTCATGGAGGCCCGGGCTTACCACCAGGTGGAGATCTTCGACGCGGCGATCACCTTCGCCCAGACCGAGGGCATCGTGCCGGCGCCCGAGACCTCCCACGCCATTAAGGCGGTTATCGACGAGGCGGTGAAGTGCCGGGAGAGCGGCGAGTCCAAGTGCATCTTCTTCAACTTTTCCGGCCACGGCATGCTCGACCTGTCGGCCTACGACGACTACCACAGCGGCAAGCTGAACGACGTGTAGCCGCAAGCACCGAAGTGACAGAGGAGGAGGGGGCCGCGGGGCGGTCCCCTCTCTCTGTGGCGGACGTGACGAAGACAGCCATCGGTTGCTCGCCTTAACCGTGCGCGTTCCGCCCGGACCGGAAGAGGATGGTTCGCGACCAGCGCGCTTTTCAGCGGGGACCTGCCGGAACCGCACGTTTTCGGGACGGTGCGGTCTTCCGCGTCCGCTATAATGGGGGCATGAAAAGAACGGGTGCTTTCGCCATCGCGCTGCTGCTGCTCCTGCAGGCGCTGGCCTTCATGGCCGGTTGCGGCGGCGGAGACCGGCAGGGGTTCGAGGAGGAGGCGGTGGACTACGCCATCGAGAACATCCTCATCCCCGAGAACCGCGACTCCGACTTCGTCGTGGAGTGGATGAGGAAACCCGCCAGCGTCGCGGAGGATTCCCCCGAGGAGCTGGGACTGCGCTTCTGGAAGTGGGAAGGCGGGGCCCTGAGCGAGATCACCCTGGAGGAATTCGGGGACCTGGCCGCGCAGAGAGAGGTGGGGGACCCCCGCGTCTGGATCTACAGCCAGCATTCCATCACGGTGATGGAGGCGGACGAGGAGAAGGGGGAGGCGGTGGTGGAGGTCGGCTCCCTCTATGGCCCCCTCGCGGGCTCCGGCGTCCGTTACCTGCTGCGCAAGGGCGAGGACGGCTGGGAGCAGGTCTCGGAGCAGACGGTCTGGGTGTCGTGACCGCGCGTTGGGGGAGAGCGCATGGGTAAGGGGCATACATCTTCAGGGACTCCCTCCGCCGCCACTGGCGCCTTTTCCGGCCGCTGCCGCGCCGGGGGACGGCCTGGCCGGTGTTCGCGCGGCCGCGCCTCCGCAGTGCTGATGGCCGTTTCCTGCCTGGCCCTGCTCGCGACCGCCGCCGGCTGCGGAGGCGAGGTCCCCGATGCCCGTCCCCGGGAGGTGCAGGTGGCGGAAGCGGCGCTGCAGGCGGCGCTGGCCGGGGAGAAGGCCGAGTTCGTTGGGTACGTTGCCCCGTCTTTCCTGGAGCAGGCGCGGGCGGAGATGCCGGACGCGGGGGACGAGGTCCTGGGCGGGGTGCTCATCGCCGGCTTCCTGGAGGACATCCCGTTCACCGGGATAGTGGCGCCGCAGTACAGTTACCTCGGATATGCGAGCACGGGCAAGGCAGCCGTCTATATCTGGGGCCGTTTTACGGGCGCCGATGGCGATGAGATGGTCATCGAGGAGGCGGATGCCATCAGGATACCGCTGGTCGGCGAGGACGGACGCCCCTACCTCGACCTCCTCGACCTCTGACCCGAAAGGCCTCGCCGCTTTTTCTCAGGCGTTGCCCACGATGAGCGCCGCGATGGAGTGGGGAGGCAGGGCCAGCTCCAGCCCGGGGCCGCTCACCGCCAGTTCCCTCTTCTCGAGGCGCACCTCGCGGTCGTAAGGGGAAGCGGCGGTCAGCGCATTCAGCTTTGCCCACAGCACCGGCAGCCCGGAGACCTCCACCTCCACCGACACCTCCTCGCTCAGGTGCCGGTTTACCAGGAAGAGGGCCACCCGGTCCTTGCCCAGCGAAAGCGTCGCCGAGGCATCGAGATAGGGCACCTTGTCCAGGGCCGGGATGAGCCCCAGGGGAGGGGTGCAGTAAGAGTCCGACTCCGCTTCCACCGGCACCAGGAACCTGCCGGCCTCCCGGGCGAAGAGGAGGAAGGGGTGGTAGATGGAGTTGAGCCTGACCCCGCTTTTATCGACGAGGATGAGGCCGAGGACGTTGACCAGTTGCGCGATGTTGGCCATCTCCACGATGTGGGCGTTGCGGTGCAGCGCGTTGAGGATGCCCGCGACGGCCACGGCTTCCCGCATGGTGAAGACCGCGCGGTAGGTCTGGGTGGGCTTCCACCACAGGTTCCATTCGTCCAGGGCCAGGCGCAGGCGGGAACGGGGCCCCAGGGCAGCGCGCAGGGTGTCCTCCGTCCAGGATATGCGCCTCTCGATCTCGGCTCCCGCCCCCACCATGGCGTAATAGACCCCGTCGGGGTCCCGGCGCTGCCGCCGCAGGTAAGAGAGGTAGTGCTCGAAGCCGGGCACGTAGGCGTGGAAGGAGAGGAGGTCGGCCTCCTCCCCTACGGCGTCGAGCACGATGCGGTTCCATTCCGGCACGAAGCTGCCGTCGGTGCCCACCACCATGGTGCGGACCTCCGGGTCGGCGTCCAGCATCGCCCTGCGGAACTCGAGGTAGCGCCGGGCGTATGCGGCGGGCTTGCAGTGGCCCAGGGCCCAGAACCCGTATTGCTCGTTCCCCACCCCCCACCACCGTACGCGCCCAGCGCAGTAGCGCGCCCAGTCCGCGGCTTCCCCGGGCGTCCCCGTGGCCAGGTTCACGTTGATCAGGGGCTCCGCTCCCACCTCGCGGCAGAGGTCGATGAACTCGTCGGTCCCGAAGGCATTGGGGTCCCGGGGGCCCATGAGGGGACCGAAGCGCCGCCAGTAGCGGTTGGGCCTGACCGGCCTTGAGGCGGGGGGGCCGATGCCGTCCTTCCAGTGATAGCCGTCGGCGAAGAGCCCGCCGGGCCAGCGGATCACGGTAGGGTGCAGCGCCGTAAGCGCTTCCCTGACTTCCGGGTGTACCTCCCACCCCGAGCCCCCGAGGCGGAGCAGGCCGCCGTAGATGCACTTGCCCAGGTTCTCGATGAAATGTCCGTAGAGCAGCGGGCTTATTACCTGCTGCGCCTCGCCCGCTTTCAGCGTCACCCTGGCCTTCATCCTTATCCCCCCTCACTCCTCTGGGACGAGGTCCGGTCGGCCGGCGGAGAAGCGGCCGCGCCGTCTTGCGAAAGCGATGGGCGCTCAGTAGTTGAGGGCGCGGAAGACCAGCAGCCCCAGGTTCTCGGTGACCGCCTCGTTGTCGCCCTCGATGAAGCCGGCCTGGCGGCCGTAATCGGTCAGTCCCACCAGGGTCACGAGGATCTGTGACGCCAGGCGGGAGTCCAGGCCTTCGCACTTCCCGGCCTCCTGCATCTGCCGGATCTTGCTCTCGAGGATCCCCGAGAAGACGCGGTGGAAGTCGTTGTAGACGTCGCTGAAGACCGCGCTCTCCAGGGCCGCCTCGATGTAGACGTTGTTGAGGTCGCCGTGACGGCTGAAGATGTCGCTGATGCCCTGCAGCAGGATGCGGATGGCGTCGTAGTCGTCGAAGGCGATGCGCTCCATGAGCACGCGCGAGGACTCGCCCAGGCGTTCCAGCTCGCGGATGAGTTCACCCAGGATGGCCATGAGCACGTCGTCCTTGCTCTTGAAGTAGTCGTAGAAGGTGCCGTGGCCGCACCCCGCCCGCTCGATGATGTCCACCACCTTGGTGCGGTGGTAGCCCTTCTCCACGAAGACCTCGCGGGCGGCGATGGTCAGCTTGTCCCGGGTGATGTCGGATTTGCTCCGCTTCACCGTCATCTGCTCTACCTTTCTCCGGCTCCGTGCAGAAAAAGCCCGCCCATTGGTTCGACTTGATGTCGATTCCCAATATAGCACAATAAGGCGGCGCAGGTGGACCGCGGGCCGCGCCCGGTTTGACATGGTGTCGGCTGAAGGTAAAATTAGTAGCGGACAACTCCGGCATAATTGTTCACAAGGCAGGAAGGGGATCGGGATGGCACTCTTACCGGATAAATTCAAGCTTGTGCTGCAGAGGGACCTGACCCTGGGCAACTTCCACGACCGCATGGCGGAGCTGCGGGGGGACCAGGCCTTCAGCACCCTGCACGAACCGCTGCGCTACCAGGAATTCCCAGTCAAGCACATGTCCTACCGGGACGCCGCGCGTTTCGTGGAGAAGGTCTCCTCCGCCCTGCGGGACCTGGGGGTGCGCCCGGGCGAACGGGTGGGCATCTCCACCGGCAACAACGGCGACCTCCCCCTATCCATCTTCGCCATCACCCGCGCCGGCGCCATCGCCGTGCCCATGAACTACATGCTCAAGGGCAGGGAGATGCGCTACATCATGGAGAACTGCGGCGCCGAGCGCATCATCGTCGACCGGGAGGTCTTCCAGGGCAACATCGGGAGCAAGGACGAGATCCCCAGCATCAAGCAGTGGATCATGGCCGGCCCGCGTGAAGAGACCATGGACGGCTTCGATTCCCTGGACGAGGCCATGAGCGCGGCGGGGGACTGGGAAGGGGTCAGGCTCGACCCGGACCAGGAGGTGGCCATCTTCTATACCTCGGGGACCACCGGCTTTCCCAAGGGCGCGGTTATGACCTCGCGCTGCCTGCTCACCGCGCAGAAGATAGGCGCCGCCGTCATCCCGGTGGGTCCCAGCTTCACCGGGCTCTTCTGCCTGCCGGCGGCCCACGTCATGGGCTTCGGCTGCTACATCATCGGCGCCTGCGTGGGGCTGAAGGCCTACTACATGCGCCACTTCGAGCCCCGCGCCGTCCTCGAGGCCATGCAGAGGGAGAAGGTCGGGCTCTTCGTGGGTGTGCCCGCCATGTACGCCATGATGCTCGCCGAGGGGATAGACAAATACGACCTCTCGACCCTGAAGATGTTCGGCAGCGCCGCCGACGCCATGCCCGAGGAGTACGCGGAGGCCTTCCGCGCCAAGGGAAAACTGTTCAAGCTGGGGCCCTACCAGCCCAAGGCCTTCTTCACCGAGGTCTACGGTATGGTGGAGCTGGCGGGCATCGCCACTTTGAAGATCGCCATCATGGGGCTGAAATATCCCCGCGGGTGCGTGGGGTGGCCGCTGCCGCCCGTGCGCGTGCGCATCATCGACGAGGACGGCAGGAAGGTCCCCGCTGGCGAGGTGGGCGAGGTGGCGGTGGCCGGGCCCGGCATCACCAAGGGCTACTGGGGCAATCCCGAGGCCACTTCCGAGCTCATCGTGGACGGCTGGCTGCGCACCGGGGACATGGGGCGCAAGGACAAGTGGGGCCGCCTCTTCTTCGTGGACCGCGTGAAGGACGTCATCAAGTGCGGCGGCTACTCGGTCTTCTCGGTGGAGGTTGAGCAGGAGGTGCTCAACCACCCCGACGTCGCGGACGCCGCGGTGGTGGGCATACCGCACCCCCTGAAGAAGCAGGTCCCCCTGGCCGTGGTCACCCTCAGGCCGGGCGCGCAGGCCGGCGAGGACGACATCCTGGCCTGGTGCAAGGAGAACATCGCGCTCTATAAGAGCCCCCGGGCCGTGCGCATCATAAGGCCGGAGGAGATGCCCTACGGCATGACCCTGAAGGTGCGCAAGCTGGAGCTGCGCGACCGCTTCGCGGACCTCTTCACCGGCGAAGCCTGATCACCCGCGCTGCGGCCTTTCCCAATAGGGTGGGGTCTACGTTTCACGCCGCAGGCGTGAAACCGGAAGGCTGGGGTACGCGCGCCAGCCCCGACGGCCAGGGCGTGCGTATGCCATCTTAGGGGGAGGACTGTAGCTCGATCGGGCGTTTCCCATATAAAAGCCTGCGCGGGGAATCCGGCGACAGGCGCAGGCGGGCGGGAAAACAACATGAAATGCCTGGCTGGAATTGCGACTACGACCAGCCTTGTCGCCGGGCCGGACCATTGTTCTTGGTGCGAGGACCGTTACCGCCGGTTCTCGGTGGTATTGAAGGGCTCAGAAGCAGGAACGGATGGAGTCGCCCAGTTCCTCGCGGCGCACCACCTCTACGCGCAGGCCGTCGGGGAGGGCGGCATGGAAGAGACGCGCATAAGAGCGGGTGAGAAAGCGCGGGTCCAGCACCACGATGATCCCCTGGTCCGTGGAGCGCCGCACCAGCCTGCCGATGCCCTGCCGGAAGAGGGTCACAGCCAGGGGCAGGTAATACGAGCCCCAACCGCCGCTGCCCTCGCGGTCGTGGTGCTCGACGCGCCCCGCCACCACCGGGTCCCGCGGGTGGCGGAAGGGAAGTTTGACCATTATCACCGCTGAGAGTGATTCCCCCGGCACGTCCACTCCTTCCCAGAAGGCCTCGGTGGCCAGGAGCACGGAATCACGGTCGGCGCGGAACCTCTCCAACAGCAGCGCGTTGGGCATGCCGCGCTGCTGGCGCAGGCAGCAGATGCCCTGTTCCTCCAGGCGGGGCCGCAGCTCGGAATAGAGGAACTCCACCTGCTGGTGCGAGGTGAGCAGCACCAGGGCCTTGCCACCGGTGGCCAGCACCGTCTCCTCCACCACGCCGCTCACCCTCTGCATGTAGCGGCGGAAACCCTCCCCCGCCGCCCTGGGCTCGGGCAGGTCGGTGACTGCGAAGAGGCGCACCTGGCAGGAGTAGTCGAAGGGCGAGTCCAGGGCGAGCAGACGCGTATCCCTGCCGGATTCCTCCAGCGTGTCCAGCCCCGTGCGCCGCAGGAAGAACGCGAAACCTCCCCGCTCGCCCGGCACGCACAGCGAGGCGGAAGTGCACACGCACGACCGCAGGGGCGCGAAGAGCAGGGACGAGAGTTCCTCGCTCACGCTCACCGGGGCGCTGATGAGGGCCATGGAGATGGGCGCGGAGGACCGCGCGCGCGGCCGCGCGCGCTCGATCCAGCGCAGGTGACGGGGGAAGTCCTCGTCCACCGGCTCGCGCAGGAAGACCGCCAGGCCGGCAGCCTCCTCCCCGGCCCGCATGGAGAGGGCCTCCGCCCTGCGCGCAGCGTGCAGGGCCTCCTCGTCGCCCTTACCCTCAAGCGCCAGGGCCTTCTCCGCCAGGGCGGGAAAGAGTTCCGCGAGGCGGGAGAGGTCCGCCGCCAGGTCCAGGCCGGCGGCGCGCGCCGGGTCCCATGCCGGGTGCGTGAGCAGGCCCGGCTCCACGCGCACCTTCGTCCCCTCGGGCCGCATCCCCGCGCCTCCGGGCAGCATCGAGGCGATGGGGCCCAGGCAGAGGTCCTCCGCCCGGGAGCGGCACCTGTCCGCGAGTTCGTATGACTCGGAGAGCATGGCCTGTCCCTCCGGGTCCAGCGGCAGGGTCCCCCAGCGCGTCAACAGCCCGTTGCGGCCGGAGATGTCCTCCATGGTCCGCAGGCACGCCTCCAGGGAGAAGGAGAGGCTGAAGGCGTCCGTGGCCACGTCCTCCAGGTGGTGCGCCTCGTCCAGCACCAGAGTATGGTGGTCTGGAAGGACGAGATTGGCGGGCCCTTCAGCGGCCTCGCACACCTGCGAGAGGAGCAGGGCGTGGTTGACCACCACCACTTCGCTCGCCGCGGCCCGCGCCCGCGCCTTCTCTACCCAGCAGCGCCTGAACCAGGGGCAGTGGGAGCGCAGGCAGTCCTCGGAGCTTGACGCCAGTTCCTGCACGAGCTCGGCAAGGAGGAACCGCAGGCCCAGGGAGATCTCCTCCAGGTCCCCGGAGGGGGTGCGCGACAGCCACGACACCAGGAAAGCGTAGGACTCGGCCGGGGCCTGCTCGCCGAAGTGGAGCACCGGTTCCCCGCGCGCGAGCAGCCCGCACCACTCGACCCACTTACGCACGCAGAGGTAGTTGCCCCTTCCTTTCAACAGGGCGAAATCGAAGCTGCCCAGGGCCCGTGAGAGGGTGGGCAGGTCGTTGTGGAAGAGCTGCTCCTGCAGGTTGCGGGTGTAGGTGGAGACCACCAGGGGCTCGCCGCTGGCACGGGCGTGCAGGACCCCGGGGACCAGGTAGGCCAGGGACTTGCCCACCCCGGTGCCCGCCTCGACCACCAGGCAGGCGGACTCGTTCAGAGCCGAGGCCACCGCTTCGACCATTGCATCCTGCTGGGGACGGGACTCATGGTCGGGAAGGAGTCCCGACAGGGGACCGCCGGGCGCGAAGAGCGAGACGGCGTGGTGCGGGTCGATGCCGCCCCCCTCTCCCGCGGCGTCCTCGTCGGACCGGTCCGGAACCGCTCCGCCCCGCACCTCTTCGTCCACGCACGGGAGCCTGTCGGCGAGGTCGGGGAATGGGGTGCGGCCGCCGCTTCCCGGCAGGAAACCCTCCCAAGGGCTGCCGGCCTCCGCCAATGCGCCGGCAACAGCGGAGCGCAGTCGCCTCGGCGCCTCCTCCCAGGACCGGCGCAGCTCGGCGAGCAGGCGCAGGAGCAGGCGGGCGTCCCCCAGGGCGTTATGGGATGGTTCCTCGCCCAGCAGGGCTGATGCCAGGGCGGCGAGGGAATGATCGCGCAGGTAGGGGGAGACGATCCAGGCCAGTTCAAGGGTGTCCAGGACCGGTCCGGCGGGGAGGGCCCCGAAGCGCTCCAGGACCGCGGCCTTCATTGCCTTCCCCTCGTGCGCGAGGACCCTACTGCGGCCGAGGAAGTCGCGCAGGCGAGACAGGGCTTCGTGCGGTCCCTCGCCGTCGTGGTAGTCCGCCGCGCTCCTGCCGCTCCGCTCGCACACGGACGCCGGCACGGTCACTCCCGCATCTATGAGAACGTGAAAGCTGTCGGCCTCCGCACCGCCGCGCACCCGGATGGCCGCCACCTCCACCGGCATGGCGGTCTCGGGGTCGGGGCCGGTGGTCGCCATCTCCAGGACGCAGTAGCCGTCGCTCCAGTCCTTCAAAACAGGCCTCCGGGGCGCACGAAATCAGGCGGTCGGATATACCATGCTGATTCTACAACGGAGTGATGACGCCTGAGCATTGGCCCTGGTATATCGGGTTTGTTATGGTGTTTGGGAACCTATATGGATCTAACAAGATCCCCCCGTACCGGCGACTGGGGCCAGTATTAATGCCGGCCACGCTCTACGGGGAAAGGGTAGAGCGGGGCGGAAGGGACTGTGGGTAACGGCACGGCCGTGGTTTTGCGGGGGCGAGGCGTGGGTATATAGGACATAAATTGCTTGCTTTGCGTTGGGATAAGACGTTGGGCAGGTCCCGCGCGAGCGGCCGCCGCTGCTCGAGGTTAAGCCAGGAGGTTGCCGTCATGTCCGAGATACCATGGATGTCGGGCCTGGAGCTGATCACCGCTTACGAAAAGGGCGAACTGTCGCCCAGGGAGGCCATCAGGGAACTGGGGGACCGCATCGACCGCGTCAATCCGCTCATCAACGCCTTCGTCACCCTGCTGCCCGAGGCGGCGGAGGAGGCAGCGAAGAAGTCGGAGGAAGCCTATCGGCAGGGCAAGGCCAGGCCCCTGGAGGGGGTTCCCGTGGCCATCAAGGACAACATCCACTCCAAGGGGGTCAGGACCACCTACGGCTCGAAGCTCTACGAGGACTTCGTGCCCGACGAGGACGCGGTGCTGCTGGAGAGGCTCAAGGAGGCGGGGGCGATCATCCTGGGCAAGACCAACATGCCGGAGTTCGGCGTCATCGGCATCACCGAGAACCCCCTCTTCGGGAGGACTGCCAATCCCTGGGACACCGGCAAGCACTGCGGGGGGTCCAGCGGCGGCTCCGCTGCGGCGGTGGCGGCCGGGCTCTGCCCCGTGGCCATGGGTAACGATGCGGGGGGCTCCATCCGCATTCCCGCGGCGCTGTGCGGGGTCTTCGGGATCAAGCCCAACATCGGCAGGGTCCCGTGGTACCCGCACCTTCCCGGCTTCGACCTGCTGGAGCACGAGGGCCCCCTCAGCCGTACCGTGGCGGACTCCGCCCTCGTGCTGGACGTGATCTCCGGGCCCGACCGGCGAGACTTCTCGTCCCTCCCCGCCTATCCGGGCAGTTTCCTGGATGAGATGAGGGAGGACGTTAAAGGCCTGCGCATCGCCTACAGCCCTGACCTCGGCGTAGCCGCAGCCGTGGACCGCGAAGTAGCTGCCCTCGCCAGGGAAGCGGCCTTCGCCTTCGCCGACCTGGGCTGCAGTGTCGAGGAGATCGATGCGGCTCTCCCATCCACTTCGGAGGCGGATTTCATTGCCCTGACCATCTGCGAGATGGTGGCCGCAAACGAGGAGAGGCTCGAGGAATACAAGGCCGTGGCCTACCCTCTATACCTGCCGTTCCTGGACCTCGCGGCGGTCTTTTCCAGTAAAGACATTGTGAGGATCCTCAATCACCGCTACGCACTATGGGAAGCGGTGAGGAAGATATTCGACCGCTACGACCTGCTCCTGACCCCCACCACCGCCGCACCCGCCTTCGATCATGCCGACATCGGACCCCTCGGCCCGCCCGATGTCGAGGGGGTGGAGGTAGGGCCCGCCGGATGGGTCCCGTTCACCATGCACTTCAACATGACCGGACAGCCCGCCGCCTCCGTCCCGTGCGGTTTCAATTCTCAAGGCCTGCCGGTGGGCCTGCAGATCGTCGGGGACCGCTTCCAGGAAGCGGTGGTGCTGCGCGCGTCGGCGGCCCTGGAGAGGGCCCGCCCCTGGAGCCAGGCCAGGCCTGCGGTGGATTAGAAGGCAAGGACGAAGCAAGGAGGATCAGGATGAAGATCGTCGACGCCGAGGCCTACATATGCCACTTCCCCCTGGCGGAACCGTTCCACCCCAGCTGGATACCGGGACTTCCCCTGCAGAACAACAGCTGCGTCATCGTGCGCCTCATCACCGACGAGGGCATCGACGGGGTGTGTGCGGGCATGGCCTTCACCCAGGAGTGGAAAGGGGTACCCGACCTCATCAAGCTCTTCCTCATCGGCAGGGACCCGTTCCAGGTGGAGGACTTCCTCAAGGTCCTGCGCGCTGCCAAGGTCATAGGCTTCCGGCCCTGGTTCGTCGAGGTCGCCTTCTGGGACATCATCGGCAAGGCGACGGGGCAGCCGGTCTACCGCCTCCTGGGGGGTTCCCGCGACCGAGTCAAGGCCTACGCCTCCACCGGTGAGCTGCGTGACCCGGAGACCAGGGCCCAGGACGCGCTGCGACTGGTGGAGGAGGGCTTCAAGGGGATAAAGCTGCGCGTCCGTAACCAGGACCCACACGTGGACCTCGCGGTGGTGGAAGCGGTACGCGTGGCGGTGGGAGACGATATCGAGATCATGGTGGACGCCAACCAGGCGTGGCTCATCCACGGATTCGCGGGATATCCCCTGTGGGACCTGAAGCGCGCCATGTACATGGCACGCGAACTGGAGGAGCTGGGCGTGACATGGCTGGAGGAACCGCTGCGCATGAACGACTACGAGGGGCTGACGATCCTGAGGCGCTCCACCACCCTGGCCATCAGCGGCGGGGAACTCAACGACGACCTGGACGATTTCCGCGAGTTCCTGGGCCGGGGCTGCTACGATATCCTACAGCCGGACGTCACCTTCGCGGGCGGCATCCTTACCTGCCGCAAGATCGCGGGCATGGCCGAGGCCGCGAACGTCGTCTACAACCCGCATACCTGGACCAACGGGCTGGGGCTGGCGGCCAACCTGCAGCTCATGGGGGCTATCCCCAACTGCACCCACTGCGAGTTCCCCTACGACCCGCCCGGCTGGGTGCCGGAGGGGAGGGACGCCATGCTCACTCAGCCCATAACCATCGACGGCGATGGATACGTGGCCGTCCCGTCCCTGCCCGGCCTGGGGGTGGAGGTCGACTGGGAGAAGGTGCGCGCCAACGGCGAAAAGATCTGAGGGGTCACCTTTAAAGACCCAAGTCAAGGGTAAGCCTCTCCATGCCCCTTTCGGAAGGGGTTGCTGAAAACTATTAGCTTGGGAGGACGCCTCCGAACGGGCACCTTGCCCCTTTCGCCTTAGCGG
>JBFLWJ010000023.1:0-19743 GCA_040757835.1 Actinomycetota bacterium
GTCGATACCGATGTACACTCTACTCATGGGACGCCTCCTTTCGGTCGTGCCGGCCCTTTCAACCGGCATGTTTGGTTTGTCACCTAATTGTTCGGAGGCGTCCGTTCTTTATCATTCCAGGTCTTGGATCTTGGATACCGGAGTATGTGAGTCAAGAACCACCCGTATCTAGCTGGGTGTTCACAGCCGCTTTGAATCCAAGATCCAAGACCTGACCCCCTGCCTGGTCGGCACCTTGTCTATATGCACCACTTAGAGAATAATTATGGTTGATCATAAGGGAGGCGGGCACACCCAGAAAGGAAGTCTTGGATTGGCGGACAAAGAGCGGGGCGGCCTCATGAAGATGAAACAGCTCTCACAGGCCGCGGACCTGCCCGTGAGCACCATCAAGTTCTACATGGCGAAGGGGTTGCTCACGGTGCCGGAAAAAGAAAAGCCCAACGTGGTCTATTACGACGAGGCTTTCCTGCGGCGGCTGCTGGTGATAAAGAACATGCGCCAGGAGGGCATGTCCATCAAGAGCATGAAGAGCATCCTGGACAAGTACTCGTTCGACCAGGTCTCGGACTGGGACGATTTCCGCGCCCGCGCCCGGGAGAAGGAGGCCCACGAACTCGAGGACGAAGAGCGCCTGGCGGCCATGAGCGACGAGGAGAGGCGAACGGAGGAGATCCTGGGCGCCGCCTTCCGCGTCTTCTCCAGCAAGGGGTACCACAACGCAACCGTCGACGACATAGCCCAGGAGGCGGGCATCAGCAAGGGCACCTGTTACCAGTACTTCCCGGGCAAGGAGGACATCTTCATCGCTACCATGGAGCGGACCCTCACTACCCTCCTGGCCGAGGCCGATGCGGCGGCCGGGGAGGCGAAGGACGCCCTCATGCGCCTGGGCATCGAGGGGCTGACCTTCATCTCCAAATACCGCGACCTGCAGTTCATGTTCATGGGCATGATCTCCGAGGCCTTGGGGGGCAACGAGAGGCTGCGCAGGAAGGCCGCCGAAGTCTTCGGAAAGGTGGCTGATTTCCTCGCCCGTGACATCGAGAGGGGCATCGCCGACGGCATCTTCCGTCCCGTCGACCCCAATACCGTCGCCTATGCCCTCTTCGGCATCGCCGAGGTGGTGGGAAACCGCTACGTGGTAGAGGAGGACTTCGACGTCCTCTCCTTCTTCGTCAACCTCATGGACTTCCTGCAACACGGCCTGTACGCGGAGAGCTGAACGCCCTTTATTCCGGAAACCCGGCCCCCTTGCCCATGCGGTTGATGCCGCTTGCGTCCGAAACGACGGGCGCGGGGTTTACATCCAAGTTATCAGAAACTATAATATACTAACAAGTCAATATAACTATCCACATAGCTGAGGAGGTTCGCATGGCGGATTACGACGCGATCGTCATCGGAGCAGGACTGGGAGGGTTGACCACCGCCTCACTCCTGGCCAAGAACGGCTTTAAGACCCTTGTCCTGGAGCAGTCCGACATCGTCGGGGGTTGCTGCTCCACCTATGAGGTCAACGGCTACAAGTTCGACGTGGGGGCCTCCATCGTGGAGATCCTCCATCCCATGGAGAGGTTCTTCGAGCTCATGGGGAAGAGGCGCGACGATTACGTCGAGCTCGTCCCCTGCGACCCCATCTACTCCTTCATCACCCCGGAGGGAGACCGCTTCTCCTACCCCACGGACATCGACGAGACCACAAGGGTGATAGAGTCCATAGCCCCCGAGGACGTGGAGGGATGGAAGAGGTTCTCCAGCCTGGGCTTCGAGATGATCGACAAGATGATGGACGCCATGATGCTCTCCCCTATGAAGACGCTGCCCGAAGCCATATCCATGGTCATCAAGAACCCTGACGCCATGCGTTTCCTGCCCCTGCTCATGCGCACCCACCAGGCGGTGACGCGCAAGTACTACAAGAACCCCACCATCCAGTCCTCCGTGGCCTTCCAGTCCTACTTCGCGGGCGCGCCGCCGGAGATCGGCTCGGGCATCTTCGGCTTCATCGCCCTCACCGAGCACATGGGCATCTACTACCCGCGCGGCGGCATGATCTCCATCCCGGAGGGCATGCGGCAGGCGGGCGAGGAGCACGGGATGGAGGTGCGCACGGGCCAGAAGGTGGAGAAGATACTGGTGCGCGACCGCACCGCGGGCGGCGTGCTGCTGGAGGACGGCACGGAGATAACCTCACGCATCGTCGTCTCGAACGTCAACGCCAAGGTGGCGTACCTCAAGATGGTCGGCCCGGACAACCTGCCCAGGTGGGCGGTGAAGGCCATCGACAGCTACCGCCACTCCATGCCCTGCCCCATGATCTACGTGGGGCTGGACACCAAGCCGGACCTGGAGGCCCATCACACCGTGGTCACCGGCTCCATCAAGGCCATGAACGACGTGTGGAACGACTACTACATGCGCGACCTCATCCCCAACAACGCCATGAGCCTGGTGTGCTGGCCGTCGGAGGCGGACCCCTCCCTGGCCCCGGACGGCCACCACGTGCTCAACTTCCTGTGCAACGCGCCGGCCCCCTACGCGCCGCTGGGCGACAACTGGGACCGCATCAAGGACTGGTACAAGGAAGAGGCCATCAAGAGCCTGGAGCGCCACGTATTGCCGGGCGTGCGCGACCACATCACCTACATGGAGGTGTCGACCCCCCTCGATTTCGAGCGCCGCCTGCTCTCGCCCCAGGGGTCCATCTACGGCCTCTTCTCGGACATGACCTCGCTGGCCCTGTTCCGCCCCCACGCGCGCTCGCGCGCCATCAGGAACCTCTATCTCACCGGCAGCTCCACCCACCTGGGGGGCGGCGTGCCGACGACCATCGCTTCCGGTATCATCACATCGGGCTACATCCTGAAGGACAGAGGATAGGAGGAGTAACAGATGAAGAACATTAAGAAGGTCCTCGGCATCGCGGTCCTCCTGGGACTCGCCGCCGCTTACCTGACCGCGGACGAGAGCACCAAGCGCTACCTTGCCCACATCGGGAAGCAGGCGCCCTACCTCCCCTACCGCTACTTTATCTGACAGGCCGGAAAGGAGACGAAGATGGATTACGACGCCGTAGTCATCGGCGCTGGCCTGGGAGGCCTTTCGAGCGCGGCCGTGCTGGCGAAGAACGGCTACAAGACCCTGGTCCTCGAGAACACCGGACAGGTCGGGGGGTGCTGCTCTTCCTGCGACCACCAGGGCTACCGCTTCGACATCGGGGCGAGCATCGTGGAGCTCGACTGGGTCATCGACGAGCTCTTCACCAGGCTTGGCCACAAGACCGAGGACTTTATCGATTTCATCCCCATCGACCCCATCTACGGTTTCTTCACCGCCGACGGCCGCCGCTTCTCCTACCCGGTGAGCATTGACGGCACGCGCGAGGTCATCGCCCAGTTCTCGCAGGAGGACGCCAAGGCCTGGGACCGCTTCGCAGAGGTGGGGTCCGAGGCCATCAACTTCGCCTTCGGCAAGGTGATGTCCGAATCCATGGGCACCATGAAGGACCTGGTAAAGGTGGCCATGGCCAACCCCAAGCTTATCAAGTACTTCAAGTACATGATCCTCAACTTCGAGAGCGTGCTCTGCAAGTTCTTCAAGAGCGACACCGTGCGGGCCTCCATGAGCCTGCAGTCCTACTTCGTTGGACTCCCCCCGTCGCTGTGCCCCGGTTACGTGGCATTCCTCGCCTACTCCGAGCACGAGGGCATCTTCTACCCCCGCGGCGGCATGAAAGGCATCCCCGAGGGCATCGCCGAAGCCTACAGGGGGTTCGGCGGGGACATCCGCTTCAACGCGCGCGTCGACAAGGTGCTCACGGACGGCAAGCGGGCGTGCGGCGTACGGCTGGCGGACGGCAGCGAGATCCGCTCAAACATCGTGGTCTCCAATATCAACGCCAAGACCCTCTACCTGGACCTGGTGGGCGAGGAGAAGCTACCAGCCTGGGCCAAGCGGGCCATCAAGAGCTACAACGTCTCTATCCCGGCGCCCATGATCATGCTGGGGCTCGACGCCAAGCCCGACCTGGACGCCCACCACTCCTTCTGCTACGCCACCCTGGACGAGATGAACCGCATCTGGTACGAGGACTACGCGGCGGGCAAGGTGCCCGACGGCGGCTTCATGCTCATCTCCTGGCCGACCCACGCCGACCCTTCCCTTGCGCCCGAAGGCCACCACTGCCTCAACCTGGTGTCCTTCGCGCCCTACCACCTGGCCGACGGGGACTGGGACAACTACAAGGAGAAATACCTCGACATGATGCTGGGTCTGTTGGAGAAGAACTTCAACCTCAACCTGCGCGAGCACATACAGGTGGCCCAAGTGAACACCCCCAAGGACTTCGAGAGGATGCTGCTCCATCCCAATGGCGCGGTCTACGGCCTGCAGAGCGACATCACCTGCTCGGCCGCCTTCCGCCCCAGCGCCCGCTCGCGGGTCCTCAAGGGCCTCTACCTCACCGGCGCCTCCACCCACCTCGGTGGCGGGGTGGCCCCGACCATAGGCTCGGGCGTCGTGGCGAGTGATTTTATCCTGCGCGACTTCAGCTGAGCCCGGGGAATCGAGCGTGTTCGGGCTCGGGCGCTTTTCCAGCCCGGGGCCTCCAGGTAACGGTCTCGCTTAGCGCGCTTCCTTCGCTGGAAAAGTTGAGGCCTGGGTCAAACGCGCACGCTGCGACCGACCTGGTAGTTCCCCGGGCAAGTGGCAGCGCAGACGGGAATCGCCCGAACACGCCGGCGTCCCGGACGCGCTTTGCCTCGCCGCTTGGATAGGGGTTTTGATATAGACGGCACACGGGCCGGATCGCGATACCTTAGCCGCCTCTATGCCCATTGCTCATTTCCGAGCACCTTACTCGCCGGGCGGGTGGCAGCGCAGATGAGTTCGCTCGGACCGCTCCCCCGTCGGGCCGGGGCCGCAGGTGCATACCTCGTCCGAACAAGCTGGTTTCCCGGACGCGCTTTGCCTCGCCGCTTGGATAGGGGTTTTGATATAGACGGCACACGGGCCGGATCGGGGTCATCCGGCCACTTTCCATGCGCGTTGTCCCGGCGCGAGCCTGGCGCGGGCGTATCCGTTAAAATAGGTTAAGGTGGCGGTCCGCTTGAGGCAGTGGAAGGATGAGCGCCTTGACCCTGCAGGTGACCTTCCAGAACATGGTCGAGATCTTCGTTGCCGCGGGATCCCTGTTCCTCGGGGCCATCGTCCTGACTGCCTACTGGCGCGAGCGGAGCGGGAGGCTCTTCGGCCTGCTCTGCGTCGCCCTCGCGTTTTGGAAGGCCTTCGAGTTCGCGGACCCCGCCTTGACCACCACCGCCTGGGTGGACGCCATGGGATGGGCGCTGGGCGCCTTCACCCTGGCCCTGGCCTGGCATTTCGTGGTGTCGTATACCTACCGCGGCATGCACGAGCCACGCCTGCTCTGGTCCGCCCTCTATCTCCCCGCCCTCCTGCTCTTCATCGCGCCCTTCCTGGGGTCGCTCCGCAACAACCATATTTATCAGGCACTTTTCACCCTCTACTATATAGCGGGCATGGGCGGGATCGTGGCGCTGACCGTGCGGGCTTACCTGAGGGAGAGAAGCCGGGCCATGATCCTGGCGATGCTCGGCACTTTCTCCATCGCCATCGGCGCCGGCATCCATATCATCGTCCTGCTCCTGGACATGGAGACCTGGCACGTCCAGACCTACGGAATGCTGGCCTTCGAGATATTCTTTGCCTACGACATCATGGTGGCCGGGATGCTGCGGGAACGCAAGAGGCACCTGCGCGCCCTGGAGGAGATGGGCCTGAGAGAGCGGAAGCTGGAGGCGGCGGAGGAGGGTTTCCGCCGCCTCATGGAGACCAGCTTCGATATCATCCTGACCCTTGACAAGGAGGGCAATATCCTGGCGATTTCCACGCCGGAGGAGGACATTGGCGGCTTCAGGATCGAGAAGCTCCTCGGCAAGGGCTACCTGGATTTTCTGACCCCGAGCGACCAGGCGAAGGTGGCCGATGCCGTGGTCAGGGGGATGGCCGGGGAAAAGATCCGCTACCTGGAGGTGACCCTGTCTCAACCGGGGGCCAGGCCCCTTATCCTCCAGGTGACCGCAACGCGCCTGCAGGATGAGGACGGCATAGCCCTGGTCATCGCCCGCGACGTCACCGGGGCCAGAAAGATGGAGCGCGAGCTGCAGGAGAGGAACCTCCTCCTCGAGGAGGCCAACCGGCGCCTGCGCGAGTTGGACACCCTGAAAACGGAGCTGGTGGGCGTGGTCGGACACGAGCTGCGCTCGCCACTCACGGTCATCTACAGTTATGCGGCGGCCCTCAAGGACCACTGGTTGAAGATGGACGAGGAGCGCAAACTGGAGTGCGTTGACCACATGCTGCGGGAATGCAACCGGCTCAACCACATGGTTGAGAACGTGCTCGACATGAGCAGGATAGAATCCGACCGTATCTTCCTTAACCGGCAACGCGGGGACCTGGTGGACCTGCTCGGCGACGTGAGCAGGGAGATGGCCATGGCCCCGGGTACCCACCGCGTCAGGCTCATAACCTCGGCGACCAGGCTGGATATAAACGCAGACTGGGACAAGATAAAGCAGGTGGTGATAAACCTGCTCGACAATGCCTTCCGCTTTAGCCCCCCCGGCTCACAGGTCATACTCACATGCGATGTCCTGGACGGCGAGGCCGTGGTGCGGGTCAAGGATATGGGGCCAGGGGTGCCGCCGGAGGGGCGGGACCGGCTCTTCGAGAAGTTCACCCAGAGCAAGGTGGAGGGGATGGAACGCGGGCTGGGGCTGGGGCTCTATATCGTGCGCACTTACGTGGAGGCACACGGTGGAGAGGTATGGATCGAGGACGAGAAAGGCCTGGGGACGGTGATCGCGTTCTCCCTGCCCCTGTTACAGGAACTGGTGGAGGGGCTTTGACCGGCGGTGAGTGAAAGGCATGAGGGCCTTGCCTGGAGTAAGGAGGAGAGATGTTCGGCAAAAAGAAGAGCGCGTTGGTGGTGTTCCACAGCAAGACGGGCCACACGGCGAAAGCGGCGGAGGCCGTCGCGAGGGGCCTGGAATCGCGCAAAGTGAAGGCCACCGTCAAGCACGTGGACGAGGTAAGACCGGAAGAGGTACCGGGATACTCGGTGATCGCGGTGGGAAGCCCTACCCGGGGCGCCAAACCCGCGCGCGTGGTGAAGAAGTTCCTGCGGGGCCTGGACAAGAAGGCCTTGAAGGGGAAGACCGCGACGACCTTCAGCTCCTATGCCGGTTTCAGGGGTAAGGCGACCCTGCGGCGCATGAAAAGACTGCTCAAGCGCAGGAAGGCCAAGGTGCTTCCCGGCGTCGCCTTCAAGGCTGGAGCGCCCCTGAGCCTGTGGAAGGGGCCGGAGGCGGACGAGAAGGATATCGCTCGCCTGGAAGGACTTGGCAGGAAACTCGCGAAGAAGGCCTGAACCTGGCGGGAACATACCGGACCCGGAGAGACGAAGGACGGTAGGGAGCCGGTGAGACACATCTTGGGTGGGGTGCGGGGTAGGATACTGCTGTTCATGCTGCTCATGAGCACGCTGACCGGTGTGCTCGCCGGCGTCTCTGCGTACTACATCGCCCGTTCGTCCATCCGGGACCAGGTCTACGAAAACCTCTCCAACACGGCCAGAGGGGTCAGGGGCATCATCTCCGATGCCTGGGTGCCCACGCTCGAAGGGCAGATGCGGATACTCGCCGGGACGGCCGAGAAACTCTACGGCATGTACGAAGGGACCGGCGGCGTCGGCGCGGGTCTGCAGGAGACCGAAGGCAGGATACCCGGTTTCAAGCGCCTCAGCGTCTTCCTCCCCAACGGCTATCTTCTCGCAAGCTCCGACCCCGCATACGAGCCGGGTCGCATGGAGGAGTTGGGGGGCCTAGAGGCGGGAGAGACGCTGGTCATACCTTTCCGCATCACGGAAGGGCTTCCGGAAGGCGAGAAGGTGATGACCGTGGCTGCCCCCATCGTTGTCGATGGAAGCGTCGCGGCGGTGCTGGCGGGGGACGTGCCGCCCGAGCGCATCAGCGAGAGCCTGGGCTCGCTGACCGTGGGCAGGTCGGGCGAGATATATCTGGTGAACGGCGGAGGGCAGATCGTTACCATTCCTCCCAAGGCAGGCGAGGGATCGGGCCTCGAGATCCTCGGAGAGCCCATGGACACGGAGGGGGTACGCAGGGTGACGAGCGGCGAGAGCGGCGTCGCCGAATATAGGAACTACGCCGGCGAGGAGGTCCTGGGCAGCTATGCATGGATGCCGGACCTGGGATGGGGGCTGCTGGTGGAGGAGAGTGCCGACCAGGCCTTCTCCGAGCTGGCTTCGCTGCGCTTCGCCATCATCCTCATCGTGCTGGGCCTGGTGCTCATCGCCCTCGTCGCGTCGCTATTCTTCTCCCAGCGCATCAGTAAACCGCTCGTCACCCTCCAGACCGGAGCGGAGAAGTTGGCCCTGGGGGACCTGGATTACCGCATAGAGCTCAAGGGGGCCGCTGAGCTGGAGAGCCTGGCGCACAGTTTCAACCGCATGGCCGTGGCCATCCAGACCTCCCACGAGACTATGGAGCGCGAGGTGGTCGAGAGCACAAAGGACCTGCGCGCCATCAACGAGATGATCGCCGCCCTTCATCGCATCATCGGACCGGACGAGGCGTTGCAGAAGGCGCTGCAACTGTTCATGGACTACACCGCCTACGAGACCGGCTGGTGTTACCTGGCGGGCGATGAAGGCTGGAACCTGCTCTACCGTCGTTGCCGGGACGACACGGCGCGGCTCATGCCCGAATACATCCGTCCCGGGGAGGGCGGTCTCGGCCGCATAGCGCAGGACGGAGAGGCCGTCTTCTGGGATTCCGTACTGGAGTCGCAGGCGGAGGAAATCCCCTGCATCACGCCGGACGGGTCTTTCGTGGCCCTGCCGCTGCGCTCTCACAGCCGTATTCTGGGGCTGGTCTTCCTGGCTTCCCCGCAGAGGCGCCGCCTTTCCGGCAAGGCCAAGGCCAACCTGCAGGCCATGGCGGACGAGGCCGGTATAACGCTGGAGAACGCCATGCTCTACATGGAGCTGCGCAGGCACATCGCCGAACTGGAGAAGGCCAACCTGGAGCTGCGCGGCCTGGACGAGATGAAGTCAAACTTCATCTCGGCGGTGACCCACGAACTGAAGCAGCCGCTGGCCCTCATCGGCGGCTATGCCCAGACCGCCTACGACTACTACGACAGCCTGACCTATGCCGAGGAGATGCACTGCCTGCGGGTGATCGTGGAACGTACGCAGTTCCTGACCTCCCTGGTGGAAGACCTCCTGGATATCAGCATGCTCGAGGTGGGGCGGATCCCGCTGAGGTGCGAGGAAGTGGACGTGAGCGAGCTGGCGCGCAAGGCGGCGGAACAGTATGTTAACAGGGAAGGCGAACAGCCGGTGAGCGTGGTCTTCCCGGAGGACTTTCCCACCGTGCTGGCCGACGCGAAGAGGATCGAGCAGGTGCTGTCCAACCTCTTCTCCAACGCGGTAAAGTTCTCCGGGGGGCGGGGAGAGATCCGGGTCGTTGGAGAGGTGGCGGATGGCCACGTGCAGGTGCGCATCGAGGACGAGGGAGTGGGTATTGACCCATTGCAACTGGAGAAGATATTCGACCGCTTTTACCAGGCGGATGCGACGTCCCGCAGGCCTTACCCCGGGGTGGGGCTGGGACTGTTCATCTGCCGACAGATAGTAGAGGCACATAACGGAAGGATCTGGGCCGAGAACCGGCCCGAGGGGGGTTCCGCTTTCATCTTCGAGCTCCCCAAGGATCCCGGACCGGAAGGCGGTTCCAGCTGATGATCGACGAGGAATTGGCTCGACGCGTGATCGCGGAGGCACTCTCGAGGGGAGGCGATCTCGCCGACCTGTTCGTGGAGAGGAGGAGCTCCTACAACCTGCGCCTGGAGGAGGAGAAGGTCGAGGACAACAGCTCTGGAAGCGAGGTGGGCGCTGGGGTGCGCGTGATACGAGGGGAATCGGTGGCCTACGCCTACACCAACGATATCAGCGAGGCCTCGCTGCTGGAAACGGCCCGTGTGGCCGCTGCCGCTTCCCGCGGCGGCAAGACGGTCTCCATATACCTGGAAAGACCCCTGGAGTCCCTCCCGGCGCTCGCGGAACATGTGGTGGAGCTCGACCCGGACACCTATCCGCGCGAGGAGAAGATAGAGCTTCTGCGCCGCGCGGACCGGGCGGCGCGCGAGGCCGGACCGCACATCGTGCAGGTGGTCGCGGCGCTGGGGGACAGCCGGCAGGAGGTGCTCGTCGCCAGCTCCCTGGGGGAGATGGTGCGCGATACGCGCGTGCGCGTGCGCATGGTGGTGCAGGTGGTCGCGGCATCCGACGGCGAGATCCAGACCGGCCACGAGACCCCCGGCATGCTGGCGGGATATGAGCTGTTCCGCCTCTTTCCGCCAGAGCAGGCAGGCAGGGCCGCGGCGGAGCAGGCATTGACCATGCTTGAGGCCAGGCCGGCCCCTTCCGGCCCCATGGCCGTGGTCATAGCGAACGGTACCGGGGGCGTGCTCTTCCACGAGGCCTGCGGCCACAGCCTGGAGGCCGACGCGGTCTTCAAGAAGGCCTCGGTGTTCATGGACAAGATCGGCGAGAGAGTGGCCTCCCCGCTGGTGAACGCCTACGACGACGCCACCCTCACCAACCGCTGGGGCTCCTTCTGCTACGACGACGAGGGCGTGAGGGCGGCGCGCACTCCCCTGATAGAAGGAGGGGTCCTGCTGGGATTCATCAATGACCGCAAGCGCTCCTGGCGGGACGGGACGGTGGCCACGGGCAACGGCCGGCGCCAGTCCTACCGCTTCGTGCCCGTTCCCCGCATGACCAATACCTATATAGATGCGGGCGACGCCAAGAAGGAGGATATCATCGCGGACACGCCCCTCGGGCTCTATGCGCTCAAGCTTGGGGGTGGAGAGGTCAACCCGGTCACGGGGGACTTCATCTTCTCAGTCACCGAGGGGTACATGATCAGGGACGGCAAGGTGGCCGAGCCCGTGAAGGGGGCCACCCTCATCGGTAACGGCCCGCGCGCGCTCCAGGACATAGACGCCGTGGCCGACGACCTGGACTTCGATACGGGAATGTGCGGAAAGGACGGGCAGGCGGTGCCGGTGTGCACCGGCCAGCCCACCCTGCGGGTGCGTGAGATGGTCGTCGGCGGCACCACGGAGGTGATGTAGATGGAAAAGGCCGCCGGTCTCCAGGCGCTGGCGCTACAGTGGATGGAGAAGGGGCGCTCCCTGGCGGGCGCGGGGGTCGAACTCGAGATCTTCCTGCAGGAACACCGCGGGCTTTCCGTCAAGGCCTTCGGGGGAGAGGTCGAGAGCCTGCGCTACTCACACAGCCGTGGGGTGGGCGTGAGGGCGCTTAGGGAGGGGCGTATCGGCTACTCCTACTGCACCGGCCTCGCCTGGCAGGACGTCGAAAGGGCGGTGGAGGAGGCGGCGGCCAACTCCCGCTTCAGCACTCCCGACGAACACAACATCCTGCCCGGACCTGGCGTATATCCATCTGAGGACCTGGGCATATACGACGCCGAGGTGGAGGAGGAGGACTCCGGCAGGAAGGTGGAGATGGCCCTGGAGCTGGAGAGCCTCACCCTGGCCAGGGACCGCCGCATCTCCCAGGTCGAGACCGCCGTTTACGCGGACTCGGTGTCGCAGGTGGCGGTGGCCAGCACCGCCGGCGTGGAGGGGTACTATCGCCACTCGGACTGCTACTGTTACGTCTTCCCCATCGCCCGCGAGGGGGAGGAGCACCAGACCGGGTTCTCCTTCGGCCTGGGCGTGAAACCGTCCGATCTCGATCTAGCCGCGGTGGCGGAGGATGCGGTGGAACGCGCCGTCTGCCTGTTGGGGTCGGAGAGCATGGCCTCGCGCCGCACCACCCTCATCCTGGACAGTTTCGTGGCGGCGGAGTTCCTGGGCGTGCTGGCGGCGGCGCTCTCCGCCGAGGCGGTTCTCAAGGGCCGCTCGTTCCTGGCCGGAAAGACGGGTGAGGCCATCGCCGACCCCTTGGTCACGCTCGTCGACGACGGGTTGCTCAAGGGCGGGCCCTCCACCGCCCCCTTCGATGACGAGGGCGTGCCCTCGCAGCGCAAGGAACTCATAAAGGCGGGAGTCCTCCAGGGCTACCTGCACAACACCTATACCGCCTCGCGGGCGGGCACCGTGAGCACCGGCAACGCCAGCCGCGGCAGCTTCCGCGACCGGCCGCGCGTAGGAGCGAGCAATATGTACCTGCTGCCCGGCACAGGCAGCCGCTCCGACATCCTGCGGCAGGTAGGCGACGGTGTCCTGGTCTTGCAGGTTGTCGGCGCGCATGCCGGCGCCAACCCCATATCGGGCGAGATATCCCTGGGAGCCCTGGGTTTGCTGGTGGAGGGCGGGGAGCCGGTGCGGCCCTTGCGCGAGATAACCCTGGCGGGTAAGGCGCTGGACTTCCTGCGCGATGCCGTGGCGCTGGGCGGAGACCTGCGCTTCCTGCCCTTCGAGGGCAGCCTGGGTGCGCCCACCGTGGCCATCGAGGGCGTTATGGTCGCCGGCAGGGGCCAGGCAAGGTCTTGACCCCGCCTGGCCCCTGATCTAACGAAGGCGTCCAGCGACGCGTGGCGCCGGGGCCAGCATTTATACAGGCCCAAGTCGCGATTACGTAAGACCCAAGCAAGGTCTATGGGTCCAGAAGCGGTATGGCAAATCCGATTTACCGGGGCCAACGCTCGAAGACCTGACTCTCACTTCCCATTACCTCAGCCCAACGCGATTACAGAAGGTATTTGCTCATAAACGATGTCGGGATAGTTAGAACGGATGTATATCCGTCCCCAGGGGGATGGTGGCGGTGCCGACGGCCAGGCTCCACTGGGAGGCGCGGTCCCAGGGCCGCAGGGAGATGAACGGAAGCAGCCAGAGGAAATACCAGGGCATATAGTAGCTGGTCGTCACCAGGTAAGCGAGGGTGACCCAGAAGAAGCAGTCGGGGACGTCCCGGAGCGCCCGCATTCGGCGGGGCGCGAACCACAGGGCGGCCAGGAAGACCGGCAGCAGCAGGAGCTTGCTGAGGACGCTGCCGAGGGTCTGGGCCACGGAGGCCGGGATGCGCAGGACGTACTGGAAGATGAAGGTGAAGAGCGCGGACAGCCAGCCCCCCAGGCTGTCGTAGTTGTTCAGCTGCAGGTTGCGCAGGGTGGAATCGAAAGTCCCCGGCCCGGCCCAGAAGGGCAGAAAGAAGAGCACGAAGATGAGCAGGAAGACCGCCGCATACAGGGCCAGGGCACGCAACCTTTCGGCGCGGCCCTTCTGTGCGGAGACGAGGTGGATGACCAGGGCGACGACGAGGATGACGCTGATATACTTGACGAGCACCGAGAGGCAGAGGCAGACGAAACCCGCCCACCTCTTCTCCTTGAGCAGCAGGTAGACGGCCAGCAGCACCAGGGTCATCATCATCACGTCGTTGTGTCCTCCGCCAACTCCGATGGTCAGGGCGATGGGGTTCCAGGCGTAGAGCATGGTCCCGAAGCGTTGCCTGCGCGGGGCGATGAGCCCCAGGATGAACCAGACCAGCAGGATGTTGGCGAAGTGAAAGACGGCCATGGCCCCTTTGAAGACGATGATGTTGGCGGTTATCCCCTCTCCGGCCACGAGGTTCAACAGCATCGAGAAATAGGTGTGCACGGGACCGTAGACGATGGCGGTGTTCTTCCAGTTCAGGCTGACGTAGACCATGAGCTGATCGCCCGCGAAGCGCTGCGGGGTGAGCACATAGGGGTTGTCGTGATATCGCGCCGCGATCTTGCCGTAGAAGATGTTCGAGAAGACGTCCTTGCTCACCAAGGGAGGGATGACCACCAGCAGCAGGCAGAGGAAGAAAGTCAGGGTGAGGATGGACAGGAGCCCCTTGTCCTGCCGGCGGCGGAAGATGAGCACGGCCCAGGCGTAGGTGGCCAGGAGCAGCGCCAGCACGACGATGGATACCGCCACCAGCTGAAGCTGCGAGGCGTGGTTGATGCCCGTGACGTCCAGGAGCTCCGCGAGGTAGGTGTTCCTCTGTACTGTCTCGTGGATGGGGGAGAGCTTACCGATGGTGCCGTCGGGCGCGAGGGACAGCAGGGCGATGACCACGTAGAGGAAGACGGTCACGCAGATCATGCACAGGTAACCCAGCTCGGAGGTGAGCGCATCGTTCCATGCCCGTGCCCGCCCGCTCCCGCGCGGCAACGAGACCAGCTCGAGTTCCGACTGTTCTACGGGCCTCCCCACGACATCACCGTATCCCGTCTGGCAGTTCGTAGGCACGCACGAAGCCGTCTGGGCAGCCGGCGTAGATGGTCCTCCCGACCAGGAGGGGCGGGGAGGCGAAGCCGTACGGAGCTTCCAGGATGCCGAGGGGCTTCCCGGTGGCGGCGTCAAGGAGGTAGGACCTGCCGTCCGCCCGGAAGGCGCACACCAAGGCCATATCCGTCAGGGTGGAGCTGGACAGGAGATCGCCCCCGGTGAAGGACCACAGCTCCTCCCCGCTCTCCAGCGCCATGGCGTTCAAGGTGTTGCCGTGCGAGCAGGCATAGAGGTTATCGGAACCATCTAGGGGCGCCAGCCATACGAAGCCGGGCAGCTTTTTCGACCACAGGGATGACCCGTCCACCGCGTCCAGGGCATGCACCCAGCCGTCAATGCAGGCGAACAGGACCCTCCCGCCGCCGATCTGAGGTGAGGAGAAGACTATGTTGGAGGACCTGAACGACCACAACTCCGCGCCCGTGGGCTTGTCCAGGGCGTATACCTCGCGCCGGTAGCCGCCCAGGTATACCGCGTCCGCGCCCACGGCCGGCGGTGCCGGCGTCCAGCTCTCGGTGTCGTAGATCCAGACAGGAGTGCCGCTGCCGGCGTCCAGGGCATAGAGGCGGTGAAGGAGGTCGTAGATGGAATCGTTATCGGCGGTGAAGAAGACCATATCGCCGTTGACCACCGGCTGGGCCAGGATCTCCCCCTGGGCGGTATAGTACCAGAGCAGGGCTCCGCTCCCCGCATCGAGGGAATAGAGGACATGGTCGGTGGCGCCCACGTAGACCACCCCCGAATCTACGGCGGGCGGTGCCGATACCCACACCCCCAGGTCCAGTTGCCAGATGGTGCGGCCCGAGGCGGCGTCCACCGCCAACACCTGCCCCTGGTTGGAGGTGAGGTACAGGACGCCGCCCTCCTCCTCGAGGAAGATCTCGCCGCCCGCGTCCAGCTCCCATCTGGTCGCAAGGGGAAGCACGCGCGTGCTCGCCACGATGTCGAGAAACGCGCCGAGGGAATCGTACAGCGCCTCGCCCGGAGCTGTTTCCCGCGTCACCGGGGGGTTAATGACGGCTTCGCGCGCTCCCAGTGAAGCCTGGACCACGAAGAAGATGGCGATCGCTCCGGCAAACAGGCAGAGCGCCGCCTTTAAAACCAGGGCAGCTCCGCCACTGCTCCTTTCCATCTTGTCCCTCGCCTTCGGCCAGCGCTCGAGCCCGAGCAGCTGTTACGACTACGTCCCCGACTCGGCCTCCCATATTAGAGTTGCCAGGCGCCCCGGGGTTCCTCTATCCAATATGAATTTACCCCTCAGGACATCCTCCCACAACTCGATCCGTGCGGGCGCGCGGTCAGGCCCCTCCCGGGCGGAAGGCGCCGCTGTTTCAAGGTTTTCCGAGGTCATCACGGTGGTGAGAGGGGTGAGGCCACCTCCCGGCGCCGTGCCGCAGAGGTGGGCCGCCAGCCTTGCCTCCCTGCCCTGCCAGGTCCTGGCGCCCCGCCGCCTGGCGAGGAAGTAGGTCACCCATAAAGAGATCAGCAGGCCCGTAAGGGGACCGGAGAAGAGCTTCCACCTCACGTCGAAGCCCACGGTCACCGCGGTGGCGAGGATGACGCAGGGCGCGAGGACCGGCAGCCAGATGCGGACGAGCCTGCCGAAGCCCGCGTCCTTCCAAGGCTTCTGCCTGAAAAGGACCACCAGCATGTCCCACGGGGTATCGGAGAGCGAAGCGTCCCCCACGAAGCCATGCTCGCAGTCGGGGGTCACCGGCGCCACCATGAACAACCGCCGCGGCGCGTAATCCCTCTCCAGTACGGGCAAGAGGGCCTCGAGCGTGTTTCCTCCCCAACCCAGGCCCAGGATGGTCTCTCCCCGCAGGCTCACCCCGCACTCACGCTCCACCTGGGCGAGCAGCCCGGGGACGCCCATCTCCGCCGCATCCAGCCCCTGCGCCGCCAGGTCGTCGAAGGCGAGGCGGGGATGGACGCTGAGCATGCCGTGGCCCCCGGGCGTAGCCGCACACAGACTGCGTATGAGGTCCTCCGAGCCCTTCCCCGGCTCCGCCAACACCACCAGGTTCATTCCCGGCTCCCCCCAGGCTTCGGAGGCCAGCACCGACCCGGCGGGCAGCTCCAGACGTTCCATGGCCGGGCCGGCACCATCTCTGCCGCGCCTGCCGCGGCCGTAACGGCGCCGCATCGCCTCGCTGGCAGACGCGAGGACAACGGATAGAGCGGCGGCGGCGGCGATGCCCAGGACGAGACAGACCAGGCTCATAAAGGCCTCGATGTTGCGCACGTTTCGGTGGAGGGGGTCGCTGAAATACCACGCGTACGCGAAGAAGACCAGGGAAGCGCCCAGCGGATAACTGACGGCCCGCCGCGTCCGTCCCCCGTAGAGGTTCAGGCCGTGCCACCCCCGCTTCGCCACCATGATCTGGATGATCCCCAGTGCGGCGATGAAGCAGAAGAGAAAGGTATCCAGGATGTCCTCGTAAAAGATCTCTGCCAAGGCTCATTCCCTAACGCTCAGGGAGGACCTCAAGCGGCTCTCCACGGTGTTCACCATGGCCACGAGGGGCCGGCTCAGGAAGTCGACCCGGTGCACGAGATAGGCGCTGGCAGCCGCGACGAGGATGCCGGCCAGCACGTCTCCGGGATAATGCACGCCGCAGTAGATGCGGGCGAAGGACATGAGCAGGGCGGGCGGCAGGAACCACCACCCGAAGCGCCGGTCGGAGAAGAGGGCCGAGAAGAAGAAGGTGAAGGTGGCCGTCGCGGGGTTGCTGGGAAAAGACCAGTCGGTGGGACGGTAGAAGAGCAGGTTCACCTCGTGGTCTATGAAGGGGCGCGGCCGGTGGATCAGCGTCACCGCCAGTTGCAGGACGGCGGAGGCGACGGCGATGGAGATGAAAACCCGCAGCACCGCGCCGAGGTTGTCGCGGTCCTGCTTGCGGTTGCGCCCGTGCAGGGCCAGGACGATGAGCATGAAACCGAGGGTGAACGGCACCAGGTGGTCGTTGCAGAACATCTTCATAAGGCCGTCGAAGAAGGCGTTCCTGCCGGCCAGTCCGTTTATCCAGGTGAATACGGTATAGTCAAGCTCGAGCAACCAGCACAAAGGGTTCCTTCCGGTTAATCTGCGATCCCCGCGGTCTCAGGCCAGGCTAATTATACAGTATAGGGGTCAAGTCTTGGATCTTGGATCCATGCGGCCCAGGGCTTGATGGAGGCTCCTGATGGAATCCAAAATCCAAGACCCCCCTACGGGGAAAGGACCGAGCGGTGGGGGAAGACGGACGGGTTCTAGGTCGCGGCGGAGTGGGAACGCGGGCGGGTTACAGGGCGGGGCGTGGGCAGGAAGTGACGCGTGGTGGGGTTGGTCGGGGGAACTGGTGGAAGGATAATGGGCGTCCTTATAAGAAAATAGGAAGCGAGATCATGTCGTCCACGAGGGAGGCGATTTGCGCAAAAAGTCCGCCGTGAGGATAATCCTTCTCTCCCTGGCCCTGGTGGTCGCGGCCGCCAGCGCCGTCATGCTCATCGATCCCTGGGACTGGCTGGACGGAGGAGCTGACGCGGCGGTGGAGCCCGAAGCGTTCCCGGGAGTCGAGGAACCCGCCCTGGTCCCGGCGGCGGAGCCCCTCAGCCAGCAGCCCTTCAACGTCCTCATCATGGGGATAGACCACGGGCTCGGCCGTGCCGAGGAGGGCAACCAGAGGAGCGACACCATCATCGTCGCCCATATCGATGAGGCCAAGGGCAAGGCCTGCCTGCTCTCCGTTCCCAGGGACAGCTATGTCGCCATAGAAGGGCACGGCCGCAGCAAGATCAACGAAGCCTATCAGCTGGGCGGAGCGGAGCTTGCGATACGGACCGTGGAGCAGGTGACCGGCATGGAGATCCGCAACTTTATCGCGGTGGATTTCGACGAGTTCACCCGGCTGGTAGACCTTTTCGGCGGAGTGCAGGTCACCCTGGACGAGGCCATCATGGACCCCAAGCTGGGTATCATCCCGGCGGGCAACCAGTTGCTCGACGGTGAATCCGCCCTGATCATGGCGAGGTCGAGGGATTATCCGGAGTCGGACCTGGAGAGGGTGAGGCAGCAGCAGAGGCTGCTCATCCAGGCGCTCTATAAAGGAAAAGAGCTGGCGTCATACCCGGGAGCGGCCTGGTTTCTCTCCGTGGCCCTGGAGAATGTGGAGACCGATCTGACCCCGGACGAGGTCATCCGTCTGGCGCGGGGTTTCGCTTCCTACCCCGTGGTGAGCGTCCAGGGCGGGGTGGCGCCGGGACGCACTGGCTCCGCGGGGAGTGCCAGCGTATATTTCCTCGACGAGGTTAAACTGCAGGAGCTGGTCTCGTCCATTGAGAGCGCCTGCATCGTCCCGGAGGAATTCCGCTGAGCGAGGGTGTGCATGAGGGTAAAACTGGACCTGCATATACATACCACCTATTCCTTTGACAGCGCCATCGACCCTGCCTCCTTGAGGGAAATATGCAGCGAAAGGGGACTGGACGGCGTGGCCGTGACCGACCACGATTCCCTGCGCGGCAGCCTCGAGTTCGCATCCGAACTGCCCGACCTGATCGTGGTGCCCGGATCTGAGATACGCTCCGCGGAAGGCGAGATCATCGGCCTCTTTCTCAGCGAGGAGGTGCCGCCCGGCCTGACGGCCCCGGAGACCATACGGCGTATCCACGAGCAGGGGGGGGTGGTGGTAGTGCCCCACCCGTTCGATATCGTCAAGCTCAAGAGGATGCGAGCGCGCCGCCTCGAGGAGCTGTTGGAGGAGATCGATGCCCTGGAGGCCCTGAACGGCAAGCCGCGCTGGTGGTTCGCCAACCGCAGCGCGCAGCGGTTCGCGCGCAGGCACAGGCTTCCGGTCACAGCCGGAAGCGATGCCCATAAAGCCGGTCACGTCGGATTGCTCTATACCGAGATGGAAGAGTTCAATGGCGCGGAGGAATTCCTCGCCTCCCTGCGCACCGCGTCTGTGCACGGCAGGCGCTACAGCCCCTGGGCGAGCCAGCTCGACCGCTGGAAAGCCCGCCTGCGCTAGTCGAAAAACCCTTCGGGGGGTTCCATGCCCGGGGGAGAATCCTCCCTTTTGGGCGGCAACGGCTCCAGCCTCTCGTCAAGCCGTGGCAGCCTCACCCCTCCATCGGGAGGCTCCGCTGGATAGCCCGGAGGGGGCATCTCCGGAAAGGACGGCGGCGGGGCTTCGAAGACCGGCGCCTCCGTCACGGGCATCTCCTCGAGGGGTGGAGCAAAAGTCGGCGGTTCGGGTGTAGGTTCGAAGAAGGGCGCGGGCTCGGGCGCGGCAACCGGCGGCGGCGCCACCTCCGGCGCTCCCTTCACCTTCTTGGCGGCCTTCTCCTCCTCCTTGA
>JBFLWJ010000023.1:19843-46222 GCA_040757835.1 Actinomycetota bacterium
GGTGGAGCAAAAGTCGGCGGTTCGGGTGTAGGTTCGAAGAAGGGCGCGGGCTCGGGCGCGGCAACCGGCGGCGGCGCCACCTCCGGCGCTCCCTTCACCTTCTTGGCGGCCTTCTCCTCCTCCTTGAAGCGCCGGGCCTCTTCCTTCTGGCGCTTTGCCTCCTCCTTCTGCATGCGCGCCAGGTCTTTCTTGCTCAGCGCCTGCTGCTCCTGCGCCGGAGCTACCAGTTGCTCGACCGGCGGCGGCGCCACCTCCGGCGCTCCCTTCACCTTCTTGGCGGCCTTCTCCTCCTCCTTGAGGCGCCGGGCCTCTTCCTTCTGGCGCTTTGCCTCCTCCTTCTGCATGCGCGCCAGGTCTTTCTTGCTCAGCGCCTGCTGCGCGGCCACGGCAGCCCCGGCTCCTGCCGCCGCGGCCGCCACGGCCCCGGCCACGGGGAAACCCCCTTCCTGCGGTGGCGCGGCCTCGACCGGCGGCGCCATCTCCCCGGGAGCTACCGGCGCTACCTCCTCCTTCTCCCAGATCGCCTCCGAAGCCCCCATGGCAAAAGCTGGCTTGGCCGCCGGGGCCGGCTGCTCTTTGCCCTTCTTCTTGCGGGCTGCTAGCGCCCTGGCCTCTCCCTTCTGGCGTTCCTTCGCGAGGCGCGTGGAAGCGCTGCTCAGCCCCGCCGACAGCTCGTTCACCCGTGCGTGGTAGCAGTTGAGACAGAGATGGATCTGATTCGTCTCCGAGGCGCAAAGGGGGCATATCGGCGTCTCGCACTGTACGCAGGCTGTGATGGCTTCATTTCCAGCGTGGAAAGGACATTCCATTACGGCCACCTCCAAGCCAAATATTAAGGTCCGCTTTCACAATAACTTCTATAGCCTGATGCCTTTTCCTCTACCGCAGGACTCCCTCAAACCCTAGTATATTACCGGACAGCTGCGGGATACAGGAAAACGTCCACCGGCCCGACCTCCGGCCATATAAAGTATCGGCAGCGCTCAGGGTGTTTTTAACACGGGTTTGCGGGCTGGTATAATGCTCTTGAGCAGGAACCCCCCGCAACCTATCCAGCCCAGAGGAGCAGCGTGAAGAGATAATGAGCAAGGAAGGAAAAGCCGTATTCAAGAGGCTCTGCCTTATCGCGCTGGGTATCCCTTCGGTTCTCCTGGCCTTCGTGGTCGTGCTGTATCTCTCACCATGGGCGATGGAACAGGCCGAGGTGACGCAGGGCGTGCTGACAATCGCCGCGGCGTGCCTGGGCGCGGCAGGCCTGGCCATATGGGCCTTCTTCAGCTTCTACCTCTACCGTCGTCTCTGGAAGGTATTCCCTCATGTGGGCGACCGCGAGAAGGCCTGGTCTTATGCCGAGGGAGTGTTCGGCCTCCTGGGGGTGGGCACCAGCACGACCTCGGTGCTGGCGAACTTCTATTACCTTTTCAGCGGCGACATCAAGCGCAGTGCCGCGCTCTTCGCCCTTTCCTACCTGTTGGCGGTCGTCGAGGCCTTCAGGTTTCCCATGCGCATGGCGGATATCGAGGATACCATCATGGAGATGGAGTGATGGGTCCGCTGCGCAGGTTCGAGAAGCGCCTGGAGAGGCTGTTCGAGCAGCCTTTCACCAAGGTCTTCAAGGGCGGTGTGCACCCACTGGAGATAGCACGCAGGCTGATCAGGGAGATCGATGACGCGAAGGTACTGGGAGTAAGCGGGGTCATGGCGCCGAACCGTTTCGTGGTCGGCCTCAGCCCCCCGGACCATGACCGGCTTGCCGGGGTGGCATCCAGCCTGGCGGCGGAGATGGAGGCGCTGGTGATCACCCAGACCAACCAGAGGGATTACCACCTCCTCACGCGACCACGGGTGGAGTTTGAGCGCGACCCCTCTCTGCGTGAGGGGGAGTTCACGGTAACGGCGTCCCTGGACGAGCCGGCGGGACTCCCGCAGGCGGCGGCGGCCGCGGAGAGCGGGGAGGCCCCAGGTGCTGTCCTGGGAGTATTGACGGTGATCAGCGGAGAGAAGGCCGGGAGCAGCCTGGACATCGATATGGACCGTATCCGCATCGGCAGGGCGGAGGGGAACGAGCTGGTGCTGGCCGACCCGCGCGCCTCGCGTTTTCATGCCGAGATCGAGCGTGTGCCAGCCGGGTACGTGGTCAGGGACCTGGGAAGCACCAACGGGACCCGGGTAAGGGGGCGCAGGGTGAGTGAGAGGCTGCTCCAGGACGGGGATACGCTGCTCATAGGCGAGACCGAGTTGCGTTTCGGTATCGTCCCCGGCCCGCGGGGGCCCTGACCCCGGCCGCCGCGCGGCTTAAACCGCGATCCGCGGCCCGGCCGGAGGAGGACGGTGGGGCCGCAAGGGGAAAGGAGCGCACGTTGCCGGAGATCGTATATGTGTCGCTGAGGTTCGTGTTCCTGGCGTTGCTCTACGTCTTCGTCCTCATCGTGGCCAGGACCGCCTACAACGAACTCAAGCCCGCGGCGACGCGGCCCGCGGCCGCCAGGGCTTCCGCGCGGCCGCCGCGCGGAGGGCGCAAAGCGAAGCTGGTGGTGGTAAGCGAGACGGGGCGGAGGAGGCAGGCTGGCTGGGACCTCGAGGGCGAGGTCACCATAGGCCGCGCCCCGGAGTGCGCGGTCTCCATCGACGACGAGTTCGCCTCCAACCTGCACTCCAAGATCTACCGGGCGCAGGGAAGCTATTACGTTGAGGACCTAGGCAGCACGAACGGAACCTATATAAACGGCAGGCGCATCCATTATCCCACGGAGCTGAGGAGCGGTGATCGCATCAAGATCGGCCGTACCGTGATGGAGTTCAGGAGGTAGGAAGTGCGTTACGCGGCACTCTCGGACACGGGCAGAGTGCGAGAGAACAACGAGGACAGCTACCATGCGGACGGGCGTATCTTCATCGTCGCCGATGGCATGGGCGGACACCGTGCCGGGGAAGTGGCGAGCGCGGCGGCCATCAAGGAGTTCCTGGGCTTCGAGGCGCAGCACCGCGGGGAAGAGCCCCTTGGGCGCCTGCGTGGAGGCATGCGGGCCGCCAACGATGCTCTCTATCGCATGGCCGACGAGGACCGCGACCTGGAGGGGATGGGCACCACCTTTACCGTGGTCCTGGTCGAGGGGGGCCTTTTCCTGGGCCACGTCGGTGACAGCCGCGCCTATATCTGGAGGGAGGGGCGGATGCGCCCCATGACCAGGGATCACTCGCTGGTGGAACGCATGGTGGACGAGGGCCACCTCTCGCCGCGGGACGCGCGCACCCATCCCCAGAGAAACGTCATCCTGCGTGCCCTCGGCGTCGAGCGGGAGCTGGAGATCGACCTGGATACCGTGGACGCCGTGCCCGGCGACAGGCTGCTGCTGTGCAGCGATGGCCTGTCGGGCATGCTCGAGGACGCGGAGATCGAGTCCATCATCTCCGGGGAGGCGGAGCCGGAGGAGGGCTGCCGAAGGCTCGTGGAGGCGGCCAATACCAGGGGCGGCATGGACAATACCACCGTGATCGTGGTCCACCTCGAAGGCGAGGTGGAGACCGCCGCCGTCACCGGCGCAGCCGCGAAGCGGACATGGTGGAGCAGGCTGTCGGGCCGCGTTAAAGGACAGGCCTCTCATGGCTGAACCAGACCTCGGCCCCTCTGACCATAACGGGGTTTGACTGCCTTGACGTTGCAACCGCGCTGGAAGGAGATGATACTGCTGGCCGCGGCCGCGGCCATCCCCTTCGTGGGGTGGGCCTCGCTGGACCTGGCGAGGGAAGGGCGCGTGGTGGCGGGGAACGTCCTCTACCCGGTGCTCATGGTGGCCATGTTCTTCGTCGCCCACTTGCTGCTGCGCCTGTTCCGTCCGCAAGCCGACCATTACCTCCTGCCGCTGGCCTCGGTGCTCTGCTACGTGGGCCTGACCCTGCTCTTCCGTCTCGACGAACACATGGCGCGCCTGCAGGTGATCTGGCTCGGCGTGGGGTTGGCCGCGATGGTGGTCCTCGTCGCCGCGCTGAGGGACTACCGCGTTCTCGCGAGGTACCGATATACCCTGGCCGTGGTGGGGCTGGTCCTGTTGCTGTCCACCATGGTCCTGGGCAAAGAGGTCAACGGGGCGCGCCTGTGGATCGTGCTGGGGCCCCTGCGCTTCCAGCCCTCCGAGCTGGCGAAGATACTGCTGGCAGTCTTCTTCGCCGCCTATCTTGCCGACAAGAAAGAGCTTATAACCGCGGCCGGGCGTTCCGTCGCGGGTATCACCCTGCCCCGCCTGCGCGACCTGGGGCCCCTGCTGACCATGTGGGCCCTATCCCTCCTCCTGCTCATCTTCCAGAGAGACCTGGGGTCCTCCCTGCTCTTCTTCGGCATCTTTCTGGCCGTGCTCTACGTGGCCACGGCGCGGGTATCCTTCGTGCTCGTGGGCGTCGTCCTCTTCATCCTGGGGGCGACGTTCACCTTCTTCGCCTTCTCGCACGTGCAGGAGAGGGTGGACACCTGGCTCGATCCCCTAAATCCCGAGACCATCGAGGACGAGAGCTACCAGATGGCGCAGTCCCTCTTCGCCTTCGCCGAGGGCGGGCTGTCCGGAACCGGGCTGGGGCGTGGCTACCCGGACATCATCCCCTTCGTGGAGACCGACTTCATCTACGCCGCGGCGGGCGAGGAGCTGGGTCTGTTCGGGGCGGCGGCACTCGTGCTCATCTACCTCCTGCTCATCATCAGGGGACTGTATATCGCCATGCGCAGCGATAACGATTTCGGTAAGCTGCTTGCGGTGGGCCTGACCGCCATCATCGCTCTGCAGTCTTTCATCATCATGGGCGGCAACATCCGCCTGGTGCCGCTGACCGGCATCACCCTGCCCTTCGTGAGCTACGGAGGGAGCTCGCTGGTGAGCAACTTCCTCCTCCTGGGGCTGTTGCTCTGTATCTCCGCCCCGCCCCGCGAGTCGGCCGCCGTTATAAGAAGGGCGGCCAGGGTGCGGCGGGAAGGCGCGGGTGAGGCCCCCGCCCTTGCCGGGGTGCCGGATGGCGACCCCGCGGCGACGCCGGAGTGGGGGAGGTAGGGAGATGCAGGGCAGCATCAGGAGACTGGGCACCGTCTTTATAGTCCTGGCCGTGGTGCTGGTGATAACCCTCAGCTTCCTGCAGGTCTTCGGCCAGGATGACCTGGTGGGGAACCCCGCCAACACGCGGCGGCTCATCGAGGAGTACGGCATCGCCCGCGGCCGCATCGTGACCGCGGACGGCCTGGTGGTGGCGGAGAGCGTGCCGGCGGAGGGGCCGTTCGAGTACCGGCGCAGCTACGCAGCCGGCAGCCTGCTCTCCCACGTCGTGGGTTATGACAGCCCGCAGTTCGGCAGGACCGGCCTGGAGGAGTACTACAACCAGTACCTGCTGGGCCGCAGACCGGCACGGGGATGGGCCTTGGAGATGACCTCCGACCTGGAGAAGGGAAACGACATCACCTTGACCATTGACTCGGAACTGCAGGCGGTGGCCGCGGAGGCACTGGGCCCGAACAAGGGGGCCGTGATCGCCATGGACCCCAAGACCGGTGCCGTCCTGGCCATGTATTCCTGGCCTACCTTCGATCCCAACGCCCTGGTGAGCCAGGGTCTCGATGCCGAGGGCAACCTCGCGGCGGACGCAATCATGCGCGCTTACGCGCAGGACCCCGCAAGCCCGCTGCTCAACCGCGCCAGCATGGGGCTGTTCACGCCGGGTTCCAGCTTCAAGGTGTTCACGGCCGCGGCTGGCGTGGACTCCGGCATCCCGGTGAGCACCGAGTACGACTGCCCCCCCGAGTACTTTGTCGGCGGGTCCAGCGTGGTCAACTACGCCGGCTCGCCTAATGGGGTGATGGACATGGACTATGCCCTCACCTTCTCCGTCAACACCTACTTCGCCCAACTGGCCCTGGCGATGGGGGCCCCCACGCTGGTGAGCTACGCGGAGCGCTTCGGGATGAACGGCGCCCCTCCCCTGGACTACCCGGCGGTCTCCCCGGCCTTCATCCCCCAGCCGGGCGAGATGGACGAGGTGGAACTGGCGTGGACGGGCGCCGGGCAAGGCCGGTTACTCATGACCCCCCTGCAGCTCTGCCTGGCGGGCTGCGCCATCGCCAACGGAGGAGAGATCATGCTCCCCCACCTCATGAAGGACGTGCGCCTGGGCGACGATATCCTCGAGCGCTTCGATGCCGATGAGTGGAGGTCTCCCATCTCCGCCGAGACGGCCAGCCAGGTCCTGGAGATGATGGTCCACGTGGTCGAGGACGGCACGGGCGCGGGGGCGGCGGTGCCCGGGGTCACCGTGGCCGGGAAGACGGGGACGGCCGAGGTGGCGGGCAGGCAGCCCCATGCCTGGTTCATAGGCATCGCGCCGGCGGAGAACCCCACCCTGGTGGTGGCGGTGGTGGTGGAGAACGCCGGGGCCGGCGGCGACGTGGCGGCGCCCATCGCCGGCGAGGTCATCGGGGCCGCCCTCGAATGAGAAAAAGGCCGCGGGCGGATGCCCACGGCCCATTGTTGCTGCGTCGTTACTCCGAACCCACCTGCTTGTCGAACTCCGCCTTCATGACGTCCCTGAGCTCGCGCTTGAGGATCTTGCCCACTCCGCTGGTGGGGAGCTGGTCCATGAACTCGATGACCTTGGGTACCTTGTAGGGCGCGACGTTCTCGCGCAGGTAGGCGATGATCTCCTCTTTCTTGGCGTCGCTCCTGTCCACACCGGGCTTGAGCA
The DNA here is from genome assembly GCA_040757835.1 of Actinomycetota bacterium. Classification (NCBI taxonomy): domain Bacteria; kingdom Bacillati; phylum Actinomycetota; species Actinomycetota bacterium. The sequence continues at coordinate 26,558 of JBFLWJ010000023.1, forward strand.
CCAGGGCGGCCGCGACGCGCTCCGACCCCGGGCGGGCGGGATCAGGCACGCCGATGGAGGCGGCCATATCCACGTCGGGGTGTTTGACCAGCACGTCGTCGAGCTCGCGGGTGAAGACCTTGAAGCCGGATACGATTACCATGTCCTTGACGCGGTCCACGATGTAGAAGTACCCGTCCTCGTCCATGCGGGCCACGTCGCCTGTGAACATCCAGCCGTCACGGATGGCGTTGGCCGTCTCCTCGGGCTGGTTGTAGTAGCCCCTCATGAGCTGTGGCCCCCGGATGGCCATCTCGCCCGGGTCCCCCAGCGCCGCCAGCTGCCCGGTCTCGGGATCGACGAGCTTGAACTCCGTGTCGGGGAGCGGCATGCCGATGGAAGAGGCTTTCTTGGTACCGTAGCGGGGGTTACAGCAGGTGACCGGGGAAGTCTCGGTCATGCCGTAGAGCTCGATGAAGTTAGGCCCGATGACGCTCTCCAGTTCCTTGATGTTCTCGGGCGGGAAGGGCGCAGCCGCGCTGAGGCAGAACCTGAGGTTGCTCTTGTCCAGGGTCTTGAACTCCTCCGTCTTCATCAGCTCGAAGAAGACGGTGGGGACGTTGACGACGATGTTGGGCTTGTATTTCTCCATGGCTTCGATGATGAAATGGGTGTCCCTGGGGTTGGGCACGACGATCTGGGTTGAGCCGTTGGTCATGGAGAAGCCGCCCAGGGCGAGCCCGGCGATGTGAAAGAGCGGGAAGGCGGAGAGAGCAACGGTATCGGGTTTCAGGTCCAGGTAGGTGAGGGTCTGCAGCCGGTTGGACATGTAGCTGCGCTGGGTGAGCATGGCACCCTTGGAAGGCCCCGTGGTCCCACCCGTGTACATGAGGAAGATGAGGTCGTCCATCCCCCTCTTGACCTCGACGCGGTCGGAGGGCATTCCCTTGAGGGCGTCCATGAAGCTGATCACCGTCTTTCCCTTGATGGGCTTCACCTCCGCCGTGGGGATGGCACTGAGTTTCGCGTCGAGCTTCTTTACCTTCTTCAGGAGCTTGCCCAGGGTGGTCTGCCGGATGTAGGCCTTGGCCAGCTTCTCCTTGATCCCCGGCAGGAAGTCGGCTATCTCGGAATAGATGATGGTGGTGAACTCGCACTTGTCGGCCGCCTGCGCCACGATGCCGTAGAGCAGGTCCACGGTGATGACCACCTTGGCGCCGGAGTCGTTGAGCTGGTGCTCCATCTCGGTGGGAGTAAGCAGGGGGCTCAAGCCGGTGGATACCGCTCCCGCCTTCTGCACCGCGACGACGCTTATGTAATGCGCCGGTATGTTCGGCATGCACAGCCCCACCACGTCGTCGGGCTTCACGCCTATCTTGATGAGGTAGGCGGCCAGCTGGTTGGAGTACATGTCCATCTGCCGGAAGCTGATGTTGTTCTCCATGTAGATGAGGGCTGTCTTTTCGGGATACTTCTCGACGATCTCCCGGAACTTCTCGGCAAACGTCTTATCCTCGTACTCCAGCGTGGGCGGACAGTGCTCGTCGTAGTGCTTCAACCATGGCTTTTCCGCGTAGATGTCGCTCATCTTTCCCCCTTCCTGCAGCAGGGCTGCCTGCCATTACCGGACCGTGTGAAACCAGCTTGTGCCGACATGATCGACCGAAGACATCGTAACCTATTATGCGGTTTTTTACCCATCGGGTTCAAGCTCAATAACCAGGGTGTCGTGCTGGGCGATTCCTTGCCGTGGTCCCTGCCGGCCCTTGCCGCCGTCGCCGGCGGGCGCCGGGTCAAACGGGATGTTGCAAATGCGATGGACTGACCCCAAGATATACCTATGCCCCGGCAGCCATTATCCTTATGGTATCGGCAGGGTCGCAAGGCCGCGGGGCCGTTCATGGCCATTCGACGGGAGGAGCGATGGACCGGTTGATGGATTGGAAGGGCAAGGTACTGAGGAGGCGGTACCGCCTCGACGAGAGGATCGCCGTGGGAAGGACCGTCGAGGTCTTCCGGGCTTTCGATCTACTCGAGGAGAAGGAGGTGGCGGTCAAGCTGCCCCTGCCGCACCTGCTGTCCGACCGTGATTTCTGCGATGCCTTCCGCGCCGCCGCCCACCGCGCCACCCGCCTGAGCCATCCCTCGCTGGTCAAGGTCTTCGATTACGGCATCGAGGAAGGGCGCCCTTTCGTGGCCATGGAGATCGTCGAGGAGAAGACGCTGCAGGAGCTGCTGGAAGCGGGCAAGAGGATGAAACCCGTGGGGACGCTGTATTTCGCGCTGGAGATGGGAAAGCTCCTGGCCTATCTCCAGGAGCAGGGAGTGGTGCACGGTTCCCTGGACGAAAGGCACGTGTTCATCTTCCGGGGCCGCAAGGTCAAGGTCAGCGATGCCGGTTTCCCCCTGCTGCTGGGGGGCGGCGCGAGCACGCACCCCATCTCCCAGGATGCGCGGAGGGACATCCAGGACCTGGGTTACCTCCTTTACCGCTCCCTCACCGGCAGGGGTAAAACGGAGGCCACGGAAGATATCAGGAGCGGAAAGCTGAAATGGGATGCGCAGGTACCCGCGCGCGTACAGCGGCTGGTCCAGAACTGCCTGGATTCCCAGGGGAGCGGCGGCTTTCCTTCCGCACGGGAGATGATGCGGGAGACGGTGTCCACCCTGCGCGAGGAGCAGCCCATGGTGGCCATCTCGGAGACCGTGCCCGCCGAGGCCCCCCCGGGGACCCTGGAGACGGAGCAGGCGGCGGTCCCAGCCCACATACCCATACCCCACTTCAAGCGCTGGCAGGTCTGGACGGGTGTGGCCCTGCTGGTCGTGCTGGCGATATGCGTGGGCGTCTGGATCCTCTCCTCGGTGATCACCGGGAGCAAGGTGGAGGTCCCCAACCTGGTGAACATGAGCACCGAGGAGGCGGCTAAGGTGGCGGGCGAGCGCGACCTCGGGGTGCTGGTGGTAGGACAGGAATACGATGTGGACATCAAGGCCAACTACGTCATCTCCCAGGACCCGGAAGTGGGAGTGATGGTCAACAGGAAGACCGTGATCAGGGTGTTGGAGAGCTTGGGACCGTTGACCGTCCCCAACCTCATCGGTCTCAGCCTTAACGACGCACGGGTGGTGCTGGAGAGCCGCGGTTTCAAGGTGGGAGAGGTGGTCTACCGCGATGTGCCGGGATACAGCGACAACCGTGTGGTGGAGACAGACCCCCCCTATGGATCGAAACTCTCCAGCGGGGACTCCGTTGACCTGGTGGTCAGCGGAGGCGGCACTGGCCAGTGACCGCCCGGCCCTGGCGCGGGAACCATGCTCCCGCGTCCGACTTCAAAATATTGTCCAGCGGCCGGTCTGGCCGCATGGGAGGAGTTGTAGCGGAGCCTATTGAAGTATTCGGATGACCCGATGACCGAGGCCGATACCAGGACCGCGGAACACCGTGCCGCCGCTTGCCGGGACACCCCGGCGCCGCGCCGCGGCCGGAGGGGGGGCGCGGAGGTGGAGGACCGCCGGCCTCGGGCACGACGGGCGTCAGCGAATTGAAGGGGGTCCGATGCTGGGAAAGGTCTTCAACCAGCGCTATCGCCTGAAGGAGAAACTGGGCAGCGGAGGGATGGCCGACGTGTACCTCGCCGACGACCAGCTCCTCGGCCGGGAAGTCGCCGTCAAACTGCTGCACGCGCAGTACGCCGCCGATCCGGCCTTCATCCAGAGGTTCCGCCAGGAAGCCCAGTCGGCGGCGAACCTCAACCACCCCAACATCGTGAACATCTACGACTGGGGAAACGAGGGCGACCTCTACTACATCGTCATGGAGTACGTGGAGGGCAGGGACCTCAAGGAGATCCTGCGCACCGAGGGCCGCCTGCTGCCCGAGCGGGCGGCGGAGATCGCGGCCGAGGTGTGCGCCGCGCTGCAGTTCGCGCACCGCGGCAACCTGGTGCACCGCGACATCAAGCCCCATAACATCTTCATCACCAACATCGGGCAGGTCAAGGTGATGGATTTCGGCATCGCCCGCGAGGGTAACGGCGGGGGCATCACCCAGACGGGCATGGTCATGGGCACGCCCCAGTATATCTCGCCCGAGCAGGCCCAGGGCCTGGCAGTGGACGGGAGATCGGACATCTACTCCCTGGGCATCGTCCTCTACGAGATGCTCACCGGCCAGGTGCCCTTCGACGACCCCAACCCGGTGACCATCACCTACAAGCAGGTAAGGGAAGACCCCATGCCCCCCACGGTCGTTGACCCCGAGATCCCCACGACCCTCGAGGCCATCGTGATGAAGGCCATGTCGAAGAACCCCGCCAACCGTTTCCAGAACGCCCAGGAGATGAAGGCCGACCTCCTCCGCTTCCTGGAGGGTATGCCGGTTTCCGCGACACCCCTCCTGCCGGACGCCGCCTACGGCGCAGCGGCGGTGGCCGCCCCCGCGGCGCTGGGCAGCCGCAAGTGGCCCTGGATCGTGGGGGGTATCGCCGCCGCCCTCATAACCACCGGCATCGTCCTGGCGCTGGTCCTGGGGGGCGGGGGCGGCAAGGTCGAGGTGCCTAACCTGCAGGGGATGACCGAGCAGCAGGCCATCGGCACCCTGGAGGGCCTGGGGTTGAAGCTGGGCGAGGTGGAAGACCAGTACATCGAGGAGGAGGGAGAGGAAGCCGGCGTGGTCATCTCCCAGGACCCGGAATGGGGGACCATACTCGCCGAGGGCGAGCCGGTCAACATCACGGTGAGCCGGGAATTGAGGATGCCCGATGTCGAAGGCCTGTCCCGCACCGAGGCCGAGAACACCCTGAAGGCTTTGGGCATCTCCGTCATCGAGATCCAGAACGTGCCCACAGACGACGAGGACGAGACCAACATCGTCCTCTCCCAGGACCCCAGCGGCGGGCAGTTGATCACCCCCAGCACCAGCGTGAAGCTGGAGGTGGGGGTGGAGCAGAAGAAAGTCGCCGTGCCCGACGTCGTGGGGGAGGCGCGGGAGGACGCCGAGGAAGAGCTGCGGGGCGCCGGCTTCCAGGTGGAGGTGGTGGAGGAAGCGAACTCGGAGGTGGACGAGGGGTACATCATCCGCCAGAGCCCCCTCGCCAATCAGAGGGCGCTGGAGGGCAGCGTCGTCACCATCTGGGTGAGCAGCGGGCCCGCGGCGGTGGAGGTCCCGGAGGTCAGGGGCGAGCTGGAGGAGGACGCCAAGGACATCCTCACAGCGGCGGGCCTCAGTTTTCAGACCATCCCCCAGGACACCACCGACCCCACAGAGGTGGGAAGGGTCGTCGACCAGGTCCCCCTGCCCGGGGCCATGGTCGATGCCGGCTACACCGTGCGCATCTTCATCGGCCGCGCGCCCTGACGTACCGCCTTCCGCCCGCATGCCCCGTGCTATAATCGACGCCATGAAAGAGCGCTATGACGCGGTCATCGTCGGCGCCGGCCCTGGCGGCAGCTCCACCGCCTGCGCCCTGGCGGAGCGGGGCTTCCGCGTACTCCTCGTGGACAAGGAGACGTTTCCCCGGGACAAGACCTGCGGAGACGGTATCGCCCCCCGGGCGGTGCACGCCCTCTACCGTCTCGGCCTGCGCGAGGAGCTGGAGGGACGTTTCAAGCGCACCCGGGGCATACGTTTCTACGCCACGCACGGCGGGCTTACCGAGGTGCTCTACCCCATGGGGAGCCGCTATCCCGACCACGGTTACGTCGTCCCCCGCCGCGACCTCGACAGCATCTTGCTCGCAAGGGCCCGCGCGCTGGGCGCCGAGTTCATGCCGGACTGCCGGGTGACCGGAGTCCTGCCGCACCGCGGCGGGCGCGTGCCCGGCGTCACCGCCGAACGCGGCGGCGAGAGGATCGAGCTGGAGGGCCGATTCATAGTGGGCGCCGACGGGCCCTCATCGCTCATCGGCAGGGAACTGGGCCTTCTTCGCGACGACCCCCTGTACTTGGGTGTGTCCGTGAGGTGCTACATGAACGGTGTGCGCGATATCTCCGACTACCTGGAGATCTACCCCGAGGACGCCATCATGCCGAGCTGCGGGTGGATCTTTCCCGTCGATGAAGCCACGGCCAATGTCGGGGTGGGCTTCATGCTCTACGCGCGCAGCAAGCGCAGGATAAACCTCAACCGCGTATTCGACGACTTCCAGAAGCGCACCCGCCATGCCGCCGCCAAGCTGCGCGACGCAGAGCCCCTGGGCCGGCTGCGTGGGGCCCTGCTGAGGGTGGGCATGGGCGGCTCCTTCCCCAGGCACCTCAACGTACTGCTGGTGGGAGACGCGGCCTCCCTCACCAACCCCATCAGCGGCGAGGGGATCACCTATGCGCTGGAGAGCGGGCGGTGGGCGGGAGAGACCCTGGCCGCGGCCATGCACGGCGGCGATGAGGGCGTCCTGGACGGTTACTCCCAAATCCTGGACCGCTACTACCGCCGCTACTTCCGCCAGGGGACCCTGGCCATCCGTTACGGCAACAACCCCTACTTCGTCAACCCCCTTCTCTTCACCACCTCCAGGCTCCATGCCCTGGGGGACAAGATGGGGCGTTTCCTCATGAACTGCCGGCGCTCCGACTATCCGCCGTAAGGAGGGAGGACTTGGGGCTCAAGATCACCTTCCTCTACCCGGACTATTTCGCGTATGACGAGGAGCGCTTTCTGCCCGAGGGCCGTATCTACCTGGGGATAGGATATCTCTCGGCTTACCTGAAACAGGAGGGACACCGCACCTCCCTCATCCACCTGGTGCGTCCCCCCGCCCGCGACGAGCTGTTGGGCCGGGTAGCACGGGAGGCGCCGGACCTCCTGGCCGTCTCCAGTACCACGCACATGTTCCCCCACGTGCGCAAGTGGCTGGAGTGGATCAGGTCTGAAATGGATATATTTACCATATGCGGCGGGGCCCACCCCACCCTCGATCCCCGGGGCGCGCTGGATGAGGCCCCCCTGGACGCTGTCTGCCTGGGCGAGGGAGAGGAAGCCCTGGCCGAACTCTGCGCAGCCCTGGAGGAGGGCCGCGACCCCTCACGTATCGCTTCCGTGTGGGTGCGCGCCGGAAAAGACATCAGGCGCAACCCGGTGCGCCCACTCGTGGAGGACCTGGACACCCTGCCCTTTCCCGACCGGGACGTCTTCGACCCGGACGATTTCTGCGAACAGCAGCACGAACGCGGGACGCTCATGGCCTCCCGGGGTTGCCCCTACAGCTGCACCTACTGTTCCAACCACGTGCAGCGCAGCATCTATCCAAACCGCAAGAGATACGTGCGCTTCCGCAGCGTTGAGAACGTCATGCGCGAGGTACACGAGATAATCGCGGCCGACCACGGGGGAAAGCTGCGCTACATCCGCTTCGACGACGATATCCTCACCGTCGACCGCGAGTGGTTCCGGGAACTGGCCACGCGCTACCGCGCCGAGGTGGATCTGCCCTTCATCTGCAACTCGCGCGTGAACGTGCTGGACGAGGAGACGGTGAGGCTCTTCGCGGAGGCCGGCTGCTCGGTCATATGCATGGGCATAGAGAGCGGCAACGAAGAGATAAGGGGCAGAGTGCTGCGGCGCCACATGTCCAATGACGATATCGTGCGTGCCTTCCACCTGTGCAGGGAGTACGGTATCAAGACCGTCTCCACCAATATGACCTCGCTGCCGGACGAGGACCTGCCGGCCCTCCTGGACTCCATCAAGATAAACGCCCGCGCGCGCCCCCACTGCATGCAGGTATCCACCTACCATCCCTACCCCAACACCCGCCTGTACTCCTATTGCGAGGAGAAAGGATATCTCTCCGGGCGCCACGTGGATACCATCTTCGACGGCCGAAGCGCCCTGGACAGCCCGGCTTTCCGGGCGCCCGCATATGCCTTCGTAAAGGAGAAGTTCTACCCCCTGACCGAGCTCTATTCCCGCCTCTACGAGGGCGGCAGGGGCGGCGAAGCCTTGGCGAGGGCGCTGGACGCGCTCATCGAGGCGGAGCGGTTGCCCTGGGGATGGCGGCGCCCGCTGCTGGAGCGCTTCGCGGATTGGGCTGACCGGCGCTCCCGCTTCGATTGGATCTATTATTGATTACCCGGGGCGTATAGGCGTTCGGGCTAAGGCGTATATCCGGCCCGAGCCTCCAGGTAACGGTCCCGCTCGCAAAGCCTCGCGGAGACCGACCTGGTAGTTCTCGGGCTGGTGGTTACACAGATGGAGGAGCCCGAACGCCGCGACGTCCCGGGCTGAGGGGTTTATATAGGCGACACCCGAGCGGGGTACTTAACTTACACCATCTCTATGCTCGGTCTCGCTTCGGATCGACTCCCGGATCTCGGGAAGGGGGGTTTATATAGGCGACACCCGAGCGGGAGGCTTGCTTATCTGCTGCCTCTATGCACGGTTGCGCAGACGGTGAAGCCCGAACGCCGCGACGTCCCGGGCCGAGGGGTTTGTATAGACGACACCCGGGCGGGCGGCTTGTTTATTAAGTAAAGATATACCATGTCGATAGAAGGAATAAGGATGCCTGGCGAAGAAGTGCCCGGTAGCGTCCCTTGATGATAATAAGGGGGGCCATATCCATAAAAAGGGGGTCATATGAGCAAGATAAAGCTGTGTAAGGAATGCGGCGTCCCCAGGCGCTTCGTAAGAGAGCACGCCTGGCTCGACAACGGCACCATCGTGCAGCGCGAGAACCCCGACCACCGCATGATCTTCATCGAGAACGAGAACATCCAGTCGACTTTCCGGGGAGTCGAGGAGATCATCGGCATGTCCATAGAGCGCATCGTCATAGAGGCCAAGCGCAGAGCGACCTTCGATTTTGTAGATCACATGCTGCCCGGCGTGGTAAAGGCCATAGTTAGGGTGGTCGGGGTGAGGCCGGTGGTGAACAACGTGACCGGCCTGGCCATGGTGATGGGGTTCGGCAACGTCAGGCTGGATTCCATCCGCCGAGTGCACGGCAAGGGAGACTACGTGGCCATACGCTGCAGGGAGCTATATTCCGTCCCGCTCTTCGGCGGGGATATCGTCGGCACCTTCAACGCCGTTGACCGCCGCGAGGTCGGGGTCACCAGCGAGCTGGTCGGGCCCGATGAATATATGATCACCGGCAATATCACCCCACATCCCCTCGAGTTGCAGGAGAGGTTGCAGACGAGGGAGTATGCGCGTAAGCCGGGCGATATCGAGTTCGAACCCTGTCCCGGCTGTGGCGGTCCCCAGCCTCTCTCCAACTACAAGTGGCACACCGACCGTGGCGTGATCGTCAGCCGGTCCAGTGGCCACCGCATGATAGCCATCGGACCGGCCTCTCTCGATGCCGTCATCGATGAGCTGGAGAAGGAACTCGGAGATACCATCCCACGGGTGGTCGTGGAAGCCCAGCGCCGCTTCGTTCGCGCCGGCTTCTATTCCATAGAGGAGGCCAGGTCCCAGGAGAGCCTGCGCGAGGCCCTCGCCCTGCGCGGCATGGGCAACCTGAGAGAGATAGCCTGGAGGCAGGACGGCATCCGCTTCGAGCTGGAAAACCCCTGCCTGGTCCCGGTCCTGGTAGGCCTGGTACAGGGTATTTTCGAGCTGGTAACCGGTCGCGACAGCGCCGTGGAGTGGGAAACAGCGGACGACGGAGACCTAACGGTTGAGGTACGTTCCACCGCTTGAGACGCCGGGCGCATATCGGGCTGCGCCCCCCCGGACGGGCCGGCCCCTGCAGTATGTCCTCATGGAGGACCCGCTAGACACCGCTCCTGTCACGCCCCTCCGTTTCGCACGGACCATGTTCAGTAGCTTTCGCATGGCGTCGATAGTTATTATGCGGCGGTGAGGCGCGGCGCGGGAAAGAGAACTGTCAGGAAACGAACAGAGGCAGCACAGATGTCCGAAAATGGATTGTGCAAGCGGTGTGGGGCACCAAAGAAGCTGGTCAGGGAGCACCGCTGGCTTGGCAACGGCACCATCGTGCAGAGGAAGAACCCGCATCACCGCATGATCTTCATCGAATGTGAGAACATCAACGCCACCTACCGAAATCTCGAGGAGATCATCGGCCACTCCATCGAACACCTCCTCATAGAGGCCAAGCGCAAGGCGACCCTGGACTTCATCGACCACCTGCTGCTCACCGGGGTCAAGAGCATAGTGAGGCTGGTCGGAGTCAGGCTGGTCGCGTACCACGTGAGCAGGCTCGGCGGCGTCATGGGCTACGGCAGGATCAGGCTCGGGGTTGTCCGCCGCATCCACGGCAGGAACGATTACATCACCTATCGCGTGGAGAACCCTTATTCCCTGCCGCTCTTCTGCGGCGACATGGCGGGGGCGGTGAATGCCATCGACCCGCGCGAGGTGAAGATGAGCTACAGGGAGGTGGCACCGGACGTCTACGAGGTGACCGCAAGCATCTCGAGCCATCCCCTTGAGCTCCAGGAGGAGTTGAACGGAACACGCTACACGTACAGGCCCGGTGACCTGGAGATAGAGAGATGCCCCGCCTGCGGGGGCCCGAAGTACCTGTCCGCGTACCGGTGGGACCTGGGAAGCGGCACGGTGGTGAGCCGGACCAGCGGTCACCGTAAGGCCATGCTGGGTCCGGCAGCGCTTGAGGCGGTCATCGAGCTGCTGGAGAAAGAGCTGGGCGACACCGTCTCGGAGACGGTGATCGAGGCGCAGCGCCGTTTCGTCAAGACGGACTTCTATTCCCTCGAGGAGGCCTCCTCGGAGGAGGGGCTCCGCGCTCACCTGGCGCTGCGGGGCCTGGGCAACCTGCGGGAGATGACCTGGAGCGGGGGCCGTCTCACCCTGCGGATAGAGAACGCGTGCCTGCACCTCTTCCTCGTCGGCGTCATGAAAGGCATCTACGAGCTGGCCACGGGGAAGGACGCCGAGGTGGCGTGGGAACTCAGCGAGAAGGGCAGCTTCATCATCGAGGCCTGGCCGAGCGGGACGTCCTGACCACGCCTCCCGGTCACTCCCTGCACGAGCAGGGCGTTTCCCGGCACTTCGGGCAGCCGCCGGAGTATTTCATCACCGCTTCCCCGAGGTCTACCCGGTGCAGGTTGGCCAGGCTTACCAGCCAGGCGAACACATCGGCGAACTCCTCGCGCAGGGAACCGCGGTCTCCGTCCCGCATGGCGCGAGAGAGTTCTCCCATCTCCTCGACCAGCCACCCGAAAGTCCCCCAGGCGCCCCGCCTGCTGTCCTTCTCCAGGTAGATCCCGGCAATCAGTTCCTGAAACCTGGCGATCTCCATCTCATCCTCCCTTCGGCTGTTCCCAGCATATCACGACCCCACCTCCGTATCGCAGGGGACCTTACTGGCCCCCGGTGCGGCGAGGTCCCGGCGGCAGCCGCGGCGCCGCACACCCGCTCATGGCCGAGCGGTTATAATGTTGGCGGGTTCTGGGTCTCCACGGAGTGCAGGAGCCTTGAACATGCGGACTAACGGCTTCCATCTCGATGGATACTTCGCCGCGCGGGAGTCCAGCGCAGCCCACATCTGCTGCAGCTCGGACTGCGAGCCGCCCGCCCTCGAGGAACTCCTGGCGCTGGCGGACGAGGAGTCGCGTGGACCCTGGGATAAGCTCTCCCTCGGCTATACCGAGACGGCCGGTGTGGCGTTTCGGCCCGGCCTTGCTGGGGGAGCATATCCGCCCAGGGCAGGCCGAAACTCTGGTATAATAATCTCCGCCTGGACACGGGTTCGAGGTCATCCCGGGCGAGTGGCGGAATTGGTAGACGCGCTGGGTTCAGGGTCCAGTGCTCGTATGGGCATGCGGGTTCGAGTCCCGCCTCGCCCACCAGGTGCAAAAGGGACGGCTCTGGAGCCGTCCCTTTATTACCGTCATCGCGTCGCGGCTGCAAGGCGGGCGCGGCATGCCGTGGCCCCATAACGGGGCGCACTGCGTCCAATGCGAAGGAATGAGGAGAGGTTAGATTGAAAAAACCTTTGAGTGGCGGTGGCGGTCCGAGCGGAGCGATGGAGTGGTAACAGGTTGTATGCACAGGTAAGGTCCCCCCGGTTTTCCAAGCGGCGGAGGAACCCCGCTCCGGCCATCATCATCGCCGTGGTGGTCCTCCTGCTCGGATGCTGGATATTCAACATGACCTGCGGCGGTGGCGGCGAGGAGGTCGACTCCTCGGCGCTGACCGAGTACATCAACCGGGTCAGGCCCGTGGTCGATGCCTCGACGAGCGTCGGACAGAGCTGGTACACGATCCATTCGACGCTGGCCCAGCTGATAGCGAACCCGGATGTCCTCAACGACCAGCTCAAGGGCATCGAGCAGTCATGTCTCGAACTGCTGGACCAGGCGGAGGTGCTGGAGGTCCCCAAGGGCCTGGAGACGACCCATGCCGCCCTGCTTATCTGCCTCGAACAGCGCTACCGCGCCATGAAGACCTACCGTTCCGACCTCATCAATTCGCTCACGGCCATGGACCTGGAGGTCTATGCCAGGAGCATCGCCGCTGACATGCAGGAGATAATGTATTCGGACGGCAACTACCGCTTCTATAAGCGGGCGGTCACCGAGGCCCTCGACGAGAGCGGCGTCCAGGAGATTGCCCCCCTCGGCGATTCCATCTGGCTGGCATCTTGGGAGCAGGCTGCTTACGAGAGGGTGCGGGCATTCCTGGTCGCCCTCAGGGGGACGGAGGTACATGGCGTGGCCATCGGCACGGTGGTCCTGGATCCCGAGGGGACGCTGGACGAGGAGGGCGGGGAGACCATCCACCGCCTGCCTCCGACCGAGGAATTGAACCTGACCATCAGCATCGAGAACCAGGGCAACCGCGCCGAGCTGAACGTGGTCGTGACGGTCAGCTTGTATACGGAGACCGATCCCGCCCCGGTGCGGCAGGAGCAGACCATCCCCACCCTCGCTCCCGGTGAGACACTGCAGGTCCAGATAGGCGGCCTGCGCCCCACCGCCGGAAGGGTGCGCAACATCCTAGAGATCAAGGTCAACCCGGTGCCGCAGGAGTCCTTCGTGGACAACAACCAGAAATTGATATACTTCACGGTAGAGTGAGTGAACGTGATCTGAAGGTTGGTGGCTCGATCCCCATGTTCTCCAACGCCCTGGAGCTTATGCGGGCTTCCCTCGAGGACATCGTCGAGGAGATCGTGCAGCGGCTGCTAAACATCGTCCCCTCCTTCATGCGGCTGCCGGTGGAGTCCCACGCCATGCTGCGCAAGGTCGGGCGCAGGGCCTGTCTCGTCCTCCTGCGCCAGCTGGAGGAGGGAGAGGTCAGGGTGGAGAACATCGACTGGGCGGACCTGCAGGACTTCGAGCTGGTCGACATCCTCCGCGCCTTTCAGGTGGGAAGCGAGATCGCGTGGAAATGGATCAAGCGTTGCTGGGACGAGGCCGGCTACCCGCCGGAGGAGAAGCTGAAGGCCGCGGAGATAGTCTGGGAGACGAACTTCGTGGCCGCGAACATAGTGGCACACGCGTACATGAAGCAGCGCCAGGAGGCGGTCAAGGACTTCAACGGCCTCCTCGACCGCATCCGCAAGACCCAGGACCGCAAGGTGCTGGTGCAATCGCTGGTCGAGGGCGCCTGCGGTGTGCTTGCATACCGCCGCGCCGTCTTCTTCATCTACGAGCACGAGATGCTCATCCCGCTCGCGGCCATGGACCGCCTCGATCCCACCTGGGGCGAGAGGGTGCTGGAGGAGAAGCGGCAATACCCCATCTCTCCCATGTCCGGGAGCATCGAGGCGCAGGCGTTCTTCGGAGCGGCGGTGAAGACCGCGCATGCGCAGGCCGGTGAACGTGTAGCCTTCATCGCCCCGGAGACCGGGTCAAAGTTCGTGCTCGTCCCCGTCAATCCCTCCGGTTCCCCGCAGGGATTGCTATACATAGAGAGCGACACACGAAGACCGGAGATAGGGGAAAGGGACCTGGAGACCCTGTCCCTGTATGCCGATACGGTGGGCCTGGCCCTGGAGAACACCCGCCTCTACCGCGAGGTGGGGGCGAAACGCAGGGTCATGGACCATCTTATGTCGCGCGTCAACACCGCCCACGAGGAGGAGAGGGCGCGCATCGCGCGGGAGCTGCACGATTCCGTGGCACAGTCCCTCCTGAAGATCATCTACACGGCGGGCTTTGCCCTGGATTTTCTCAAAGAAGACCCGCGCCTGGCCGTGGACGAGATCGAGGAGGTGCAGCAGCGCGCGAAGCAGTGCCTGCGCGAGCTGCGCGAGATAATGGCCAATCTCAGGCCGACTTCCCTGGATATCCTGGGGTTACGGGAGACCCTGACCCGCTACGCGGAGCAGTTCGAGGAGGAGTACGCCATCAGCACCACCGTCGACCTCAAGGGCCTGGAGTCCATACCCACCTCGGTGGAACTCGCCATCTTCCGCATCCTGCAGGAGGAGCTGACCAACGTGCGCAAGCATTCCAGGGCGGAATCCGTCAAGATCAGGACGGAGGCCCAACAGGGCGACCTCATCCTCATCGTGGAGGACGACGGCATCGGCTTCGACCCGCAAGCCCTGGCGGCCGAGCAGGAGAGTGGAGAGCATCTTGGGTTGCTGGCGATGCGGGAGCGGGTGGAGCTGCTGGGAGGGGAGCTGGCAATAAGATCGCTGCCGGGCATGGGCACGCGCATCACGGTGAGGATACCGACCATCGCGGGAGGCGGAGGAAGATGACCGCAGAAGGAAACCCGCCCATCAACGTCATGCTCGTCGACGACCACGAGGTGGTGCTCGAGGGGCTCATCCGTATCCTGGAGAAGCAGGGCGGAATAAAGATCGTCACCGTGGCCCGCAGCGCCGAGGAGGCCCTGGAAAAGATCGTCAGGTTTCCGGTTGATGTGATCATCGTGGATATCCAGCTCCCGGGGATGAACGGCATCGAGCTCATAAGGAGCGTGAAATCGGTTTACCCGGAGATCGAGGCCATCACCCTGACCGTGTACGACGACGAGCAGCTGGCGAAACAGGCCATCAAGGCCGGCGCCATAGGCTACGTGATCAAGGACGCGGCCAAGGAGGAGCTGGTAAAAGCGGTGCGCGCGGCGGCCAAGGGCGAATCCCTCATCTCGACCTCCGTGGCGCGCAAGCTCATCGAGGAGATCACCGAACCCTCCGCCCGCAGGAAGAAGAAGGAGGAGGGGCTCGAGGAGCTGTCCCAGCGCGAGGTGGACGTCATCAAGCTCATGACCCGCGGCTACAGCAACCGCCAGATAGCCGACATCCTCTTCATCAGCGAGCACACGGTCAAGGTCCACATCCGCAACATCTTCCGCAAGATCGGGGTGGTGGACCGCACCAATGCCGTCCTGTGGGCGCTGGAGAGGGGCGTGGTGCTCAAGGACAGGGAGAGCATCAAGCCGGACAAACCCGCGATCTGAGCGCCGCCGCGAGGCCCTCTCAGCCGAACCGCTTCTTTATGAATGCGGCCACCAGACCGGAAGCACCCGGACCGATGATCCTGCCGTGTCCCGGGTACATGTAGTCAAGGTCAAGCTCGACCAGTTCGCGCATGCTGGCCTCTATCTCCTCCAGGCTGTAACTGGCGGAGATGGTAGGAGGGCCGACGCGCCCGAAGTAATTGGAGACCATGTCCCCGACGAAACAGCGGCGGTTGGGGCGGTCCAGAAACCCCATGCCGCCCCTGGTGTGGCCGGGGAGCGCGATGACCTCCAGCCCCAGTTCCTCCAGGACCTCTCCGCCGGTAAGGGCAACATCCACCTCCGCCGCGTCGCATTTCTGGTAGCTCTTGATCCAGGACTCCGGCAGTCTTCGCAGCAGGCGGCCTATGCGGTTGAGGTCGCTCCCGGCCTGTGGGGGGACTTCGCCCTGGATATAGGGGACGTCGGCGGCCCCCGCGACGATCACCGCCCCGCTCGCACCCTTAAGGTCCGCCAGGCTGCCGGTGTGGTCGAAGTGATAGTGGGTGACGAGGATGTGGGTGAGGTCCCGGGGCCTTACCCCGTTTGCGCCCATGGCCCTGTCCAGCCTGGCGCGGGCCCTGGGGTTCATGGTGTCCACTAGATAGCAGTGCTCTCCCCTGACCAGGTAGCAGTTCTCGACCGGTCCCGCGACATGGATGATCTCGTCCATCTTTCCCCCCTCAGAACGGTAGAAAAAAGCGTCCCTCCTCGGGCAGCATGCGCCGGATCTCCAGAAAGACCCCGTCCAGGCGCGGGCCGATGAGATACTTCCAGGTACCGTCTCTTATCTTGAGGTGCTTGATGTCCGCAGGCTCGCGCTCCAGGGCCTCGAAGACGCCGGCGATCTTCCAGGCCAGGAGCTGCGGGAACGGCACTCCCTCGATCTCCGCCTCGATGAGGAAAGGCCTGCGCGTCACCCTGGCCGGTTTTCCCCATCCCAGGAAGGGGAGGCTGAGGAAGAAATGGCGGTAAGCGGTCTTGTAGTTGTCGCCCTTGAGCTGGCGGTATTCCGCCGCCGACGCGGCGGCCAGGGCAGCTCCCACCGCGGGAGGGAAGACGCTCTCCCCGCCCCCATTGACCTCGTCGATCACCTGCTGCCACCCGGCCGCCGAGGTGACCATCATGTGCCGGTGGGTACCCGCTTCGTAGATGGTGCCCAGCTCGGCATCCCACCGCAGCTGCCAGGGAAAGAGGGGGAGGTGGCACTTCTCGCACACCTCCAGGCTGTAATCGCGCTTGGGGCGGCGGGGGGTCTTCTCGCGGGTGACCCTCCGGCGCTTCCTTTCCGCCGTCCTTACGGTGATATCCCACTCGTGTTCCGATGCGGGGCTCAGCGAGAGCAGGGCTTCCACCCCGAAGAACCCCTCCCAGAACCCCCATATGTCCCCGGCCATGAGGTGGGGGTGGTAGGGATGGCGGGCCTTGACCACCAACTCCTTGCGCGGCTTCAGCCGGGTGATGACGATGTTACCGCAGCCGAAGAAGGCGGCTTCGAGGAAGGAGGACCTGACCATGCGCCTGGCCAGCGGCCAGTGGCGCAGCAGGATACGGCGCAGGCCAGTTATCTGGGACGCGACCTCCTCGCGGGTGAATGCGCGGCGCCGCTCGCGCAGGGTCTCGAGGAGCTTGTCGCCGTGGAGCTTCACGCCCTCTTCCAGCAGGGCACCTATGTCCTCTTCCTCGAGGAAGATGAGCCGTTCCGATCGCCTGGCCTGGAAATAGATGCCTCCGTCGGTGGTCCAGACCAGCTTGCGGTTGAGGGAGCGCGGCAAGCCGCAGACGGGACAATCGTCTCCTCCAGGCATTGCTCTCCACCTCCTTCTCCAAAAGGTTACTCAAGTGCCTTTCGCGGCGCAACAGTATTTTCCTCTGCACGGACGTATGCGCGGGGGGAGGCGGAAAGCCGAGGGAAAACGGAAAAGGTCCCGCAGGGGGGACGGGACCTTCCGCTAATGCGGACTCCTATGGGGATTAAGGGGATACCTCTGTTTTCGATACTGCTGCGATGATGTGGTGAAAATGCTGCGATTATTGCCGCGATGTCTGCTGCGAAAAAACTGCGATAGTTGTTGTGAAAAACGTCATGGGCGAGGGTCATGATAAGTAGTGCGTCTGGGCTGCATTCGATTGCATATGGGGTAGATGGCTGTCTCGGCTAGTCGGCTTCGGATGGTGCTAGGGGAATGCTACTGCGTCTACTTAAGGGGGCTGCGACTATTGCTGTTACCGGCTCGCCCATGACGTCTGTTTCTTTGAGGCACTATTTCCCCGGTGTCCGCTTGGGGCCTTTTTCAAAGTTCATGGCACGATTAGAAAGTACATCAGCGGCAGCTGAGAGCGCCATTCCTCACAGGTAGTATTTAAACCTGCCACTAATACCATGGTATTAGTGGCAGGCAGATATGGTCACTATTGGCGATGGCGAATCAACCAAGTACCGGGAAAAGGCCCTTTTCCCGGGAGCGGCGGCGGGATGAGCCGGCAGCACGGGCTCAGGGTCCCCGTATCCTGACTGTGCTAAACTTAAGTCCGTTCGCGAGCGAGGGCGAGAGGGAGTGAAAAGATATCGTGTTCTACCCGCACAAAGAAGCCGGCGGCACACCACCTCCCGTGCGGGAGGTCGATGCATGATGGTGGCGGAAGAGAAGGAGAACCCCTGGGACCGCAGCCTGCGGGGCATCAACCAGTTCGTGGAGGGGATCGTACGCAGGATGCCCCTGGCGCGCTCGCTGGGGCAGGCGTTCAGCGGCGGTCGAGAGGGCATGGTCGACTGGGAGCAGGCCCGCGCCATCGCGGTCCTGGTAGCGCAGTCGGAGGGGCCGGCGCCGGTGGCCACGGAGGATGTGCAGCGCGAACTCGAGGCCATGATGGGGCGCAGCGAGGAGCTGGTGAGGGAGTATTCCCGCCTCGATCCCGGGGGCCCCGTGGGCCCGCTGCTCGTCTTTGACCGGCCGGATTGGATTGAGGCGAACCTGGCGAGCTTCCAGCTCATCTTCGAGCCCCTGGCGGAGAGCTACGGCAAGACCCTGCAGAGGCTGGAGGAGCGCAGGAAGCGCCCCTTGCGCGCGGGCCGCGGTTTCACGCGCGGCCTGCTCACCGCGCAACTCGGCATGGTCATCGGATACCTGGCGCGCGGCGTGCTCGGCCAGTTCGACCTGGGCCTTCCCCGCCCCGAGGACGGAGGCAAGCTGTACATCGTCTATCCCAACCTGCTCAAGGCGGAGGGCAAACTGCGGCTGGTACCAGAGGACTTCCGGCTGTGGATCACCCTGCACGAGGTCACCCACGCCTTCGAGTTCGCGGCCAACCCTTGGATCAGGGACTATCTCCGCTCGCTGATGGAGAGCTATTTCGCCAGCGTGTCCGTGCGCCTGGAGGAGATGGGCATGCGCCTGCGGCCCCACGAACTTCGCGACTCGGGCAAGCTGAACGAGATCATCAACCAGGGGGGGCTGATCTCCGTCGTCCACAACCCCGAGCAGCGCGAGATCCTCTCGCGCATCCAGGCCTTCATGTCCCTGGTGGAGGGCTACAGCAACCTCATTATGGACCTGGTGGGCAAGGAGATCATCCCCTCCTTCAAGGAGATGAGCATCGCGTTCCGCCACCGCCGCGATTCCAAGACGGGTGCGGAGCGCTTCATCGAGAGGATGCTGGGGTTCGACCTCAAGCTGCAGCAATATCAGATCGGTGAGCTGTTCTGTAAGGAAGTTGTGGAGAAGAAGGGCCTGGACTTCCTCAACCTCGCCTGGAAGCGCGAGGAGAACCTGCCTGACGGCGAGGAGATCCGCCACGCCTTCAAGTGGATCGAGCGCATGGAGGAGAGCGAGAGGCAGCGCGTGCTGCGCCACAGCATCTGAGCGACGTTGGTTCAGTCTGCCAGTTTCCAGGCGGCCACGGCCACGACCTGGGTCACCCGCAGCAGTCCCTCCTGGTTTATCCTGTCCGGGGTGTCGCTGGGCGAGTGGAAGTCGGGATGCGCGTCCCGCTCGAACCATGACCAGTCGCAGGTAACGGCCGGCATGTGATAGAGGAAGAAGGTGGATGCGGATGTGCCGGGGTCGGCGCCCCCCAGTTCGAGCACCACGTCGAGGAGGGACGCGGCCGCGTCCAGCGCTTCCACCGTGGGGCGGTTTTTCTTGTAATTGAGGTCCCAGACGTCCATGTAGTACCCCTCCCCCGACCCTATTCCCTCGATGTTGATGATGCGCACGCTGTCGCGCAGCCCGTTGGCCTCGAAGGCCTCGGCGAGGGCGACGGAACCGTACCCCCCGCATTCCTCGGCGCCGAGGAATGCGAAG